>JBKJSN010000012.1:0-51092 GCA_046595815.1 Mycobacteriales bacterium
ACGGCTTCCTCGAAAAGCCCGAAGACCCCCCGGGCCTGCCTGACGACCCCGACACCGTCTTCGCCTCCATGGGCAACTACGTCTTCTCGACCGAGGCCCTGTTGGAGGCGGTGAAGCTCGACGCCGGTGACGAGGGCTCGGTGCACGACATGGGCGGCAACATCATCCCGATGATGGTGTCCAAGAGCGCCGCCGAGGTCTACGACTTCGCCGACAACGAGGTGCCCGGCTCCACCGAACGCGACCGCGGCTACTGGCGCGACGTGGGGACCCTCGACAGCTACCACGACGCGCACATGGACCTGGTGTCGGTGCACCCGGTCTTCAACCTCTACAACAGGCACTGGCCGATCCTGACCTCGGTCCCCTCGCTGCCGCCCGCGAAGTTCGTGCTCGAGGAGCCGGGCCGGACCGGCAGTGCCGTGGACTCGCTGGTGTCCCAGGGCGTGATCGTCTCCGGAGGCACCGTACGGCGGTCGGTGCTGTCTCCGGGAGTGCGCGTCCATTCGGGGGCGCATGTCGAGGAGTCAGTCGTGCTGCATGGCGCGGAGATCGGCCAGGACGCAGTGGTACGCCGGGCCATCCTCGACAAGAACGTCATCGTGCATCCGGGGGCCTCGATCGGCCTGGACGCGGCCATCGATCGGGCCCGCGGCTTCGTCGTGACCGACGGTGGCGTGACCGTCGTCGGCAAGGGCGAGCAGGTCCTGCCCTAGCCCCTGGCTCAGGCGGCGTGGGCGAGCAGGACGTTGACGACGTAGCCGAGGTCGATGCGTTCGCCCTGCCATGGGGTGGGCAGGGTGTCGGGTCGGACGTCGGGGAGGTCTTCCGCGGAAGACTCGGTGGCGGTGGGGTGGTGTTCGAGGAGCTTGCCGTCGGCGTTGCGGACGGTGAGGGTGCGGTCGGGGTGCAGGGTGAGCTGGTAGCCGTTGTCGTGCAGGTAGCTGTGGTGGTGGCTGCACAGCAAGATCAGGTTCCACAAACGATAGGCAAGATACCGTCAAGGCGGGTCCAGCACCGAATGAGCGCCGGTCGCAGGCACCAGCGACCGGCTCAGTCCAGGGTGTACCAGATCTGGATAGCGGCAGCGTGATCGACAAGCCCGGTGGTTTGGACGCTTTGCTTGACCCTCACGTCGGGCAGGATGTCAGAATTGATCTTGGCGGGCCGGTTGTAGGTCATCGCGAGGGAGGTGTACACAACGGATTCACTACCCCTGGCTGACACGTCAGGCACGGTGCCGATCGCGTAGCGCGGAACAACGGGAATGGAGCTGTATCCGTTGGGGCAGTAGCCAACAGCAAGCCCAGCTGTGGCTACCGCGTCGGTCTCCGACGCCGCCTCCATGCAGTGTTCGCTCTGAACATGATCGCCCACCTGACGGCCTATGAACCAAGTAAAGCCCAACAGCGCGCCGACCTTCCCAACACGAAATGTCGATTCGAGGTAGATCGTTGGCGTAGTCAGCCCTGTTGCGGCCAGAGTCGGTGCGCTCGCCGTCGCCACCTTGGCGCTTGCGGGCCGGGAGATGACCTGCAGGACGCGACTCCCACCTGAAAGTGGCAATCGCCACACGATGCGCTGAGGCTTGCTGGCCACCACGTACAGCCGGTAGTCGCCAGCTGGCACAACCTGCCGATTCGGCGTGGTCGAAGCCGGAAGCGCCCAGTTCAAGAAGAGGCGCTTGGCGGTCCCGGTCGGCAGGTTGAAGACCATGATGTCCGGATGCTCAGGAACCCCCTCTACAACAATCGCGCGCTCAGCCACGAGCATGAGGGCAGAGAAGTGGGCGAGGTCGCTGATCTGCACGTCCGGCTCAGGGCCGTTCGGCGCGCGCCACTCCGGCATGAGGAACGGCTTATCGACCCGCACCCGGACATACCCGGTACCAGGCGCTGAGAGGACCGACGTCCCGGTCAGCAAAGGCAACGCAGTGCGTGCTGCGCCGGCGCTAGCCGGCGCAGCACAAACCGCGCTCACGAGAGTGAGCAATCCACACAGGGCCCGTAGCTTGCTACCGGCCCCATTCTTGGATCTCAGAAGGTGCAAGGCAGCCCATTCTGGCCGGACCAGCCACCCAGAACAGTGGCCCCGGACGACACGAACGCCCTGGTCTGAGCGCAGATCTTCAGCGAGCTGAGGCTGTAGGTCGTCCACGAGTCGCTGAGGACGGCGGCGCCACCGGGGGTGAAGTTGCTGTTCTTCAGGTAGCGGGTCGCCCCGTCCTGGTAGATCTTGCACCCGATCGAGGTGTTGAGCACGTTGGTGCCCACAGCGGAGCCCTCCGCTGCGATCTGGTAGGTCAGGCCGCCCGCGCCGCCGACGCCCACGTTGACCAGGGCCACCTGGCAGTACTGCTGGAAGGCGATGCCCGAGACGAGTGACACGCCCGCGGCGGGTGTATCGCCGACTGCGTTGGCGGGGGTCGAGGTCAGCAGAACGGTGGAGGCCGCGAGGGCCGTCAAGCCGCTGACCTTGAGGAACTGGGTGACAGGAAGTCGCTTCACGTGTCTTCTCTCGTTCGAGCGCTCACCTACCGCCAGCTCGGAATTGAGCCGTGGTTCGTGCCGTCCGGTTGGACCCCTACGGGTAGTACACACCTGAGGGTGGTGTTTTGTTACCTTGCGGCTCCAGGCAACCTCGCTGCTCCGAGGTGTGGCCGCATAGGAGGTACGGACGAACTGCCGATGTGTGACGCTTACGGGCAAAACTCGCGGACAAACCGGATAAACTGGCGCATATCTCCGCGGTGCCGGGCCGGCTCGACCCAACACTGCTCGTCTGCGGGGGTGGCGATGCGGGTCACGGCCCGGACCTGGGCGTAGGACAGCCGCCCTTCGCTCATCGCGGCGTGGGTCAGCGGGAGCTCCCGTAGGGCACGGGCGACGCGGACCTTCTCGTGGGCGGTGGTGAGCGAGAGCCCCACCTTCCAGCTCAGCCAGTGCGCGCACGAGGTGACGCCGTGCTCGGCCCATGCCTCACGCGCATCGAGCTCACCGATCAGCGACAGCAGCGTCGCCTCGCCAGCGGCGACCCGCCCAGCCCACGTGGTGACGGCTTCCCGCAACGCGTCCTTCGTCAAAACAGCAAGATCCATGCCATGACGCTACGACTCGGCACTGACAAAAACCCCTGTGTTTTCAGGGGATCTGCACGCCGTGTGGAACTGCTAGGGCGCGACCTGCAAGTGCGGTTCGACGTTGCCGCGCATCGCACGGGAGAAGGGGCACACCTCGTGGGCGCGCTTCATGAGGTCTTCCCCCGAAGCCTCGTCCAACGTCGGGAAGGCCCCGATGAGCGTCGCCGCCAGCCCGAAGTGGTGTTCCTCGATGCCCAGGCTCACGCGGGCGGTCACCGAGGACCCGGTCACGTCGATCTTGTCCTTACCGGCCAGACGCTTGAGCGCCGAGTGGAAGCAGGCCGCCCAGCCCGCAGCCATCAGCTGCTCAGGATTGGTCGTGTCACCCCCCGGGCCTCCGAGCTCTTTCGGGTGGGCGAGCATCAGGTCCAGGACACCGTCGTCGGAGACGACCTCGCCCTCGCGACCCCCGCGTGCCGTTGCCACTGCCGTGTAGAGCAGATCCATCTGCCACCTCCTGGCCGCAGCGTTTCAGATGCCGCGCTGCGCCGCGCGGGAGGCTTCCAGCTGCCTTGAGTCTGCAAGGATGCCGACGCCGATCCTCGGCCCCAAGCACCCGGAGCGTGTCCATGACCGAGCAGAACCCGTTCGACAAGACCCCGCCGCCTCCGCCGGCCTACCCGCCGCCGCCCGGGTACGGCGGGGTCGACCCCGCGGCGCCGTACGGGCGGGACCAGTTCGGTCGCCCGCTGTCGAGCAAGTCGAAGCTCATCGCCGGACTGCTGCAGATCCTGGTCGGCGGCCTTGGCGTCGGGCGCTTCTACACCGGGCACATCGGCATCGCGCTGGCCCAGCTGTTCACCTGCGGCGGTCTGGGCATCTGGTCGCTGATCGACGGCATCTTGTTCTTGGTCAAGGACGACCGCACCGACTCCAAGGGCTTTGTCCTGCGTGCCTGACCTGCTCCGTCGCACCGCGCTCGCCCCGGCCGCAGTCCTCGCGGCCGGGGCAGCCGGGGCTGTCTACCTCTACGGCACTGACCCCCACCAGCCGGGCCACCTGCTTCCCGTGTGCCCGTTCCGACTGCTCACCGGCTGGCTCTGCCCTGCCTGCGGTGCGACCCGCATGACCTATGACCTGCTGCACGGGAATGTCAGGCACGCCTGGCAGGACAACGCGCTGATGCTGCTGCTCGCGCCCCTGCTCCTGTGGCTGCTGCTGCGCTGGTGCGTCGCCGGACTGCGCGGGCGCACATGCAGCATCGCCCTCCCGCGCTGGGGTCCCGGCGCGGTCCTGGGGGTCGCCTTCGGCTGGGCGGTGCTCCGCAACGCGGTCTGACGGGCCAGTCAGCAGGCGGCGGTGCACCTCGGGACGTCACCCTCTTGCCGGTGCCGAGCCTGGACTGCGGTCACCGGTGACCTCGACCCGCCGGCACGCCAGCTGTCGAGGTAGCTCCACGGCGGCACCTCGCCTCGCCGTACCCACCAGATGCCAGGTCTCGTCGGCCAGGACAACCCGAAGTGCAGGTGCGGGGAGGTGCCGCGCGCCGAGCCGGTGTTGCCTACCGTGCCGACCTGCTGGCCCGCGCTGACGCGCTGGCCGGGGCGAACCTTCACCGTCGCCAGGTGCGATCCGTAGTAGCGGACGCCGTCGCGACCTATGACGGAGAACGACAGGCCTCCGCGGTCGCCTCCGTAGTTGGTCGGTGAGCTCCACCGGTCGACCGTCGAGACCTCGTCGATGACTCCGGTCACTGGCGACACGACCGCGCAACCCCGGGCAGCGAAGACGTCGGTGGCCGGGTAGTCGTGGTGGCTGTGCCCGTAGTTCACCGAGCAGCCCCGGATCGGGAAGACGTAGCGAAGGCGCGGCGCGGCCGGGGAGGGTGACGGGGACGGGGACGGGGACGGGGACGGGAAGGCTGTCGCTGTCGCCAAAGCCGTGGGTCCGGCGGGAGTGAAGGTGGCGGCGTCGTTGGAGGAGCAGGCACTCACGGCGAGGGTGGCGGCGAGCACGAGCACGGTGGGAAGGCGCACCTGAATCACGTTAGGGCCGGCCCGGTGTGACGCGGATCGCACCCGCCGTACAGGGGCTTGACAGCAGCCAGCCCTCGGCGGGACTGTTACCGGCGGTAACACCGCGACCCTCAGGAGACCCACCATGGCCGGCTTCACCCTCGAGCTCACCGAGGACCAGCGCACTCTGCAGAAGTGGCTGCACGAGTTCTCGGAGAACGTCATCCGTCCTGCAGCGCACGAGTGGGACGAGCGCGAGGAGACGCCCTGGCCGATCATCCAGGAGGCCGCGAAGGCCGGCATCTACTCCCTGGACTTCTTCGCCTCCATCTGGGGCGACGAGACCGGGATCAGCCTGCCCGTCGCCATGGAGGAGATCTTCTGGGGCGACGCCGGCATCGGTCTGGCCATCGTCGGCAGCACACTGGGCCTCGCGGGCATCCTCGCGAACGGCACGCCCGAGCAGCTCGGCGAGTGGGCGCCGCAGTGCTTCGGTACGCCGGATGACCCCAGGCTCTGCGCGCTGGCGGTGTCCGAGCCCAACGCTGGCTCCGACGTCAGCAGCCTGCGCACACGCGCGGTGTACGACGAGAAGACCGACGAGTGGGTCTTGAACGGTGTCAAGACGTGGATCACCAACGGCGGGATCGCCGATGTGCACGTCGTCGTCGCCTCGGTCGACCCGGAGCTGAAGGCTCGTGGGCAGGCGTCCTTCGTCGTCGGGCCGGAGTTCAAGGGCAAGGGCCTGATCATGGGCCAGAAGTTCAAAAAGCACGGGATCCGCGCCTCCCACACCTCCGAGGTGATCCTCGAGGACCTGCGCATCCCCGGCAACTGCCTGCTCGGCGGCAAGGAGCGCCTCGACGCGCGCCTGGCCAAGGCCCGCGAGCGCTTGGCCGCGATCGAGCGGGGCGAGAACGTCTCCTCGACCAGGGAGAAGGGTGGCCAGGCCGCCATGGCCACCTTCGAGGCCTCCCGCCCGTCGGTGGGGGCGCAGGCCGTCGGCATCGCCCGGGCCGCTTACGAGTACGCCTTGGAGTACGCCAAGACCCGTGAGCAGTTCGGCCGCCCGATCATCGCGAACCAGGGGATCGCCTTCCAGCTCGCCGACATGAAGACCAAGGTCGATGCGTCTCGACTGCTGGTGTGGCGGGCCGCCTGGATGGGCCGCAACGGCGTGCCGTTCGAGGCCGGCGAGGGCTCGATGAGCAAGGTCTACGCCGCCGAGACCGCCGTCGAGGTCACCGACAAGGCCATCCAGATCCTGGGCGGCAACGGGTACACCCGTGAGTTCCCGGTCGAGCGCTGGCACCGCGACGCGAAGATCTACACGATCTTCGAGGGCACCAGCGAGATCCAGCGCCTCATCATCGCTCGCGCCATCTCAGGGATGCAGATCCCCTGACGTGACGATCCTGCAGGATCGCGACGCCCGCCGCGAGGCTCTCCTCGCGGCGGCGGACGCCGTCGTGCTCCGGGACGGTGCCTCGGCCTCGATGGCCACCATCGCGGCGGAGGCCGGGATCACCAAGCCGATCCTGTACCGGCACTTCGGTGACAAGGGCGGGCTGTTCGCCGCGCTCGCCGAGCGGCACACCGACCGGCTGCTCGACGCCTTGGTGGACGCGCTGACGGGTGGGGGCACCCCCCGGCAGCGGGTCCATCGGACGATCGACGCCTACCTGGCGATGATCGAACGGGAGCCGGGCGTCTACCGGTTCCTGGTCGAGTCCGAGGAGGCTGTGCAGGCGCGCGAGCCAGTGCGGGGCTTCGTACGTCGGCTCGAGGACCTGCTGGCCGCGGGGATCGCCCACGAGCTCCGGCTCGGGGAGCAAGACGTCCGGCCGACGGTGTGGGCCGCAGCCATCGTGGGCATGGTGCAGGCTGCTGGCGAGCGCTGGTTGGGGTCGCCACGGTGCACACGGGCCGAGTTGACCCTGCAGTTGACCGATCTGCTGTGGGGCGCCTACGCCTCGCAGGTGGAGCGGCCCTGAACATCGGCTACCCTCTGCGGGCCTCCCGGCCTGCACAGCGACCTGGAGTGCGGGCACAGAATGACGCCGTCGCGCGTTGGACCCCGCGGCGGACGTGAATTAAGGAGACTCGACAACTATGGCCACCGACTACGACACCCCTCGCCGTTCCGAAGCGGACGACATGGGTGAAGACAGCCTTGAGGAGCTCAAGGCCCGCCGTGCCGAGGCCCAGTCCGGCAGCGTCGACGTCGACGAGACCGAGCTCGCCGAGGGGCTGGAGCTCCCGGGCGCAGACCTGTCCGGCGAGGAGCTCACCGTGAAGGTGCTGCCCAAGCAGAGCGATGAGTTCACCTGCTCGAGCTGCTTCCTGGTGCACCACCGCAGCCAGCTGGTCTCGGAGAAGAACGGCCGGCTGATCTGCCGGGAGTGCGGAGCCTGATCCGTCCGACCAGATCGTCCAAAAGGGCGTGCCCCACACCGGGGCACGCCCTTTTGCGTGTGGGGATAGCCCTTTGTGGCCACCTGAGGATGGTCGCTGCGGAGCATCGCTGTTTCTGGCATGTCGGACATACCGTCGACAGCATGCCCCGGACCTGGCGTCGCCTCTTGGCACGCCTGACTGAAGCCTTGCCTGAGGCGAGGTACGAAGCGGTCCTCGCGCTGCTGCGAGCCTCCGTGCTGGTCGCGGGCGGGTTGTCGCTCGTCGTCACCTCTAGTGAAGACGGCGGGCTCACCGCGCCCATCGTCGTCAACCTCGCGCTCGGCATGGTGTCGCTGGCGGTGGCGGTGGCGGTCGCACGCGCCTCCCAGGTTGAAGCAGCCCGCTCCTTCGGTCGTTGGTCGACATGCGTCGACGTCGCGCTCTTTGCCGGGTACACGATCGCCTTCGCCGATCGGCCCGGGGCCGGTTCGTCGTACGGCTTGTTCGTCCTGCTGGCGGGACCGATCCGGTACGGCGTGAGAGGGATCTTCGCCACCGTCGTGCCCGTGGGGTTGGTGGCGGTGCTCTGGCCACAGATGGACGCCGCGGGAGCCACCGTGGCTGCGAACCAGGTCGTGGCGCTGTGCTTCATCTTCGCGGCACCCGCAGTGGCGATCCGAGAGGTGGTGCAGCGCAGCGGTGCGCGCCTGCGCCAAGCCGAGCGTCAGTTCTCGACGGCGTTCGAGCACGCCTCCATAGGGATGGCTCTGACCGACTGTGACCTGTCCATCGTGCAGGCGAACCGTGCACTCTGCGTCTTGCTGGGGGAGAGCCAAACCACGTTGCACGGGCGTGCGCTGGACGATGCCGTCGACCCCCTGGAACGCGCAAGCATGCGACGGGCCCTGCGCGGCCTGACCGTCGAAGCGCCCAGCACCCGCCTCGAGGTGCGGCTGCGCCGCCCCGACGGTGGCTTGCGTTGGGGTCACATCTCGGCGTCGTACCTCGAAGGGCGCGGCGCGGTCGCGGCGCGGATCGTGGTGCAGGTCGAGAACATCACCGAGCGCAAGCGGTCGGAGGCGATGCTGTCGCATGCCGCAGCGCACGACGCCCTGACCGATCTGCCGAACCGCACCCTGCTGATCTCCCAGCTGGAAGCGGCGCTGCTGCGTGGCGAACAGGTCGGCCTGCTCTTTTTGGACCTCGACCGTTTCAAGGTGGTCAACGACGGACTCGGCCACGCCGCCGGCGACCAACTCCTCGTTCAGGTCGCCCACCGGCTGCGTGAGGTGATGCGCCCGGAGGACCTCGTCGCCCGGCAGGGTGGCGACGAGTTCGTCGTGCTGTGCCGCAACGCTGAGGCGGAGGTCGCGATGGCCGTGGCCTCGCGCGTGATCGCCGCGCTCCAGCAGCCGATCACGACGGTAAGCGGCAGCGAGGTGGTTGTCGGCGCGAGCGTCGGCGTCGCCCTAGGCGGCCCGGGTGACGTCGCCGAGCTTGTCCTGCGGGACGCGGACACGGCGATGTACGCGGCCAAGGGCACCGGTGGCGGCCGGGTTCGGCTCTTCACCCCGGAGCTGCGCGAAGCGGTGGTCCTGGTGCACGAGCTCGAGACCGACTTGCGCACCGCGGTACGGGCTGACCGTCTGACGCTCGTCTACCAACCCGTGGTCGACATCGGGCTGGGCCGGGTGACCGGTTGCGAGGCGCTGGTGCGGTGGCAGCACCCGGAGCGCGGAACGGTGCCTCCGCCCGACTTCATCGCCGTGGCAGAGCAGTCCGACCTGATCCTCGAGCTGGGGGACTGGGTGCTGCGTCGTGCGCTGCGCGACGCGGCAGCCTGGGAGTACCCCGTTGGCGGACCGCCGCCCACGGTGGCCGTCAACATGAGCGTGCGCCAGCTCACCTCACTGGGCTTCGCTCGCCGCGTGGCCGAAATGCTGGACGAGGCGGGGTTCGAGCCAGGAAGGCTTTGCCTGGAGATCACTGAGACGGCCCTCGTGGGGGACGTTCTCGCAGTGGTGGACGCGCTGGAGTCGTTGCGCGACGTCGGCGTGCGGCTGGCCATCGACGACTTCGGCACAGGGCACGCGTCGTTGACCTACCTCGCACGCTTCCCCGTGGACGAGGTGAAGGTCGACCAGTCGTTCGTCGCCGGCCTCGGGTCCGACGCTGGAAGCAGAGCCATCGTCGGCGGCGTGATCGGCATGGCCCACACCTTCGACCTACGCGTCATCGCCGAGGGAGTGGAGCAGGAGTCCCAGTTGGCAATGCTGCGGGAGCTCGGTGCCGACGCGGTGCAGGGGTACTACTTGTCTCGCCCCGTCCCGAACGAGAAGCTCAGCTTCTCCCTCCACGGCCCTGCCCAACGGGCCTTGGTCCCTCGTCCCCGTGAGGAGGGGGTCGATCCTGCGTTCAAGGAACCGACGTACGACGAGGAGTTCCGCTACCGGCTCCTAGTGGAGGGCGCGAAGGAGGTGACGGGGCGCCTGGACCTGCAGGCGGTCTTCGACCACGCCTTCGTCGCGCTGCGGCGCATCGTGACCTTCAGCGGCGGGTCCATCTTGCTGGTGGAGGACGGTCAGGTTCGGATCGCTGCGGCCATGCCGCCGCCGACGACAGAGGCGCTCGCGGCTCGTATCCCGCTTGGCCAAGGTGTGTCCGGAACGATCGCCGTCAACGGCCAGCCTCGCTACCTGCCCGACATCACGATCGCCAGCACGGTCACGGCGAACCGCCGCAACAACAGTGCGTCGACCGGTGTGCGCACGTGGTACGGCGTGCCGCTGATCGCTGAGGGTCGACCCATCGGCGTTCTCCAGGTCGACTCCACCGAGCTCGACGCCTTCAGCGACGCCGACCGCCTGGCTGTCCTCGCGTTTGCGCCCGTCGTCGCGTTGGCGGTGGTCAGTGCCCGCCGGGCGGCTGAGCAGCTCGAGCAGATCCAGAGCCTGGGTGAGAAGACGTAGCTGTACTGCCCACGGCCTCGTTGAGGAATTCGCGCACGCACGCCATCGTGGCCGCTGGGTGCTCGAACTGCGGGACGTGCCCGCAGTCCTCCATCACGACCGACCTGCTCTCAGGCAGTGCGGCGCTCACGTGTCGGGCGAAGGCCGACGGCACGAGCCGGTCGCTGTCGCCCCAGACGAACAGCGCGGGTGGGGTGAGCCCAGGCAGCCGGTCCCAGAAGCCGTGCCGTCCGTGCGCCTGCTCCACGACGATCTGACGGGCGCAGGCGAACAGCGCTTCGCGGTGGGCGGCGGAGCGGAGCACCCGCACGCACTCGTCGGCCGCGGCGTCGTACCAAGGTCTGGGGAGCCGGTCGGGGTCGCCGAAGAACGTGCGCACCACTTCGACCACGACGCGGTGATTTATGGGGAAGGGCACGCGGGCCAGCTCAGGCCGCAGCAGGCGCACGAGTGGGATCAGGGTCCGCATCCGGCGAAACGCTGGGGACGGCGTGAGGAGCACCAGGGCCCGGGTCGAACGCGGGTGGGTCAGCCCGGCCTCCAGCGCGATCCGGCCGCCCAGGGAGTTGCCCAGCAGTACGGCCGGCCGGGCGTCGAGGGTCCGCTGGAACTCCTCGAGCCACGCGGCGAACCAGGAGGGTGAGTAGGCCGCACGTGGCGCCGCGCTGTTCCCGAAGCCGGGCAGGTCCGGGGCGAGGACCCGGTGATCGCGCGCCAGATCCGCCAGGCAAGGCAGCAGGGAGGCGTTCGTCGCGCCGAGCCCGTGGAGCAGCACCACCGGGGGCGCATCGCGAGGACCTGCTTCGAGGTATGACGTGGACACGCCCATCGCGGTGACCCTGCCCGCGCGCACGAACGCACCCCGGTCGGCGTCGTCGGCCAGCATCCCGTCCAGCTCGAGGGACAGACCGAGGTCCCCGCGGATCGTGACCGCCCCGTCGAGGAACGCCTGGACCCCCGACACCTCCCCGGAGATCACCGCGGCCAGCGCCTCCGGCGTACCGCGCACGACCAGGGTCGGGGCGGTGCTGGCGCCACGCCTCACCCGGCTGCGTCCCCGGTCGAGCTCGACGGTCCACTGACTGTGGCCGACATCGAACACGATGTTCGCGACCCGGTGCTCCAGGGTGCTGGCCTGCAAGCTCCGCCGGAGCCGGCTGACCAACAGCGCATCGAGGTCCACGTGTGGGCGCGGCGCGACGGTCACAGCCGCTGACGGTAGACCCGGCCCGAGCGCCTCGGGGGGATGTCACACGTTCGGGCGACGACTCGGAAGGTCCTCGAGCTGAGCGGCGAGAGACAGCAGCAGCGACTCGCTGCCAGGGGGCCCGATGAGCTGCACAGCCAGGGGCAGGCCGCCCTCGCTGAACCCGGCAGGCACGGACAGCGCCGGCTGGCCGGTGACGTTCCAGGGCGAGGTGTACGGCGCTCTGCGGCCGGCGAGGGCCAGGGTGCGCAAGCCCTTGAGCGACTCGACGCGTGCTGCCGGCGCCGGCAGCGTCGGGGTGATCAGCACGTCTGCCCCGCCAGGGACCCGCGAGAGCCGCAGCGCTGCGGTATCGCCCAAGCGACGGGCCCGCGACAGGGCGCGAGCCGGCAGCCGCCGTCCCAGGGCGGCCACGGCCCGGGTGCGCAGCTCGGTGGCCTTCGGGTCGGCGAGGCCGGCCAGGTCCTGGGCCGCCCCGCTGAGGTAGCGAACGAGGAAGGACTCGACCAGCCCGTCGTACTCCGGATCCGCCTTGACGACGCTGTGCCCCAGGCTGTCGAGCCGCCGCATGGTCTCTTGCAGGGCCGCCTTGACCTCGCGGTCCACGGGCACAGGCAGGGTTCCCTTGAGTGACCAGGCGATGCGCAGGTGCCCCGGATCGCTCAGCGCCAGGGGCACGTCCTGCAGGACGTTCAGGACGGCAACGTGGTCGGCGACGGTGCGGGTGAGGCAGCCTGCGACCGACAGGCCGTACCAGTGCTCGTGCAGGGGCGCGAGCGGGACCAGATCGCGCGAAGGCTTGAGCCCGACGAGGCCGCAGCAGGCGGCGGGGATCCGGATCGAGCCGCCACCGTCGCTGGCGAGCGCGGCGGCCACCATGCCCGAGGCCACGGCCGCAGCGGACCCGCCGGAGGACCCGCCCGGCGTGCGCGTGCGATCCCAGGGGTTGCGCGTAACGCCGAAGGTGGTCGACTCCGTGAAGGGCCACAGCGCCAGCTCAGGCAAGTTGGTGCTGCCGACGATGACGGCCCCCGCCTCGCGCAACCGCCGGACGACCTCGGCGTCGGTGGAGGCCACGGGCTCGGGCGAGCCGGTGCCTTGTGAGGGTGCGTGGCCGGCGACCGCTGCGTAGTCCTTGACCGCGACCGGGACCCCCAGCAGTGGCCGGTCCTCACCCCGAGCGATGGCAGCGTCGGCCGCCTCGGCCTCGGCGCGGGCAGTGGCGAACAGGGTCCGGAAGGCGTTGAGGTCGCGGTCGAGCCGCTCGATCCGAGCGAGCGAGATCTCAAGGAGCCGCACGCTCGTGACGGCACCGGTCCGCAGCAACTCGCGCTGCCCCAGCACGCCCGCGAAGGCCAGGTCCTCGTCGGTAAGCGCCGTCGTCATGGTCGGACCCTAGGACAGCGCAGCGAGCAGAGCGAGGGGGCGCCGCGTCCCGATGATCCAGTACGGCGTGTCGTCTTCCGGGTCCACCACGGGCAGGCGCACAGCGCTGCGATGCCAGGGGCGCACGGCGACCCACGCGGTCGCGTCTGCCTGCGGCCCCAGCCACCGACGCAGGTCGGGGCCTTCGAGCAGCTCAGGAGGACCGAAGGCGCTCAGCGGTGCCCTGGCGCCGGGCACGTGCACCAGGCCGTCCTCGACGCGGATCTCGCGGCGGGACACGAGCACCAGCGCGATCACGGCGACGGGCGGTACGAGCGCGTAGGGCAGCACCGCGCGAAGCCCGTCGGCTCCGCCGTGCAGTTCGGCGGCGGCGAGGCCGGCCACGATGAGCACAGGCAGCGCCCAGCGGAGCGGAATGACGAAGCGCTCGCGATAGCGGGGGGCGTCAGGGGGAGCGGCGGCGGCGCGGTCGGACACGCCCACACGGTACGGTCTCGCCCCGTGGAGGCCCAAGAGATCGCCGTGCAGCGGTTGGACCCCGAGGTTCCGCTGCCGGCGTACGCGCGCAGAGGCGATGCCGGGTGTGACCTCGTGACCACGATCGACGTGACGTTGGCCCCCGGCGAACGGGCCCTGGTCCCGACCGGCCTCGCTCTGGCGCTGCCAGAGGGGTACGCCGGTTTCGTCCACCCTCGGTCGGGGCTGGCCGCTCATCACGGACTGGGCCTGGTCAATGCGCCGGGAACGATCGACGCGGGGTACCGCGGGGAGATCAAGGTCGTCCTCATCAATCACGACCGGCATGAGACGCTGCACCTGAAGAGGCTCGACAGGGTCGCGCAACTCGTCGTGCAGCAGGTGGTGCACGTGACGTGGTGCGAGGTTGACGAGCTGTCAACGACAGAGCGAGGTACCGGTGGGCACGGGTCCACCGGCGGCTGGGCAGGACGGGAGCACTGATGTTCGGGCGCCGCAACAAGCAGGCTGAAGAGGTGACCGACGCGGACGTCGACCGCTTCATCGACGACCTCGACCCCGAGGAGCGGGCCAGGGAGGATGCCGAACTCGCCCGCGAGCTCGCGGGCGCCGAGACCGAGACGTCCGAGCCCACTCACCCGCAGGGCCCGTGGGACTCCGAGGACGCCCCCGTCGCCGAACGGGTGGACCTCGGGGCGCTGCAGGTGGCGATTCCCCAGGGGATCGAGCTCCGGCTTGAGCTCAACCCCGAGGGTCAGGTCATGGCGGTGACCTTGGTGCACGGCGAGTCCTCCGCTCAGGTCAACGTCTTCGCGGCCCCACGGACCGAGGGCATCTGGAGCGAGGTGCGTCAGGAGATCGCCGACGCCCTCAACAGCGGCGGAGGTCGCGCCAGCGAAGGTGAGGGCGCGTTCGGTACCGAGCTTCGCGCCGTGGTCCCGAACGAGGTCCCTGGTCAGGGCGTGGTGCACTCAGCGGCGCGCTTCCTCGGAGTCGACGGTCCGCGCTGGTTCCTGCGGGCGCTGCTGACCGGCCCCGCTGCCACCGAGGACGCGGCGGCAGCGCCTTTGCTCGAGGCTGTCCGCGGTGTCGTCGTCGTGCGCGGTGCGGAGCCCATGCCGGCCAGGGAGCCGCTCGTGCTGACGCTTCCTGAGGACGCCCGGAGCGAGATGGAGTCCGGCCCGGAGGAGTCCGCAACCCCGACGATGGGGCTCCCGGAGCGAGGGCCAGAGATCACCGAGGTCTACTGACCCCCAAGCGCGGGAGGCACGGCCTAGCATGCGAGACGTGGGACAGGAACCAGGAAGGCTGCGCCGGGCGCTGCATCGACTTACTGCTGACGAGGAGGAGGTGCACAGCGCTGCCCTCCGGTCCGAGACCGAGGCGGCAGGTGCCTCTCCGGTGAGCAGCTGTCAGGTCGGCGAGCCCGTGGTCGTCGCGGGCACGCTGCGGCAGGTGGTCCTGCGGCCGCTCGCGGGTGTCCCCACGCTCGAGGCCGAGTTGTACGACGGGACGGGCACGGTCACGCTGGTTTGGCTGGGCCGCCGCCGGATCCGCGGAATCGACCCCGGTCGGTCCCTGACCGCCCAAGGACGGCTCACGATGCGCGAGGGCAAGGTGACGGTGTTCAACCCGTCGTACGAACTGCGGGTCAAGCGTGGCTGAGGTCGAGGGCGAAGCTCCTCCCAAGGAACTCACGACGGGCACGCTGCTCGAGGTCTTCGGCGGGTGGAAGGGGCTTTTCGACGGCTCCCTGCCTGCGACGGTCTTCGTGATCGCCCGGTTCGTGGTCTCGCTCAACTCCGCCGTTGTCGCGGCCGTGGTCGCTGGGCTGCTCGTGGTCGCGCTGCGTCACCGGCAGGGCGAGTCGTTGCAGCAAGCCTTCAGCGGGTTCTTCGGCCTGCTGATTGCAGTCCTCATCGTGCGGAGCACCGGCACAGGCAAGGGGATCTTCCTGCCCGGCATTGTCATCACGGCAGGGTCAGGCCTGGTTTTCGCGATCTCGCTGCTCGTGAAGCGACCGGCCATCGCTCTCGGGCTGGCGGCGGCAGACCCGAGGTACGCCGTTTGGAAGACCCACCCGCCGCTCCGCAGGGCCTGCATGCTCGCCACCGCGGTGTGGTGCGTGTCCTTCTTCGTGCGGGCCGGCGTGGCCACCACCGTCTACTTCGCGTACGGCGACCGGCCCGGCGACAACCTGGCCATCCTCATCGTCATCAACGCGGTGAAGTGGCCGCTCATCATCGGGTCGGCGCTTGCCACTGTGGCTCTCGTCAAGCGGGCCGGCCTCCCCTCGGCGGAGCCGAGCGGCGCTTAGGGGCACGGTCACCCGTAGCCGGGGAGGTGTTGTTCGCCGCGGGCTGGACCAGATCTGGTCCGTTGGCACCAGATCTGGTGCAGTGCTCCCGTCGCATGGGCACCCCCGGCTGACTCTTGGGGCTAGCTCTTGGCGCGGGCAGCGAGCGCTGTCTCCAACTCGGCCTTGCTCATCTCCCAGGCGCCTGGGACACCAGCGTTCACCGCCTGCTTGCGCAGGTCGTCCTTGCGCAGGTCGATCGGCTGGTCGCCGAGGTGGTCCTGGCGACTGGACAGGAAGGCCTCTGCGAGTTCGCCGAGGCGGGCCGGATCTAGCCGCTCGCGCAGGCCAGGCAGCACCGTGCTCTCCTCCTCCTCGATGTGGTGCGTTACTGCGTCGATGAGTTCGCGGAGCACCCCCTCGAAGGCTGGCGAGGTCGGGTCGGTCGCGGACAGGCGCTGCAACAGTTTGTCTGCCAGCAGATGCTCCTGTTGGCTGTGCTCCACCTGTTCGCTCTCGCCGGCCTCGTCCTTAGCGGCTGGGTAGACCTCCGCCTCCTCAGCCCGGGAATGGGCAATCAGCAGGGTGGTCAGCACAGGGACCAGGTTGGCGCGCGCAGCGGGCTCGCTCTGCAACTGGTCGAACATGCGCTCCACCTCACGGTGGTCGTTCAGGATGAGATCGACGACGTCCTGGGCCATGGGTGCCTCCTCGAGCGGGGTGTTTCTCCGCCCGTACCCGGCTTCAGCCGAGCAAACCCGGTGGACTCAGCTCGTGGTGCGGGTGAGCAGCAGGTCCAACTCGTCTTCGACCTCGGCGCTGGCGACGAGCAGCAGCTCGTCGCCAGCCTCGAGCGCTCCGTCCGGAGACGGTGTCAGCACGCGGCCCTCCCGGAGGATGGCGACCAGGGCGCTGTCGGTCGGCCAGGTGATCGACCCGATCGTGCGGCCGACGAGGTCGGCGTCGGGCGCCAGCGTCAGCTCGACGAGATTCGCCTGTCCCTGGCGGAAGGTCAGCAGCCGCACCAGGTCCCCGACACTGACCGCCTCCTCGACGACGGCGGCGAGCAGCCGCGGGCTGGACACGGACACGTCCACGCCCCAGGACTCGTTGAACAGCCACTCGTTCTTGGGGTGGTTCACGCGGGCCACGACGCGGTCGACCCCGAACTCGGTCTTGGCGAGCAGCGACAGCACGAGGTTGACCTTGTCGTCGCCGGTGGCAGCGACCACGACGTCGCAGTCCTGCAGGCGGGCCTGCACGAGCGAGTCCATCTCGCAGCAGTCTCCGAGCAACCACTCGGCATCCGGCACGCTCGCGACCTTCATCGAACGCTGCTCGCGCTCGATGAGCAGGACGCTGTGCCCGTTACCGAGCAGTTCGGCGGCGATGGAGCGCCCGACGTTTCCTGCACCGGCGATGGCGACGCGCATCAGTGCCCACCCTCCTCAACGGGGCCGCGGGCGAAGACCGCCTCGACCTGCTCTCGCTGTTCCCAGAGCATGGACACGTGCACGAGGTCGCCATCCTGCACGACCGAGTCGCGGTGCGGCAGGATGCCGTTGCCGAGCCGGGTGAGCAGCGCTACGCGCGCCCCCGACTGCTCCTCCAGCAGGCGGACCGGGTGCCCGATCCACTCCGGCGAGACCGCGACCTCAGCCAGCGCGACCTGGCCGCTCGGGTCCCGCCACTCGCTCAGCGTCCCTCCGGGAAGCAGGCGACGGATGACCTGGTCTGCTGTCCACCGGACTGTGGCGACCGTCGGAATGCCCAGCTTCTGGTAGACCTCGGCGCGGCCGGAGTCGTAGATGCGGGCCACGACGTTCTCGATGCCGAAGGTCTCCCTCGCGACGCGGGCGGCGATGATGTTGCTGTTGTCGCCTGAGCTCACGGCGGCAAAGGCCTCGGCCCGCTTGATCCCGGCTTCGGCCAGGGTGTCCTCGTCGAAGCCGACGCCAGTGACCCTCAGGCCGGCGAAGTCGGCGTTCAGCCGCCGGAAGGCGGCGGCGTCCTGGTCGATGATGGCCACGCTGTGGCCCTTGCTCTCGAGGCTCTTGGCGAGCGCTGAGCCGACACGGCCACAGCCCATGATCACGACGTGCACAGGTGCCCTCAACTGACTTCCCGGCCGGGCGCCGGGACCTGGTTGGACGCTACACGGGGGGTCGGTCCCTAGGCTGTCCAGCGTGTCCCGAATCAATGACGTCCTCAAAAGGGTCGTCCTCGGCCGCGCGCTCCGCAGCGACAAGCTCGGAGACACGCTGCTCCCCAAGAAGATCGCCCTGCCCGTCTTCGCCAGCGACGCGCTCTCCTCGGTGGCCTACGCCCCCGATGAGATCTTCCTGACGCTGAGCATCGCGGGGCTTGCGGCCTACTCGTTCTCGTGGAAAGTCGGCCTGGCCGTCGTCGTGGTCATGCTGACCGTGGTGGCGTCGTACCGGCAGAACGTGCACGCCTACCCGAGTGGGGGCGGCGACTACGAGGTGGCCAATACCAACCTCGGCAAGCGCTTCGGGCTGACGGTCGCGGCGGCGCTGCTCGTGGACTACGTGCTCACCGTTGCGGTGTCGGTGTCCTCCGGCGTGCAGAACGCCGCGTCGGCCCTGCCCTCGTTGGAGGGTCGCGAGCCCGAGGTGGCAGTCGGGCTGGTGCTGCTGCTCACCGCCATCAACCTTCGTGGCGTGAAGGAGTCCGGCTCCGCCTTCGCCATCCCGACGTACGGCTTCATGGCGGCGATCATCGGGATGACGCTGTTCGGGCTGTACCGCCACTTCTTCGGCGACCTCCCCGACGCCGAGAGCGCCCAGTTCACGATCGCCCCGGACGAGGACTTCGTGAACGGCTTCGCGGGCTTCGGCGCTGCGTTCCTGCTCCTGCGGACCTTCTCTTCGGGCTGCGCCGCGCTGACCGGCGTGGAGGCCATCAGCAACGGCGTGCCTGCCTTCACCAAGCCCAAGAGCAAGAACGCCGCCACGACGCTGCTGCTCATGGGAACCATCGCGGTCACCATGCTGATGGGGATCATCACGCTCGGGAACGTCACCAAGCTCCGGTACGCCGAGGAGCCGGCCAAGCACCTGCTGCGCGATGGCGTGCCGGTCGGCGAGGAGTACACCCAGCACACCGTCATCAGCCAGCTCGCTGACGCGGTCTTCAGCGACGCCCGGCCGCTGTTCTTCCTCACGGTGGCCTTCACCGGGGTGATCCTCATCCTGGCCGCCAACACCGCCTTCAACGGCTTTCCGGTCCTGGGCTCGATCCTCGCCAA
This sequence comes from Mycobacteriales bacterium, assembly GCA_046595815.1. Lineage (GTDB taxonomy): Bacteria > Actinomycetota > Actinomycetes > Mycobacteriales > SCTD01 > RYN-111. The sequence goes on from JBKJSN010000012.1 coordinate 19,095, forward strand.
GGACGGGTACCTGCCGCGCCAGCTCTACACCCGCGGGGACCGGCTGGCCTACAGCAACGGCATCCTGCTGCTGGCCTTCTTCGCGATGGTGCTCATCGTCGCCTTCCAGGCCGAGGTCACCAAGCTGATCCAGCTCTACATCGTGGGTGTCTTCATCTCCTTCACGCTCTCGCAGACCGGCATGGTCAGGCACTGGACCCGGCTGCTCAAGGTCGTGACCGACCCTGCCGCTCGCGGACGGATGCAGCGGGCGCGCATCATCAACGGGTTCGGCCTGTTCATGACGGGGTCGGTGCTGATCGTGGTGCTGGCGACGAAGTTCGTCCGCGGTGCCTGGATCGCGCTGGCGGCGATGGCGGTGCTCTACGTCATCATGCGGCGCATCAACCGGCACTACGAGCGGGTCCGCATCGAGCTCACCCCGGATCCCGACGAGACCGTCGTACTCCCCTCGCGCAACCACGCGGTCGTGCTCGTGTCCAAGCTGCACAGCCCGACGCTGCGCGCCCTCGCCTACGCCAAGGCGACCCGGCCGCACGACCTCACCGCTCTCACGGTCTCGGTGGACCCCGGGGACACCCACGACCTGCAGGCCGAGTGGGATCGTCGCGGCATCGATGTGCCCCTCACCGTGGTCGACTCGCCGTACCGGGAGGTGACGCGGCCGATCCTGGACTACGTCAAGCGCATCCGGTTGTCCTCGCCCCGCGACGTCGTGACGGTCTTCATCCCGGAGTACGTCGTGGGCCACTGGTGGGAGCAGCTGCTGCACAACCAGAGCGCGCTGCGGCTTAAGGGCCGCCTGCTCTTCATGCCCGGTGTCATGGTCACGTCGGTGCCCTACCAGCTGCGTTCGTCCGACCGCGTCAAGGACGAGGCCGAGCAGCCCGTGTTCCGCCGGCCCGAGCCGCGCGAATGATCCTGACCGTCGGCCAGGCCGCTGCGGGCGGTGCCTGCGTCGGGCGCGCCGAGGACGGGCGTGTGGTGTTCGTGCGCCACGCCCTGCCGGGGGAGACCGTGCGCGTGGCGGTCACCTCTCAGGGCTCGAAGTTCCTGCGCGCCGACGTGGTCGAGGTGCTCCAGGCCTCGCCTGACCGGGTCGAGGCGCCCTGCAGGTACGCCGGGACCTGCGGCGGTTGCGACTGGCAGCACGCCTCGCCCGTCACGCAGCTGACCATCAAGACCGCACTTGCGCGCGAGCAGCTGCAAAGGCTCGCCGGTTTCGCCTGGGAGGGCGAGGTCGAAGCGGTCGAGCCACTGTGGGCCTGGCGCAGCCGAGTGCAGTGGGCGGTCGGTCCAGACGGCACCGTCGGGCTCCACCCGCACCGCTCGCGCGAGGTGCTGGCGATCGAGGAGTGCCTCATCGCGGCGGCGCCCCCGCCCGTCGCCGACGGACCGGCAACGAGCATCGAGGTGGTCGCCGTCCAGGGCCAGCAGGTGAGCATCACCGACGACCGGCACGCGTCCGGCCCCGGGGTGCGGGTGACCGTCGCCGGTCGTCGCTTCGAGGTGTCCGCGGGCGGCTTCTGGCAGGTGCACGAGCGCGCGCCGGAGGTGCTCTGGGACGCGGTGCGCAGCGGGCTGGACCCTCAGCAGGGCGAGCGTGTCGTGGACCTGTACGCCGGGGTCGGGCTGTTCGCCGCGCTGCTCGGTGACCTGGTGGGTGAGACCGGCTCGGTGCTCGCGGTGGAAGGCAACGCCCGGGCGTGTGCTGATGCGGCACGCAACACCGACGACCAGCCCTGGGCGAAGGTGCGCACCGTCGCGATCACCCCCACCGTGGTGCGTGGGCTGCGAGCCGACCTGATCGTGCTCGACCCTCCCCGCGCCGGTGCCGGGTTGGAGGTGGCCGCCGCCCTCGCCGCCCTGCGTCCGCGGGCGATCGCCTACGTGTCCTGCGACGCGGCCACGCTGGCGCGGGACCTGCGCGTCTTCCTCGACGCCGGCTGGCAGATCGCCTCGCTACGCGCCTTCGACCTCTACCCCCAGACCGAGCACGTCGAGCTGGTCACGGTCCTCACCCGTCCCTAAACGCGGGGCAGGAGCATCCGGAGAGCGCCGGGCCGCACCGACACGGTGCACGGGAGCGAGCCGATCGGGTCGCCATCGGCGAAGACCCGGAAGGGCCGGTCGGCATCGAGGGTGACGCTGGTGCCGCGGTGCACAGCGACGACCGGGTCGGACACGTGAGAACCCTTGAAGACGCGGGGGAGCACCTTCAGGAAGTGCCCGCGTGAGCACTCCCTGATCGTCACGACCTCCAGGGCACCATCGGTCACCGACGCGCTCGGCGCGATGTGCATGCCCCCGCCGTACAGGCCGGAGTTCGCTACGACGACCGACCATCCGGTGACCCCGGCATCGACCCCGTCGACGAGGCAGGTGAACCGGGCCGGGCGCCAGGACCGGATCGTGGCGAGTGCGCCGTACAGGTAGACGGCCTGGCCGAGCGGCGCCTTGGTGCGCAGCACGCGCTCTTGCACCTCGCTGTCGAAGCCGACCGAAGCGATCCCGACGAACACCCGCCCGTCGACCGCGCCCACGTCGACGGCCTGCTCGACTCCGTCGAGGATCACGCCGCACGCCGCTACGGGATCGCGTGGGATCCCGACCATGCGCGCAAAGTCGTTCCCGCGCCCGCCGGGTACGACGGCCATCAGGCCTGCCCGATCGGCGACGGTCCCCGCAACCCGCCCGACGAGCCCGTCGCCGCCCATCGCGACGACCACGCGGCCGTCGGCGATCGCGGCGGCCGTGAGCTCGTCGGCGTGGTTGAGCGAGGTCGTCGGCGTCACGAGGACGTCGTGCTGGGCGAGGGCCCGTTGGACGGTGGGCAGGATCTTGGTGGCCCGGCCGCCACCGGCGACGGGGTTCACGACCAGTTGAAGGCGCACCCGGGGATCGTGGCACGGTCTGCCCTACGGTGTCGTGCATGCCAGAGCTCGTGCCGCCGGGGTGGCCGCAGGAGGTCCTGCCACCCCAGGTAGCGGAGTGGGAGCGCTCGGCCGTCGGGTGGCTGTTCGATCACTGCCCGCCGGAGTACCGCGCGTACGACGTGTTGCGGGCGCACCCGGTCGTGCTGGCCCGTTTCGCGAAGGGGCATGTCGAGGCCGCTGTCGAGGCGGCGCGCACAGGGATCAGGACGGCCCGCGCCGAGTTGCGTGAGGTGTCCACCCCCGAGGTGGTCGAGGCGGTGCTGGCGGCCTATGACCGCGAGGGACGCAGGCTCGTGCAGGTCGGTCGGGCGATCGCGCTCGTCGAGGCGGCGCTGCGCGGCGAGCGCTGGGTGCCGCGCCTGTAAGCGCCACCTAGGATGTGGCGGAGCCGAGAGGAGCATGCGTTGAGCCTGCTGGACACCGTCGGCGGGCCCGAGGACCTCCGTCGGCTGCCCGCTGCGCAGTTGCCTGCTCTCGCTGCCGAGATCCGGGACTTCCTCATCGAGAAGGTCTCCAAGACCGGCGGTCACCTTGGCCCCTCGCTCGGGGTGGTCGAGATCACCCTGGCTCTGCACCGGGTGTTCGACAGCCCTCGAGACAAGGTGCTCTGGGACACCGGGCACCAGGCGTACGTGCACAAGCTCGTCACGGGCCGGGCGAAGGGCTTCGACCGGTTGCGCAAACGCGGCGGGTTGTCCGGGTACCCGTCGGCGGCGGAGTCCGAACACGACCTCATCGAGAACTCCCACGCCTCCACGGCGCTGTCCTACGCCGACGGGCTCTCCAAGGCCTACGCCCTGCGAGGGGAGAAGCGGCACGTGGTGGCTGTCGTCGGCGACGGCGCCCTGACCGGTGGCATGTGCTGGGAGGCGCTCAACAACATCGCGGCCGGGGACCTCCCGGTCGTCATCGTCGTCAACGACAACGGTCGCTCCTATGCCCCCACCATCGGTGGGCTCGCCGAGCACCTGGCAGCGCTGCGCATGACCCAGGGCTACGAGCGGACGCTGGAGAAGGTCAAGGCCACCCTCCAGGGGACTCCCGTGGTCGGCCCCCCGGTCTACACCGCGCTGCACGGCCTGAAGAAGGGCATCAAGGACTTCGTCCAGCCCCAGGTGCTGTTCGAGGACCTCGGCCTGAAGTACGTCGGCCCCATCGACGGGCACGACGAGCAGGCCATGGAGAACGCCCTGCGCAAGGCCCGCGACTTCGGCGGTCCGGTGATCGTGCACGCCGTCACGGTGAAGGGCTTCGGCTACCAGCCGGCCGTCGACGACGAGAACGACTGCCTGCACAGCGTTGGCCCCGACACAGACCCGTTGACCGGCAAGGCGCTGGCGTCGGGCGCGCGCAGTTGGACCAGTGTGATGGGCGAAGAGCTCGTGCGGATCGCCTTGGAACGCGCCGACGTCGTGGCGCTCACCGCCGCGATGCTCCAGCCGGTGGGGCTGCAGAAGTTCTCCGAGGCCTTCCCGGAGCGCACCTTCGACGTCGGGATCGCTGAGCAGCACGCGGTCACGTCCGCAGCCGGACTCGCCCTGGGCGGGATGCACCCTGTGGTCTGTATCTATGCGACTTTCCTCAACCGTGCCTTCGACCAGGCCCTGCTCGACGTGGCGCTGCATCGGCTTCCCGTGACCTTCGTGCTGGACCGTGCTGGCGTGACGGGCGACGACGGTGCCTCGCACAACGGCATGTGGGACCTGTCGCTGCTGCAGCTCGTCCCCGGCATCCGGATCGCCGCCCCCCGCGATGGCGCCACCATGCGCGAGGAACTGCGCGAGGCCATCGCCGTGGCGGACGGACCCACCGTGGTGCGTTTCCCCAAGGGCGCCGTGGGCGACGACCTTCCCGCCGTACGGCGGACCGGCACGGTCGACGTGCTGCGCGAGGGCAGTGACGTGCTGATCGTGGCCATCGGCGCGATGGCCAGGCTCGCGCTCGATGCGGCGGAAAGGGCTGCAGCCCAAGGGATCTCGGTCACCGTTGTCGATCCCCGCTGGCTCGCCCCGGTGCCCCCCGAGCTCATCGACCTCGCCTCGCGCCACCGGCTGGTCGTCACTGTCGAGGACAACGGCAGGGCGGGTGGCGCCGGCTCAGCGCTCTCGCAGGCGCTGCGCACCGCAGGCATCGACGTTCCCGCGCGCGACCTCGGCATCGCTCAGCAGTTCCTCGATCACGGCACGCGCGCCGAGGTTCTCGCAGAGGTGGGCCTGACGGCCCAGGACATCGCCCGGCACGTCGTGGAGCAGCTGGCCGCGTTGGACCCGGGCCCGGTGCTGAAGGCTCAGCCGCAGTAGGCGCGGTCAGCGCCGGTCGGAGGCGTCGGGTCGTCACGGGTCTGCATCCAGCGCTCGGGCAGCGACACCGGTCGCGGTCCGGACAGGTGGCCTCGTGGGAGGTTCTCGTGGCCCGGTGGCAGCACCGCCTCCGGATCCAGGGTGTCCAACAAGGCATCGAGCTCGACCAGCGACGACACCAGCCCGAGTAGCCGGCGCTTGGCCCCGCCGACGGCGTAGCCCGTGAGGTACCAGCCGGTGTGCTTGCGGAAGTCGCGCAGCGCGAACCGCTCGTCGTCGAACAGCTCCACGAGCAGCTCGGCATGCCGGCGCATGATGTCGGCGACCTCGCCGAGCCGCGGCGGGGGCAGCACCGGCCGGCCGGCGAGGGAGTCGGCGAGCTCGCGGAACAGCCACGGCCGGCCGAGGCACCCGCGGCCCACGACCACACCGTCACAACCGGTCTCGGCCATCATCCGCACGGCATCCGGTCCCGCCCACACGTCGCCGTTGCCGAGCACCGGCACCGAGGTGATGTGCTCCTTGAGGCGGGTGATAGCCGACCAGTCGGCCCTGCCGCTGTAGAGCTGCTCCGCCGTACGCGCATGCAGGGCGATGGCAGCGGCGCCCGCGTCCGCGGCGGCGCGGGCCGCTTCGAGGTAGGTCAGCGCCTCGTCGTCGAGGCCCATGCGCATCTTGACCGTCACCGGGATGGCCCCCGCCGCACGGACGGCGGCCTCCACGACATTGCCGAACAGCACGTGGTGGGCGGGCAGTGCCGCACCCCCACCGCGGCGGGTGACCTTGGGGGAGGGGCAGCCTGCGTTCAGGTCCACGTGGTGGGCGCCGAGGTCGACGACCCGCCGTACCGCCTCCCCGACCCAGTGGGGGTCCACGCCGTAGAGCTGCACGGAGCGGACATCCTCGTCGTCGTGGAAGGCGACCATCTGACGTGTCCGGCCGTTGTCCTCGCACAGCGCTCGGGCGGAGACCATCTCGCTCACGAACAGCCCAGTGCCGAAGGAACGGCACAGCGTCCGGAACGCCGCATTCGTCACGCCCGCCATCGGGGCGAGTACGACGGGCGGGTCGACCTCCAGCGGGCCGATCTTCAAGGTCGTCACCACAGGTCCACCAGGGAGACGTCGAGCTTCGCGAGCAACGTCCGCAGCAAGGGCAGCGAGATGCCGATGACGTTACCGGGGTCCCCGTCGATCCCGTCGACGAAGGGCGCGGACCGGCCGTCGAGGGTGAACGCACCCGCGACGTGCAGCGGCTCGCCGGTGGCGACGTAGGCGCGGACCTCGTCGTCGGTGGGGGTGCCGAACCGGACGACCGTCGAGCAGACCTCCGAGGCCGTCGCTCCGGCGGCGGTGTCGACGACGCAGTGCCCGGTGTGCAGCACACCTGACCGTCCCCGCATGGCCTGCCAGCGGGCGAGCGCGTCCGCCGGGGAGGCGGGCTTGCCGAGAGCGGCCCCATCGAGCTCGAGCAGCGAGTCGCAGCCGATCACCAGGGCGTTGTCCTGGCCGCCGGCGACGGCCTGGGCCTTGCGGACTGCGAGCTCCAGGGCCACCTCACGGGCGGCGCCGGTGACCCCGTCCTCGTCGACCCCGCTCACGAAGACCTCAGGACTCAGCCCCGCGTCGCGCAGCAGGCGCAGACGAGCCGGGGAGGCGGAAGCGAGCACGAGACGACGAGAGGGCACGTCCCATTATCGGTCAGCGGTAGAGCACGTCCCGATCCCACGTGCCTGCCGTCACGACCTCACGAAGTGCGAGGTCCTCCGGATGACCTCCGGGTACGGCGAGAACCAGCTCGTCGCGTGTCACCAGCAAGGGCCGGGGGAACCCCCGTTCCAGCGGTGGGGTGGCCGACCAGGCTGCGGGCGCGAAGGCGGGGTCGACGAGGGCCAGTTGAGTCCAGCCGCGCCGCAGCATCGGGGCCACGACGGTCCCTAGCCCGTCCGGACCGGAGGCGAGCGCCGCGCGCAGCGAGCGGGCTCCCAGCAGCGTCACCACGTCGCAGTCGCCCAGCGGCCGCAGGGTGCCGCGGCGGTCGTTGCCCAGCCGTGATGCCGCGAGCGAGCCCAGCTGCTCGAGCTGCTCGCGGGCGTTGCACCACAGGACGGAGGCGTCCATGCCGGCCGCCTCGAGCGCGGAAGGGGGCGCGAGGACGACGCGGTCGGGGTTGGTGGGGTCCAGGTCGACGAAGCCGAGGCCCAGGTCAAGGGCATCTCCGAGCACCTGCGCCCGCACCCAATCGTCTCCTGGGTGCAGAGCGTGGCCGTGGGGGAGGCCGACGGGGCGCACCCGCTCCATGAGCTCCAGGCGGGAACGGTCGGCGATCCAGCGACGTGCCAGCAGCCAGCGGGCCAGCCGCTCGCGAGCGGCATCTGTCTCGGGGTGCAGCCCGCCTAGGGCGCGTCGGCACTCGACCCAGGAGACGAAGATCCGGGGGTTGCCGAGCAGGCGGATGCCCTGCCGGTTGGGCTCGAGATCGAGGTCGTTGAGCACGCAGACCCCGAGCGCGCCGCGCCGCAGCTCCAGGGAGCTGGGGGTGGGTCCGCGCCCGTGACGTGTCACTTCGTCACGGTACCCACGCGGAGACCCTCTGAACGTCGTCAACAGGGTGACAGGTAGGGCCAGGAGCAGATGGTCCTTTCGGGCCAACAACAGTGCGTCCCGGCCGCCGACAGGGAGGTTGACCGCAGTTCGGCGAGAAACGCGGTCGACGGTGCCGTGCTCCTGAGGGGGGAGCGCGGTCCCACGAGAGGCCGGGTCCGCACGCGGGCCCGGCCTCTCGCGTCAGGTGTCGGAGCCGCGGACCCGCTGACCCTGGGAGGTGTCCTCGACGATCACCCCGAGCGCCGCGAGCCCGTCGCGCAACAGGTCCGAAAGCGCCCACTGCTTGTCGGCCCGGGCCTGCACGCGCACCTCGAGCAGCAGTGACACGTCGGGCTGCGCCCAGCCCCGGCGCAAGACCGGCTCCAAGGCGGCGAGGGCGGTTGCGGTCGACAGGTCGGCTCCCTCGGCGAGGGCGGCCAGGACACCGGCCGCGTCCTGGCTGTCGAGGGCCTCCGCCAGCGCCGTGGTGGGGGCCGTTTCGGTCGCCACCGCGGTGCGCCACGCTGGGTTGCCGAGGGCCTCGCGCAGGTCGATCCTCGACCCCTTCGCGTGGTGCGCCACGTCGTCCCCGACGAGCACGTGGACCCCACCCTGCCCGTGCACCTCTGCCTGCCCGGTGGCCGGGTCCACGACGAGGGCGGTGTGCTCGTCGATGCCCAGGACCGCGAGGTCGGGGGCGGCGGCGCGGAGCACCTCGAGCCGGCGCCGCCCGATCCAGCAGCAGGAGGTGTCGTGCGTGCCACCCTCGGCGTTGTCGAAGTGCGGCACCACCGCGGCGCGCAGGCCGAGCCGGCCCAGGACGTCGAGCCCGTCTTCCCAGTACGGCGCCTGCCCGACCTTGTAGACCTCATACACCGGGATGGACCGCTCGCCCGCGGTCACCGCGGCGGCTGAGGCGAGCACGACCACGCCGCCGCTGAGCACGATGTCTGCCAGCACCTCGCCGAGGCCCACTGCGCGCCACTGCCGGAGCGCGTACGTCGGCGATCCTGGCCCGGCGAAGACGTACCTGGCGCCCTGCAGCGCGTGCAACGCCCGCCCGACATCGGCGGCGGGGGCATCCGCCGTACGGAGGGAGACGACGTCTGCGGGGACGCCCACGCTGTCGGTGAAGTACGTCACAGCCTTGGCGGTCAGCTCGTCGGCGTTCTCCTGGAAGCCGTACGGCGTGTCGAGCACCGTGACGCGTCCCGCAGCGCGGACGAGCGACTTGTGGAGCTCGACCATCGTCGGGCTGGTCTCGCCGGAGCCCATGAGCACGATCACGCGTTGACCCTAGTCACGACGGGCGCAAGGGCGCTGTCCGTAGCATCTCAGAACATGACGCAGATGCTCTCCCTCACCGACGCGGCCCGGCTCATGGGCATCGGGATCACCGGGGTCAAGCAGCTCATCGACGAGCACAAGCTGATCGCGCTCCGGACCGAGGAGGGCCTGCAGGTGCCCGCCGACGCGCTGGACGGCGCCGAGCCGGTCAAGCACCTCGGGGGAGTGCTCACGTTGTTGCACGACGCGGGCTTCACCCCGGAAGAGGCCTACCGCTGGCTGACCACGCCCGACGACACGCTTCCCGGCACGCCGCTGCAGGCACTGCACGAGAATCGCGCGACCGAGATCAAGCGCAGGGCGCAGGCGCTGGCTTTCTGATGCAGGTCACCGTGAACGGACAGGCGCGCGAGGTCAGCGAGGGCACCACGCTGCCGCAGCTGCTGTCCGACCTCGGGCTGCAGGTGGGTTCGGTCGTCGTGGAGCACAACGGCACGGCGCTGCTGCGCTCGGAGGTGCTGAAGGCCTCGCTCCACGACGGCGACGTGCTGGAGTTGGTGAAGGCGGTGGCCGGTGGATAGGCGGGCGCGGCTGGCGCAGGCCCGGCTCTACCTGTGCACTCCCGACCGCCCCGATCTGGAGGATTTCCTCGACGCGGTGCTCCGTGGCGGGGTCGACGTCGTACAGCTGCGGGAGAAGGGCCTGGAGGCTCGGCGCGAGCTCGAGCTCCTCGAGGTCGTCGGCCGGGTGGCCGAGCGGCACGGAGCACTGTGGTCGGTCAACGACCGGGCTGACGTCGCCCTCGCCAGCGGCGCGGACGTGCTGCACCTGGGCCAGGACGACCTTCCCGTCCCTGCGGCTCGCCGCGTGGTGGGGGCCGACGTACTCGTGGGGCGGTCGACCCATGACGAGGCGCAGGCCCGCGCCGCGGCGGTGGAGGACGGCGTCGACTACTTCTGCGTCGGTCCCACGTGGCAGACGCCGACCAAACCCGGGCGCCCGGCAGCCGGGCTCGAGCTGGTCCGGCAGGCGGCGTCCCTCGGGACCGATCGGCCGTGGTTCGCCATCGGCGGGATCGACCTGACCAATCTCGACCAGGTGCTCGAGGCCGGGGCGACCCGTGTGGTGGTGGTGCGGGCGCTCACCGAGGCGGCGGACCCGCAGGCAGCAGCGGCGCAGTTCCGGTCCCGGCTTCCTCGATGACCTGCCTGGCCGATCGACGTACCTCGAAGACCGCGAACGCAACGGCAGCGAGCAGCGGCGCGCCGTAGAGCGGCGGCCGGATGAGGCTGCGGCCGTTGGGCAGCAGGGTCAGGCACAGCACCACCGAGAGCGCGCCGAGGGCCAGCAGCACTCGCTCGCCACCGACTGCGGCGAGCAGGATCAGGCCCCAGAGCAGGTACCACGGCTGCACCACGGGGGCGAGCGCGACGACCGCCACCATCGCCAGGCCCAGGGCGCGCATCGGGCCAAGGTGGTGGGCCCGCAGCAGCAAGGTCAGCGCTACGAGTCCCGCGACGCCGAAGGACAGCGCGAAGACCCAGCGCGTGACCTCGCCAGGAGTGTCGACGATGCCCAGCCAGCGCAGAGCGTGGTCGACGAGGACACCGAGGCCGGTGACGGGGGAGAAGATCGACAGCCGCGCACTGCCGGTGCCGAGGGTGTGGACCCAGCCCCAGCCCAGGCCGGTGCCCCAGGTGAGGACCACGGCCGTGGTCGCGGCGACGGAGGTGACCAGCAGGGCGGTTCGGACGCGCAGGCGCCAGCCGGGATGAAGCATGGGCAGGAAGCCGAGTGCGGCGATGGCCGGCAGCTTTACGAGGGCGGCGAGCGTGATCAGCGCAGCCGCGGCGGCGAGGCGGGGCGCGGTCGGGTGGCCGGTGACCAGGGCGAGGCCCAACAAGAGCAGCCCGATCATCAGCGCGTCGTTGTGGGCCCCGCCGATGCCGTGGACGAGCACGAAGGGGTTGGCCAACCCGAGCCACAAGGCGCGCTGCGGAAGGACGCCATGGGCGCGTGCGAGGCGGGGCAAGGCCCAGGCCACCATCAGCAGGCCGAGGACTGCCAGGCCCCGCAGGATCATGACCGCCGGCACGACGTGGTTGTGCGACAGGGCCACCGCCCGGCCCGACAACCACAACCAGACGGGGCCGTACGGCGAGGGGGAGAAGCGCCAGGCGTCGTCGACACCGAAGGCCCACTTGCCGACGAGTGCACCAGGGCCGTAGGTGTAGGGGTCGATGTCGCCGACCACGAGGTTGCCCTGGCCGGCGTAGGCGTAGACATCGCGGCTGAACAGCGGCGCGCCGAGCAGCAGTGGCAGTGACCACAGGCCCGTGATGAGCAGCAGCGTCTTGGGCGCCACGCGGTCCAGGACGTGCCGCAGCTGCCACCAGGAAGCGGCCAGCAGGCTGAGCCCGACCAGGGCGAAGAACAAGGAGAGGTTGCGTCCGGTCTCTGTCTTCTGGAGCCAGGTCAGGTGCAGCAGCTCCGCTACGGCGTCCTTGTAGCGCGGCACGGCGCCGGCGCCGATCCCGCCGAAGGCGAGCATGGTGGTCCCGACCAGGCCGAGGGCCAGCAGCCGCCGGGGCACGACGTGGCGGGTGGACACCGGGTGAGCCTATCGGGGGCGGTCACCCCGGGCCGCTGGCTACTTCGACGGCTGCGGGACGTTGCAGTCCTTCACGCGGGGGTTGGCGCCGAGGTAGTTGAGCGGCCCCGCCAACACCGTGACCAGGACGGTGCCGGTCTTGGCGCAGCTGTTGTCGCGGTTGGTGAGGTAGTCGCGCTGGTAGGCAGCCAACCCACCGATGAGCATCCAGAGCAGGACGAGGGCGGCGACAGGTCTCATAGGAAGTACCTACCCCACACGACTTTGAAGATCACCTGTTGCTGACAGACGAGATCGCTGACTGCGGATGCCCCTCGGGGGCGGCATGCTGTCTGGGTGGAACCTGACCTCGCCGCTGGCCAGTGCCCCCTGACCGTTCCCCATCCGGTGATGACGCAACGGTGGGAACTCCTGACGTTCTTGCACTGGTCGTTCGAGCCGAGCGAGGTGCAGCGCTTACTCCCCGAGGGGCTCACAGTCGAGACCGTCGACGGGCGCGCCTGGGTCGGACTAGTGCCCTTCCAGATGCGGGTAGCCCCGCCGCGTCTGACAGCCCTTCCCTGGATTGGTCGGTTCTGCGAGACGAACGTGCGGACCTACGTCAGGGACAGCCACGGCCGCACTGGCGTGTGGTTCTTCTCGCTCGACGCAGCGCGGCTCGCGGCAGTGGTGGTGGCCCGACTCACCTATCGACTGCCGTACTACTGGGCGAGGATGCGCCTGACCGGAGCACCCGACCGCATCACGTACACCTCGCGCCGCAGATGGCCAGCCAGCCCAGGAGCTGGGGCGGGAGGCATGGTCATCGTCCGGCCGGGGGCCGTGGTGCCGCCTCATGAGGTGACCGAGCTGGAGCACTTTCTCACGGCCCGCTGGCGGCTGTTCAGCGAAGCTGGGTGCGGCACCCTCCGGTACGCCGACGCGGAGCACGCGCCTTGGCCACTGAGGCGTGTGGAGGTGGAACTGTGCGACGACAGCCTTGTCATGGCGGCCGGTCTGCCTCGCCCGTCCGGACCGCCGCTCGCGCACTACTCCGACGGCGTGGACGTCCGTATCGGTCTCCCAGGCCGAGTCTGACTGAGCGTGCGGAGCCCTGCCGTTTTCAGCAGCGGGTGAGGATCTCCGCGCCGGTCTCGGTGACGACCAGCGTGTGCTCGAACTGGGCCGTGCGCGAGCGGTCGCGGGTGACGGCCGTCCAGCCGTCGTCCCACATCTCGTGGCGCCAGTCGCCGATCGTGATCATCGGCTCGATGGTGAACGTCATGCCGGGCACGAGCTCCATCCGGGCCGCCGGGTTGTCGTAGTGGTAGACCTGCGGCTCGCTGTGGAAGGCACGCCCGATGCCATGCCCGACGAAGGCGCGGACCACGCCGTACCCCTTGCCCTCGGCGTGAGCCTGGATGGCGCGGCCGATGTCGCGGACCGTGCCGCCGGGCTTGACGGCGGCGATGCCGAGGTCGAGGCATTCGCGGGTCACCTCGACCAGCGCACGCGAGGCCTCGTCGACCTCGCCCACGTAGAAGGTCGCGTTGGTGTCGCCGTGCACGCCGTCGAGGTAGATCGTGACGTCGAGGTTCACGATGTCGCCGTCCTTCAGGACGGTGCTGTCCGGGATGCCGTGGCAGATGACCTCGTTGACGCTGGTGCACAGCGACTTCGGAAAGCCGTTGTAGCCCAGGGGACTCGGGTACCCGCCGCGGGCGAGGCACTCGGCGTGGGCGATCGCGTCGAGCTCGTCGGTGGTGATGCCGGGACGCACGGCGGCGCCCACCACCTGCAGCACCTCGGCGGCCGCCCGGCCCGCTCGGCGCATCTTCTCGATCGTCGCGGCGTCCTTGGGCTCTCCGGACTCGCGGACTCCCGGGCGACCCTTCGGGTCGTTCGCGTACGGCGGTCGCTCGATGTGGTCGGGCACGGTCCTGCGGGGGGACTGCTTGCCGGGCCGGACGAATCGAGCGGCGTAGGCCTCGGCCTCCTCGCGAGCCGCCTGCTCTGCCGCGGCACGGGCGGGGTCGACATCGGCGATGCGGTGGCAGCGCTTGTACTTGCGCCCGCTGCCGCAGTGGCACGGGTCGTTGGCGGCCAGGGTGGGTGCGCTCATGGTCTGTACAGCCTAAGCCTGGCTCAGTGCGCGCGAGCGGTGGCGGCGGTCGCCAGCTGGCGCAGGACGTCGGTCGACTCCTGCGTGATCGGTGCGTGCTCGAGGGCGGCGAGCGCGAGCTCCAGACGTTCGGCGATCATCACCTCGACGCGCTCGACGGCCCCGGTGTCGATGAGGACCTCGCGCAGCGTGGCCACGCCCACGTCGTCGAGCGCCGGATCGCCCAGGTGCCGCCGTACGACGGAGGTCTGGGCCTCGGTGGCGTGCTCCAGCGCGGTCGCCACCAGGGCGGTGCGCTTGCCCTCGCGCAGGTCGTCTCCGGCGGGCTTGCCGGTGACCGACGGGTCGCCGAAGACACCGAGCAGGTCGTCGCGCAGCTGGAACGCCTCCCCGAGAGGCAGCCCGTACGCCGTGTAGCTGGCGTAGACGGCCGGCTCGGCGTCGGCGATCGCCGCCCCGAGGTGCAGCGGCCGTTCGATGGTGTACTTCGCCGCCTTCCAGTGGGCCACGCGCAACGCGGCCTCGACGGTCGTGGTGCCACTCGCCTGGGAGAGCAGGTCGAGGTACTGCCCACCGACGACGTCGGTGCGCATCTGGCTGAACACGCGCATCGCCGTGGGGTTCGCCAGGCCTGAGGACAGGAGCATCTCGTCGGCCCAGGACAGCGCCAGGTCGCCGATCAGGATGGCGGCACCTGCCCCGAACGCATCGGCATCGCCGTACCAGCCCTGGGACTTGTGGTGCGAGGAGAACGCGCGGTGGACCGCGGGCTTGCCGCGGCGGGTGTCGCTGCCGTCCATCACGTCGTCGTGCACGATCGCGCAGGCCTGGAACAGCTCGAGGGCCGACGCGGCGACGACCAGCTCGTCGGTGTCCTCGCCGCCTGCGCCGAGGGCTCCCCAGAAGCAGAAGCCCGGCCGCATCCGCTTGCCGCCGGCGACGTAGTCGGCCAGGGCGTCCGACACCGGGTGCAGCTCCGGTCCCATGGCATCGAGCGGTGCGCGGTGTTCGACGAGGAAGGCATCGAGCGCGGTCTGAACCCGGGCGAGCAGGTCACGACGATCGAGGACTCCCATGCCCGGGGACGATAGTGGCCCGGTTAGCCTTGCCCGGTGTCACGCCGCACCATCACCGAGCTTCTCGCCACCGGCGAGCGGCTGTTTTCGTTCGAGTTCTTCCCCGCGAAGACCGACGAGGGCGAGCGGCAGCTGTGGCAGGCGCTGCGCGAGCTCGAGGCGCTGCGGCCGGCTTTCGTGAGCGTGACGTACGGCGCGGGCGGGTCGACGCGCGAACGCACTGTTGCGATGACCGAGCGGATCGCGTCGGAGACCACGCTCACCCCTCTGGGTCACCTGACCGCCGTGGATCACTCGGTGGCCGAGCTGCGCAAGATCATCGGGCAGTACGCCGATGCCGGGGTGCGCAACGTGCTGGCGCTTCGGGGCGACCCTCCGGGGGACCCGCAGGCCGAGTGGGTCCAGCACCCCGAGGGCCTGGCCTATGCGAACGAGCTGGTCGAGCTCGTGCGGGCCAGCGGTGACTTCTGCGTCGGAGTGGCGGCCTTCCCGGAGAAGCATCCGCGGTCGGCCGACCTGGACAGCGACGTGGACCACTTCGTGCGCAAGTGCCGCGCCGGCGCGACCTTCGCGATCACGCAGATGTTCTTCCGGGCGCAGGACTACCTCCGGCTGCGCGACCGGGTCGCGGCCGCAGGTTGCGACGTCGCGATCATCCCGGGAATCATGCCGGTGACCAACGTCGCGCAGATCGAGCGATTCGCGATCTTGTCGGGTGCGGCCTTCCCCTCAGACCTCGCCGAACGGCTGCACTCGGTGGAGGACGACCCGGCCGCGGTGCGGGCGATCGGGGTCGAGGTTGCGACCGAGCTGTGCGACACCTTGCTCGTCGAGGGTGCGCCGGGGCTGCACTTCATCACCTTGAACCGCTCGACCGCCACGCGCGAGATCTGGTCCCGCCTCGGGCTGTCGACCCGCGCCTGAAACCGAAGGCGTCAGCGCTGCGTCGTACCGGCATGAAACGACTCCTCGCCCTCATCGTCGTGGCAGCCCTCGCCACCTATGCCTTCGTCGGTGGCAGAGCTCCACAGCACGTCGCCGTCGCGGCCAACGTGCCCGCCAGCACCAACGGGATCGTCGTGGACGGCCTCGGCAAGGTCAGCGGCACACCGGACGTCCTCAGGGTGACGCTAGGGGTGAGCGTCAAGCGTGATGACGTCAGCAGTGCGATGGAGGCGGCGAGCTCCCGGCAGGGCAAGGTACGGGCCGCGCTGAGGCGCAGCGGTGTCGCGGACCGCGACCTGCAGACCTCCGAGGTGTCGGTCTACCCCGACTACGACAACAGGGGTCGGCCGAACGGCTACCGCGTCAGCGAGACGCTCACGGCGAAGCTGCGGGACCTGAAGAAGGCGGGCCGGGCGATCGCCGACGCCGTGGAGGCCGGCGGCAACGAGGCCGTGGTCCAGGGCGTGAGCTTTTCGTTGGAGGACAACGCTGATCTGCTGGTGCAGGCGAGGGACGACGCGTTCGCCGACGCCAGGGCGAAGGCCGAGCGCTACGCGCAGCTGTCGGGTCGCGCGCTGGGTGAGGTGCAGCTGGTGGCCGAGACCGCCGATCCGGGCCAGGCGCAGCCGGTGCCCTTCGCCTACGACGGAGCCGGGCGATCGTCGCTGAAGGCCGTCCCGATCGACGCGGGTACGACGGACGTCACCGTCACCGTGACGGTCCGCTGGGCCCTGCGCTGACACAACCCCTGACCCAACCCCTGACTCACGCAGCCGACACCGTGTAGCTCGTCCCCACGCTGCCTGGCACCCAGGACTCCGGGAAGGCGGCGGCCAGGGCGTGCTGGGCCTTCCACCCGGTGCAGTGGCCAGGCACCAGCAGGGAGGGAGCCAAGGTGCCGAGCGCTGCGATCGTCGGAGCGATCACCGGCTCGAAGGCGGGACCGCCGAGGTGCAGCCCGCCCAGCAGGCCGTGGAGGCGGTCGACCCCGGTGAGGCGCATCGCGTGCCGGGCGATGTTGACCGCCCCGGCGTGGCCGCAGCCGGTGAGAACGACCAGTCCGCGGTCGCGGACGTGCACGATCAGCGACTGGTCGTCCAGGACGAGCGGGTCGTGGACCCATTGCCCGTCGACGAGGGCCTGGTGGGGTGCCGGCATCCCGCGCTCGAAGTCCGTCACCCGGTCGACTTCGCCGGTGATGAGCACCGAGCCGTCGAGCAGCAGCGAGGGTTGGCGGCGTTCGAGGACGTCGAACCCTTCGCCCTCCAGCGCCGTCCGCGAAAGCGTCGGGAAGTCGATGGGATCCATCCCGGGTACGGCGAGACGCCGTCGCGACCAGATGCCCGGGTGGACGGTGATCGGCAGCGAGCGCGAGGTCTTCGCCAGCCCGGCGAAGCCCCCGGCGTGATCGAAGTGCCCGTGGCTCAGCACGACCGCCTGCACCGCAGACCAGTCGATGCCGAGGCGGGCGGCGTTGTCGGTCATGCCTGTGGGCGAGATACCGGTGTCGAACAGCACCGTCGAGGTGCGCTCGCCTCGGCGCACCGTGACGAGGGCGGCGAACCCGTGCTCGGCGATCAGCCCGATCGACGTACGGCCGCCTTCGAACTGAGGGGCACTCGCCGTACCTGCGGTGAAGGACGGGCGGGAGACCCCGGACGCTGACCTGAGGAGCGCGTCGAAGCTGTTGTCCATCAAGGTCGTGACAACGACCTCATCCACCGGCTCCAGACGGACGGGATCGACCGCTGGGCCGTCCGCGGGGCGGGGGAGAACTGCGAGGGGGCTGCCGTCGCTGGCGCACATGCCCCAAACGCTAGCCCCGGCGGGCAGCCGCCATCAGGTCGGAGTGCTCGCCGGGTCCGGCGAGCCGGAGGGCCGCTTCGAAGCGGGTCTGCTCGATCCGGTGGCGCAGGGCGATGGCCAGGCGGCGGAACAGGCCCGGGCGGAGCGGGCCGACGGGCGGCAGGTCCGAGACGAGGACCGGCCCCAGGCTGTCGAGGGTGTAGGTGCTCATGCCTCCACTGTCGGTGCAGATCGAGCTGCCCTAACGCCTGCGCCGCGTGACCTCCGTCATAGAACGCGTTCTACCTGCGGGGACGTGCTGGAGGTCACACCTTCCGGAAGGTCGCCCGCAGCCGCCGAACGGCCTCGGCCAGCGCCGGGCGCGCCTGCGGGCCGTGCTCGGTGAACCAGTCGTCGACCTCCTCCACGAGGTCGTCGTAGGCCTCGCCCAACTCCTCGGAGTCGAGTGCCTTGCCCGCCACGGGGTCGTCGTAGAGCAGGTGCCACAGCTCAGCGACCTCGGCCGTCGCGGGCTCAGGTGTGCCGTCGCTCAGCCACCCCTGCAGGTCGAGGTCGATCTCGTCCGGCAGGTCGTCGTGGAACTTCAGGCGGTGCTCCTGAGCGTGGTGCTCCAGCGCTGCACGGCTGCCGAACAGCAGCACCTGCCCCTTCTCGCTCAGCAACAGGTCGGTCTCGGTGAGCTCGTCGGCGAGGACCCCGGTGTGCCAGCGGGTACCTCGGTCGAGGAGCACGACTTCGTAGAGCTCAGGCATGGTGGCGTCTCCTCCGTGAGTGGTCCGTAAGGCCCACAACTGCGACGGTACGCCGAAAGCCGACCGCCTTCACAAAGCCTTGCCGAGGACGGCGAACGTGCGTGGGTCCCCGGGGAAAGTCAGGCCGCGGACCAGGTCCTGCCAGCCGCCCGCGCGGTAGAAGCGACGGGCCCGCGTCTCCTGGTCCGGGGTGGTGAGAACGGCTGTCGTGGCGACGACATCGCGGAGCAAGCCCTCGAGCAGCTCGCGCCCGATCCCCTTGCCCTGCAATCGCGGGAGCACGTGCACCTCGCACACCTCGAACGCATCCGCCAGCCAGGCGCCGGCCTGCTCAGGGGTCATCGCTGCCGCAACCTGGTCGTGCCACCACTGACCCCTCTCGCCGACGTAGCCGTAGGCGATCCCGACCAGTTCCTGGCCCTCCTGTGCCCCCACGGCGCGGAGCCCGCGGCGGGACAGGTGGCTGACGATGATCCCTTTGCGGGCATAGGCGGCGGCTAGCGGGACGTCCATGGCGGCCGCGTAGACAGCAAGGACCTCATCGGTGCGCGCCGACAGGTCCATGCGATCCCACACGGTCAACGAAGGCTGCACGCCCGAGAGCCTGCCACCCCTGCGGGAATCGCAGGAGCACCAGGTTGGTTTCATGTGGTCGTGGACCTCGAGGCGCTCGCACGTGACGCAGGCGAGCGTCTGGAGCAGGCGTCGCCCCACCAGGTGCTGCGTTGGGCGGCAGAGACCTTCGGCTCGCGGTTCTGCGTCTCGTCCTCGATGGGGGACGGCGTCCTCGCCTCCCTCGCTGCGTCGGTCGTGCCCGGCATCGAGGTGGTCTTCCTCGACACCGGCTACCACTTCGCCGAGACCATCGGCACGCGTGACGCCGTCGCGCAGGTGTACGACGTGCGCGTCCGCACCGTGCTGCCCCGGCTGTCGGTGCCCGAGCAGGACGCCGAGCATGGTGCCGAGCTGTGGCGGCGTGACCCTGACGCTTGTTGCGCGATGCGCAAAGTCGAGCCGTTGGCCCGTGCTCTCGCCGACGTCGACGCCTACGCCACGGGTATCCGCCGTGAGGAGTCGCCGACCCGCGAGGCCACGCCGGTCATCGAGTGGGACGCCAAGCGCGGCAAGGTCAAGGTCAACCCCATCGTCCGGTGGACCCAGGACGACGTGGACGCCTACGTCACGCAGAACGGGATCCTCGTCAACCCCCTGCACTACGACGGCTACCCCTCGATCGGGTGCGCCCCCTGCACCCGTCGCGTCGCGCCCGGCGAGGATGCCCGCGCCGGGCGCTGGTCGGACTCTGCCAAGACCGAGTGTGGCTTGCACCTCTAGCTCAGGTCAGGGGTCCGGGTCAGGAGGTCCGGTAGAGGTAGTGCCGCTTGAGGGGGCTGCCGTCGGGCACCCGAGGGTGGTCGAAGACCGACTCGCGCACCATCCCCAGCCGCTCCATCACCCGCCAGGACCGCTCGTTGACGATCGCGGTGAAGCTCACCACGCTGTCTGCCTGCTCCAGCCCGACCTCCAGAGCCGCCCGCGCAGCCTCGGTGGCGTAGCCGTGCCCCCAGGCCGGGGGAGTGAAGCGCCAGCCGACCTCCAGGGCCGGTGAGAACTCCAGCCCCTCGGCCCAGTTCAGGCCGGTGAGGCCGAGCAGCTTTCCCGCGCGCTCGACCGCCCAGAGCCCATAGCCATGGGTCTGGAAGTGGGCCTCGATCCGGTTGAGGAAGGCGTCGCTCTGCTCCCGGGTGAGGGGTGCGGGGAAGTGCTCCATGACGACCGGGTCGGCGTTCAGGGTGGCAAACGGCTCCCTGTCGCCCGCAGCCCACTGGCGTAGGGCGAGCCGTTCTGTGTGGATCTCGTCGTACCGGGTGCTCACCCGCGCATCCAAGCACTCAGTGGCCGGTGGTGCCCTGGTATCGGATCTCGAACACCCGCAGGCACGACTCGCAGTGCCAGCGGGCGTGCTCGTTGAGCTCCCCCCACGGCCGGAGCGTCTCCTCGCCGCAGTAGGGGCAGTACTGCGGTGCCGCGCGCTCGCTCACGTCAGGAGGCGGGTGTCGGCGCGACGGGCCCAGACCGCGAACTGCTCGCCCTCGGCCCGGTCGGCCAGGTAGTTGCGCAGGACCCGCTCGACGTAGTCCGCGGAGCCCTCCGCGGTGACCTTCAGGCCGCGCTCCTTGCGGCCGAAGCCGGCGTCCTCGCCCAACCGGCCGCCCAGGTGGACCTGGAACCCCTCCACGCCGTCGACGATCGAGCCCTTGAGCCCGATGTCGGCGGTCTGGAAGCGCGCGCAGGAGTTGGGGCAGCCGTTGACGTGCACGGTGAGGGGTTCGTCGAAGTCGGGGAGACGCTTCTCCAGCTCGGTGTAGAGGTCCACGGCGCGCGCCTTGGTCTCCACGATGGCGAGCTTGCAGAACTCCAGGCCGGTGCAGGCCATGGTGCCCCGGCGGAAGGCGCTGGGGCGCACCCGAAGGTCCTCGAGCTCCAGGGCCGCGACCAGCGCGTCGACGTGCTCGGCCGGCACGTCCAACAGCACCAGCCCCTGCTGGGCCGGCGTCGCGACGCGACCGCCGCCGTACTGCTCCGCGAGCGCCGCCACCCGCTGCAGCTGCGTGCCGCTCGTGCGCCCTGAGCGGGCGACGGTTCCGACGTAGAACCGGCCGTCCTTCTGGGGGTGCACCCCGACGTGGTCACGGCTGTTTCGCGGGGGCGTCGCCGGTGCCGGTCCGTCGGGCAGGGGCGCGGACAGGAATTCCTGCTCGAGCACTTCGCGGAAGCGATCAGGACCCCAGTCGGCGAGCAAGAACTTCAGGCGGGCGTGGGTGCGCGAGCGCCGGTAGCCGTAGTCGCGGAAGACCGAGATGACGCCCTCCCACACCTCGGCGACCCGTGACGGCTCGACGAACGCCCCGAGTCGCAGACCCAGCTTGGGGTTGGTGCTGAGCCCGCCTCCGACCCACAGGTCGTAGCCGGGACCGAGCTCGGGGTGCACCACGCCGACCAGGGCCACGTCGTTGATCTCGTGGTTGGTGCAGAACACCGAGCAGCCGCTGATGGAGGTCTTGAACTTCCGGGGCAGGTTGGCGTACGCCGGATCGCCCAGGTAGCGGGCTACGACCGCGTGCACCGCCGGGTTGCCGTTGAGGACCTCATCCGCATCGACGCCGGCGAGCGGGCAGCCGAGGATGACGCGAGGGGAGTCGCCGCAGGCCTCGGTCGTGTGCAGACCGACCTCCTCGAGCCGCCGCCAGATCTCCGGCACGTCCTCGATGCGGATCCAGTGCAGCTGCACGTTCTGCCGGTCGGTGATGTCGGCGACGTCCTGGCCCAGCTCGGTGGCGATCTCGCCTATGACCTGAAGGGCCCGGGAGGACAGCTGCCCACCGTCGATGCGGATCCGGAGCATGAAGTAGGGCGCTTCGAGCTCTTCGGGATCAAGGATCGCGGTCTTGCCACCGGGGATGCCCTGCGCGCGCTGTGTGTACAGGCCGTACCACCGCAGTCGGTTGCGGAGGTCGGCGCCGTCGATGCTGGCGAACCCCTGCTTGGAGTAGATGTCGAGCACCCGCTGCTTGACGTCCAGCGGTGCGTTGTCCTTCTTGACTTGCTCGTTGGGGTTCAGGGGCTCGCGGTAACCGAGCGCCCACTGACCCTGACCGCGTTGGGCGGGCACTGTTGACTCCAAAGGGGTGTGCGTGTGCGGAACGGACGGCGTCAGGCCGTCTGACAGACCGCGCTGCCCGTGCGCATCAGGTCGACGTGCAGTCGCTGCACGAGGAGCTCACCCATGGCCACAGGGTCGCACAGGTCGGGCGGACTTCGCCCTGTGACCTGGGTCTCCTATCAGATTACTAGGAAATCTCGGCAGACCCGTGCGACGATGCGCCGGTGACCCGCCCGACGCTCGTTGCACGGCTGCATGTAGACCTGCAGCGTGTCTCCAGCGCGGCCTGTCTCGGCTGACGCCACCTTTCCCGTCACCCCGGACAGCTCATCAGAAGGTCACGCCTGTGCGATTTCTCAGGGCACTGCCCGCGCTGCTGCTTGCCGCGACCACCGCGGCGTGTGGCGACGCCTCAGCCACGACAACGCTGCGGCTCGGGTACTTCCCGAACCTCACCCATGCCAGCGCGGTGTACGGCGTCGCGAACGGCACCTACGCCCGTGAGCTAGGCGCCACTCGGCTGAAGACCCAGACTTTCAACGCGGGTCCGGCTGAGGTCGAGGCTCTGTTCGCAGGCTCGATCGACGCGGCGTACATCGGCCCCGGCCCCGCCGTGAACGCGTTCCTCCGCAGCCGGGGCGCTGTCGTCATCGTCGCCGGCGCCACGAGCGGAGGCGCCTCTCTCGTCGTGCGCCGGGGAGTCTCCGACCTGCGCGGGTTGACGATCGCCGACCCGCAGACGGGAGGCACCCAGGACATCGCGCTCCGCACCTACCTCGCGTCGAAGGGTCTGAAGGTCGACAAGCAGGGGTCTGGTGACGTCACGATCCTCGCCCAGGACAACGCGCAAACGCTCGACCTTTTCAAGGCGGGCAAGCTCGACGGCGCCTGGGTTCCGGAGCCCTGGGCCTCCCGACTCGTCCTCGACGGCGGCGGCACGGTCCTCGTCGATGAGAAGTCGCTCTGGCCGGCCGGGCAGTTTGTCAGCACCAACCTGATCGTGCGAGCCGAGTACCTCGACGAGCACCCCGACGTCGTCGCCGACCTGATCCGGGCGCAGGTCGCTGCCAACCGGGAGATCGCCGCCGACGCATCCGCGGCCAAAACGGTCATCAACGACGCCCTCAAGGCGCTCACGGGCAAGGCCTTGTCGCCGGCGGTGATCGACCGCTCCTTCACCCAGCTGACCCTGACCGAGGACCCGCTCGCGTCCTCGCTCAAGACGATCGCGGAGCACGCCTTCGCGACCGGGCTCGTGAAGAAGGGGGACCTCGCCGGCCTCTACCGGCTCGGGCCCCTGCGCACGGTGACGGGCAAGGACTTCGACGACGCCGGGATCGGGAGGGACTGACAGCATGACACTCCTCGCTGGGATCACAACTGCACGAGAGGCGGCACAGGTGCAGGTCGTCGAGAGCGGACCCGCTGTGGTGCTGCGTGGGGTGACCAAGCGGTTCGGGTCGGGCCCCAACGTGCTTGAGGACGTCTCGCTGTCCGTGGCCGAAGGGGAGTTCCTGTGCATCCTGGGCGCCTCCGGCTGCGGGAAGAGCACCCTGCTGTCGCTCGTCGCCGACTTGGACCAGCCCACGAGCGGAGCGGTCGAGGTGCTGGGCGGAAAGCCCGCGCTGATGTTCCAGGACCCGGCGCTGTTCCCGTGGCTCACCGCGCGGCAGAACGTGGAGCTCGCCCTGCGACTGAAGGGCGTCGGCAAGGCCGAGCGCCGGGAGCGGGCCCAGGACCTGCTCGGCCTGGTACGGCTGCGGGACGCAGGGAGCAAGAGGGTGCACGAGCTGTCCGGAGGCATGCGCCAGCGCGTCGCCATGGCCCGAGCGCTCGCGCAGGACAGCCACGTGCTGCTCATGGACGAGCCGTTCGCGGCGCTGGACGCGATCACGCGGGACGTGCTCCACGAGGAGCTCGTGCGGCTCCGCGAGTCGCAGAAGCTGACTGTGCTGTTCGTGACCCACAACGTGCGCGAGGCCGTGCGGCTCGGTGACCGGGTCGTTCTGCTGTCCTCGCGTCCAGGTCGGGTCGTGCAGGAGTACCCCGTGACCATCGAGCAGCCTCGGCGGATCGAGTCGCCACAGGTCGCTGCCCTCTCGGTTGAGATCACCGAGGACCTCCGACGTGAGATCCGACGACACGGGGGCCAGTCGTGACCGGTCCGGGAGCCCAGGTCGACGACCTCGCGTCGCTCGAGGCCGGCCTCGACGCTCTCGAGACCGTTCACATGGAACGGGCCCCGCGGCTGCGGCGCACCTGGTCAGCCACCTGGCCACCGCTGCTCTTCGTGGCGTTTCTCGTGGCGGGATGGCAGGTGGCCTGCAGTGCCGGGGTACTCCCGTCGTACCGGCTCCCCTCTCCGGGCCTCACCCTGACGGCGCTGCGCGACCAGTGGTCCTCCGGTGAGCTGCGGGAGGCGGTCGGCAACAGCGTCTCGCGCGGCGCTCTGGGCTTCGCCGCCTCGCTGGTGATCGGGACAGCCCTGGGTCTGATCGTCGGACGGGTCCGGCCTGTGCGCCGGGCGGTCGGGCCCATCCTGTCCGGGCTGCAGTCGCTGCCGTCGGTCGCGTGGGTGCCGGCCGCGATCTTGTGGTTCGGCACCAACAACACCACGGTCTACTTCGTCGTGCTCCTCGGTGCGGTGCCCTCCATTGCCAATGGCATGGTCTCCGGGCTGGACCAGGTGCCGCCCCTATACCTGCGGGTCGGCAGGGTGCTCGGAGCACGCGGGCTGGCTTCGGCCCGGCACGTGCTGCTGCCCGCCGCGTTACCTGGTTACGTCGCGGGGATGCGGCAGGGGTGGGCCTTCTCCTGGCGTTCGCTGATGGCCGCCGAGCTCGTGGCCCGCACTCCCGAACTGGGGCTCGGCGTCGGACAGCTGCTCGACCTGTCCCGGCAGAACGCGGACATCGCCGGTGTCGTCGCGGGGATCTTCACGATCCTGGCTATCGGCATCGTGATCGAGTTGTGCCTGTTCGCTCCGCTCGAACGCCGGGTGCTGCGGCGGCGCGGTCTGCTTGCTGCCACGATCTAGCTGTGCTGTTCCCCCTCCACCTCGAGCTCGACGGCAAGCGGGTGCTCGTCGTCGGCGCAGGTCCCGTCGGAGTCCGGCGGGCACGTGCCGCTGCGGCCTGCGGCGCCGAGGTCGTGCTGGTCGCGCCGCAGGCTCCCGAGGATCTTGACCTGCCGGTGGTCAGGCGGGCCTTCGAGCTTGGGGACCTGGAGGGGGCCTGGCTCGTGTTGTCGTGCACTGGCGTCATCGACGACACGGTCGCCGAGCTATGTCGGGAGGCGCGGGTGTGGTGCGTGCGAGCCGACGACGCTTCGTCGTCCGATGCCTGGGTGCCGGCGGTGGGCCGGGTTGAGGACGTTGTCGTCTCGGTGACCTCGGGCCGTGACCCTCGTCGTTCGGTGGCGCTGCGCGACGCCTTCGTGGAGACGTTGTGAGCGTGCTGCTCGGGGTCGCGCACGGCTCGCGCGAACCCGCGGCACAACAGGTCGTGCAGGACCTCCTGGTGATGACCGCGGCCCTGCGGCCAGGGCTGCGCGCAGAGGCGGCGTACGTCGACAACGCGTCTCCCTCGATCCGCACCGCCATTGCTCGGCTGGTCGCGGACGGGGAGCGGGACATCACCGTCGTGCCCTTGCTGCTTGGGGCGGCCTCGCACTCCAAGACGGACGTGGCCGCGTCTGTGCAGGCAGCGCGCTTCGACCACCCGGGAATCGCCTTCCGCTACGGACGGCCGCTCGGCCCGCACCCGGTCGTCGTCGACGTGCTGGAGCGGCGACTGGTCGAGGCGGGGGCGGCGGAGCTGCCTGTCGTGCTGGTGGCCAACGGATCGCTCGACCCCGATGCCAACGCCGGCGTCGCCGCGACGGCACGGTTGCTGTGGGAGGGTCGCGCGCACCCCTTCGTCGACTACGCCTTCGTCTCGACCACGAGGCCGTCCGTGCCCGAGGCGCTCGAGCGCTTGCGCGGCCAGGGCCGGATCGCCGTGGCGCGCTACTTCCTCGGCCCCGGCTTCCTGCCGACGAAGGTCGCCGAGCTCTCTACCGGGTCGGGGATGGACGTGGTGCTGTCGGAGCCGCTCGGAGCCTCCGAGGGGCTTGCGACGCTTGTGCTCGGCAGGTACGACGAGGCGCGGGCAGGGGACATCCGGATGAACTGTGATGCCTGTCTGTATCGCACGCCGTTCCGTGGCCACCAAGCAGCGGTGGGAGCGCCGCAACTGCCGCACACCCACCCGGACGACAGGGCCTGATTCTAAAGAAGGCTGCTTGCGTCTCCTGGCACGTCGACGGCGTGCTCGCGAAGCACCTCCATCGCGATGACCTGCAGCGCGCGCTCGTGCGTGCTCGCGAGCACGATGGGTGCAGCGGCGCCGTCCTCGTGAGCCTGCAGCCAGCGCAACGCGACGACGCACCAGCGGTCACCGGGCTTGAGCCCGGGGAAGTCGTACGCCGGGACCGGCGTGACGAGGTCGTTGCCGACCGCCACCTGGTGGGCCAGGAACTCGGTGGTCATGACCGCGCAAACCGTGTGGCTGCCCAGGTCATCGGGGCCGGTCCTGCAGGAGCCGTCCCGGAACCAACCGGTGACTGGATCGATGGAACACGGTTCCAGGGGGCCACCGACGACGTTTCGCTCGCTCACGTCGTCCAGCATCCCAGGGCACCCGGGAACGACGAAGGGGCCCCGGCATGATGCCGGGGCCCCTTCAGACGACTACAGCGGGCGGACGTTCTCCGCCTGCGGGCCCTTCTGGCCCTGAGTCACGTCAAAGGAGACGCGCTGGTTCTCCTCGAGGGACTTGTAGCCCTCAGCTGCGATCGCGCTGAAGTGGCAGAAGACATCGGCGCCGCCGCTGTCCTGGGCCAGAAAGCCGAAGCCCTTCTCCGCGTTGAACCACTTCACTGTGCCTTCAACCATGTCGATCCCTTTGCTCACTGCGTTTTCAGCGGCCGCAGGTCGCGGCACACCGGGCTGTCATGGCGTTCGCCAGACGGACCCTTGATGAGAGAGAGCGAGCAAGGCAACAACAACCAGTACCCACACTAGGCCTATATCGGGGCGGCGGGCCACTTCCTGGCCTGGAAATTGTTCAGGAGGCCGGTGAGACGCTCGACATGTTGAAGTCGGGAATCCGCAGGGCAGGCATCTGCGCCCACCTGAAATCGTCACTCCACTCGCGCGGCAGGGTCGGGACAGACAGGCCACATTCGGTCATCCGGCCGAGCAGGTCGATCGGGCTCTCGTTCCAGCGGAAGTTGTTGACGACCCCGGTCACCTGGCCGTCCTCGACCAGGTAGACCCCGTCACGCGTAAGCCCGGTGAGCAACAGGGTCTCCGGATCCACGACGCGGATGTACCACAGGCAGGTCAGCAGCAGGCCACGCTCGGTGGTGGCCACCATCTCGTCGAGCGTCGCCGTACCGCCGCCGTCGGCGATCAGGTTGTCGACGTATGGCGTGAAGGGGTCGCCGAACTCCGCTGAGGAGGCGCGAGTGTGGGGGAGTGCCCGTAGCGTGCCGTCCTCGATCCAGCTGGTGCCGGGCAGTTCGATGCCGTTGTCGAAGACGCTGATCATGTCGGAACTGCCACCGGCAGTAAGGAACGGTCTGATCGCGAGACCGGCGTGGTGGGGGTCGCTGCGCAGCGAGAATCCCTTGGGCGCCAGGGCTTCTCCGACGCGAGTGCCGCCGTTCGGTCGGGAGTACGCCGTACGGCCCTCGTGGGCGTCCCGCCCTCCGGCGTACCAGTAGGCGTCGACCATCAGGTCGGCGATAGCGGTCGGGGGGAGCAAAGTCTCATACCGACCGGCGGGCAGCTCGACGAAGCGGGAGGTCCAGGAAAGCCGACGGCGCAGTTCGGCGTCGAGTGCCGGCACAGACAGGTCGGAGAAATCGTGGGTGTGCTGCCCGACCCACGAGGAGCCACCGCGCGCGTCGTTCTTAGCGGTCATCTCCACGTACCCCGTTGGCTGGACGTGGCGGCGGCGCAGGCCTGTGCTGGACCCGAGCCAGGTGGTGGTGACGTCGTGGGTGGCGAAGCCGTACTGCCGCACATCGCCGGAGAAGGCCGCACCCAGGTCGCGGGCGAGTTGCTCGAAGACCGCTGTGCTCGTCGTCTCGGCGGGGTGGTCGAAGTCGGCGTCCGCGGAGCCGGTGACGAGCGGCGCGTAGTCCTCGACCTGTCCGGATTCGCGGGCGGCCTGCTCGCTCGCCCGGACCAGTGCTTCGAGGTCGTCGAAGGCGCTAGCGCTGCGCACACCGATGCTCTGTCCGACAACGCTGATGACGGTCAGCCGGCGTTCGCGGCGCGACCCGTTGGTGGTGAGCGTGCTGTTGGCCCACCGCAGGTCGACCGTGCTGCTCTCTGCATAGACCGCAACGCAGCCGTCGGCCTTGCTCAGCGACAGGACCCGCTCGACGAGGTCGCTCACCGGCCCCCCTCCCTGACGGTGTTGAGGATGTTGACCCCCCGGAACAGGGCTGCTGGGCACCCGTGGCTCACGGCGGCAACCTGTCCGGGCTGGGCCTTGCCGCAGTTGAAGGCACCACCGAGCAGGTAGGTCTGCGGCCCGCCGACGGCCTCCATCGAACCCCAGAACTCCGTCGTGGTCGCTTGGTAGGCCACGTCGCGGAGCTGGCCGACTAGCCGGCCGGCGCGGATCTCGTAGAAGCGCTGACCGGTGAACTGGAAGTTGTAGCGCTGCATGTCGATCGACCAGGACTTGTCACCGACGACGTAGATGCCGCGCTCGACGCCGGCGATGAGCTCCTCGGTGCCGGGACCGCCCGCCACTGGCTGGAGGGACACGTTGGGCATCCGCTGCACGGGCACATGGTGGGGGGAGTCTGCGAAGGCGCAGCCGTTGGAGCGGTTGACGCCAAGGGCTGCGGCGTTCTGCCGGGCCATCCGCCGGTCGAGCTGGTAGCCGACCAGGGTGCCGCCGCGGACGATGTCCCACTGCTGCGAGGCCACCCCCTCGTCGTCGAACCCGATCGTCGAGAGCCCGTGGGGCGTGAGGCGGTCGCCGGTCACGTGCATGAGGTCGGTGCCGTAGCGAAGCGAGCCCAGCTGGTCGAGAGTCGCGAAGCTGGTACCGGCGTAGGCGGCCTCATAGCCCAGGGCACGGTCAAGCTCGGTGGCGTGGCCGATGGACTCGTGGATGGTCAGCCAGAGGTTCGTCGGGTCGATGACGAGGTCGTAGCGGCCGGGCTCGACGCTGCTCGCCTTCGCCTTTGCCACCAGGCGTTCTGGCATCTGCGCGAGTTCGTCGTCCCAGTCCCAGCCCGTCGTGAGGTACTCCCACCCGCGTCCCACGGGGGGGGCGATGGTGCGCATCGTCTCGAAGCCGCCGCCTGGGTCGACCCGGGTGCCGGTCACCTGCGGCTGAATTCGCACCCGTTGCTGCGTCGTCGTCGTACCCGCAAGGTCGGCGTAGAACTTGTTCTCCATTGCCTGTTGAAGCTGGACATCGACATGGTCGACGTCGTCATGAGCGAGCAGGCCGCGCGACCACTGCTCAAACAGCGCGACCTTGTCCTTCGGGTCGATGTCGAAGGGGTCGAGGTCGTACGCCGAGACCCAGGTCGCGTCGGCGTGCACCGGCTCGTCGGCCAGCTCGACGGGCTGGTGGTTCAGCGGCGCGGCGACACGGGCGACCGCGACGGCCTCCTTGGCGAGGCGGGCCGCTTCGTCGGGCGTGACGTCGGGGGAGGAGGCGAAACCCCACGTGCCCTGGTGCACGACGCGTACGGCGAGACCCACGCCCACGTCGTCACTCAGGCTCTGCAGCCGGCCGTCGCGGAGCGAGACGTCCTGCTCGCGAAGCCGCTCGATCCGGACGTCCGCGTGCGTCACGCCCAGGTCGCGGGCTGCCTGCAGCGCGGCGTCAGCGGCCGCTCGCAGCGGGAGGTTTAGGAACGCCTCTTCGATCAGGTGGCTCACCGGGCCCACCCTAGGACCCCCACCCCTCCGTGAGGAGTTAGAACCAGGTGTCGCGCATGTCGAGGGTGGTTCGGTTGAGGGAGGCCAGTAGGTCGAGTTGCGGTCCGGTCTTCGGCAGCTCCCAGGAGAAGAAGTACTCCGCCGCCGCGCGCTTGCCGTCGTAGAAGTCTCCGGACTTCCCGTCGGCCGCAAGCAGCTGCTCGAGCCACATCCACGCGACGACCACGTGCCCGACCGCCTCGAGGTAGACGGAGGCGTTCGCGAGTGCGAGCGCGGGATCCCCTGTCCCCCAAAGGATCTGGGTCACCTCGACGACGCGCTCCATCGACGCCGCGAGGGTCTTCGCAAAGACCGGGTACGACGGTCGCCCCCGCTCGACGGTCTCCCCGATCGTCGCGGCCAGCAGCGCCAGCCCCGCGCCGCCCTGCATGGTGACCTTGCGGCCGAGCAGGTCGAGCGCCTGGATCCCGTGAGTCCCCTCGTGGATCGGGTTGAGCCGGTTGTCGCGGTAGAGCTGCTCCACGGCGTACTCGCGGGTGTAGCCGTAGCCGCCGTGCACCTGGATGGCCAGGTCGTTCGCGGCCAGGCACCACTGGGCCGGCCACGACTTCGCGATGGGGGTGAGTACGTCGAGCAGCAGGTGCGCCGTGGCCGGGTCGGCGCCGGTTCGCTCTTCGTCCACGAGCCGGCCGCAGTAGAGGTTGAGCGCCAGCGACCCCTCGACGTAGGACTTCGAAGCGAGCAGCATCCGGCGTACGTCCGGGTGCTGGACGAGCGGGACCTGTGGGGTCGACGGGTCCTTGGCCGACACGGGCCGTCCCTGCGGGCGTGAGCGTGCGTAGTCGAGGGCGTGCAGGTAGCCGCTGTAGCCGAGGGCGGTCGCGCCGAGCCCGACTCCGATGCGGGCCTCGTTCATCATGTGGAACATCGCGGCCAGGCCCTCGTTCGGCTTGCCGACCAGCCAGCCCGTGGCACCGCCCTTCTCGCCGAAGTTGAGCAGCGTGTTGACCGTCCCGCGGTAGCCCATCTTGTGGTTGAGACCTGCGAGGACGACGTCGTTGCGCTCGCCGCCGGGTAGGTACTTCGGCACCAGGAGCAGCGAGATCCCTTTGGCCCCAGGGGGAGAGCCGGGGATGCGTGCCAGGACGAGGTGGACGATGTTTTCGCTCAGCTCGTGGTCGCCGCCGCTGATCCACATCTTGTTGCCGGTGACCTTGAAGGACCCGTCGGCTTGCGGCTCGGCGCGCGTGGTGATGTCGGCGAGCGACGACCCGGCCTGCGGCTCGGACAGGCACATGGTCCCGAAGAACCGGCCCTCGATCATCGGCTTGACGTAGGTCTCGATCTGCTCGGCGCTGCCGTGGGCGAGCAGCAGGTTCGCGTTTGCGACGGTCAGGAACGCGTACGCCGAGGACCCGACGTTCGCGGCCTGGAACCACGCGATCGCCGCCTGGGTGATGGTCGAGGGCAGTTGCATCCCACCGACCTCCTCCGGCATCCCGGCGCCGATGAAGCCGGCGGCCGAGAACGCGGTGAGGGCCTTTTCGATCTCGGGGTGCAGGTGGACGCGGGTGCCGTCAAAGGTTGGCTCCTCGTCGTCGTTGCGACGGTTGTGCGGGGCAAAATCGCGGGTCGCGATCTGCTCGGCGAGGTCCAGGACGGCGTCGAAGGTGGCGCGGTCGTGGGCGGCGTACCTCTCTCGCGTGGTCAGCGAGGTGACGTCGAGCCATTCGTGCAGCAGGAAGTCCAGGTCACGGCGCGACAGCAGCAAGGAGCCCATGCGTCGCAGACTAGAACGGCGTTCGGTCGCCCTCTGCGGCGCCCCGGCTCAGTGGACGGCGTGCTTGCGGACGTGCCCAGCCGGTTCAACCTCGACATCCGGCGCGTCCTTGGCAACGACGTCCGCGGGGGAGGCGAGGACAGCATCTGCCCGGCGGTGGTAGCGGCCACCGCGGGCGCCACCAAGGGCCGCGGCAAT
>JBKJSN010000091.1:0-10497 GCA_046595815.1 Mycobacteriales bacterium
CCTTCGGCGGGGCCTTCTCCGCGGCGGGCTGCGTGCCCGCCGTACCCAGCGCTTGGCCACTGTCGACGAGCGCAGCCAGCCGGACCTTGGCCTCGTCGAGACCGCCTGCGGCGCGGGCCATCTCTGCCAGCACCGCGTCGAGCTGGGCACGGACCTCTGCACGCACCTCGCCCACCACGCCCTCGGCGCTCGTGCGCGCCGACGCCATGGCCTGGTCGACCCGCGCGGGCCAGTCGCCCTGCAAGGCCTCGACGCTGCGGCGTACGTCGTCCAGGGCCGTTGTCAGGGACGCGAGCCGCTCTGCGGTCTCCCGCTCGGCGGCGACCGTCCCGCCCTGCCCGGCCACGAGGTCCGCGAGCCGCGCCGTGACATGCGCGTGCTGGTCCTCGATCCGGTCCAGCAGCGCCTCGTGCGTGGTCCGGGCCCGCTCAGCCTGCGAGCTCGCAAGGTCCTCCACAGCCGCACGCATGGAGTCCGCGGAGACGTTGACCGCGATCGCCACCCGCTCGCGGACGGCCTCCAGCGCGCTCTGCATCTCCCCGCGGGCCGCCACATCAGCAGCACCGGATGCGGCAACAGCCGCTGCGATCTCCTCCACGCGGGGACGCACGGACCCCACCTCGCCGACGAGGTCGTTGCGGGTCTGCTCCAACCCGGTGGTCACCTGGGCCCGCACGGTCTCCAGCGCGGCCTCCAGCGATCCCTGCAGCGCGTCCATGCGAGCACCCTGTGCGGCCGCCCGCTCGTCCTCCTTGGCCTGCTGGGCAGCAGCAGCACCGAGGTACCTCTCGGCAACGTCGTCGAGCTCGGTCGTGATGTCCTCACGCGTCTGCGACAGGGCGTCGGAGACGCGCGCCTCGAGCGAGGAGATCGCCTGGGACTGCTGGGATGCAACGCTTTTCTGAGCTTCGACCAGCAGGGCCACCTGGTTGCGCGTGGCCTCCTGCTCGGCAGACACCCTCTCGATCACGTCGAGGAGATCGCGGCGCAGCTGCTCGTTGCGGTTGCGGGTCGCGTCGACCAGCGAGAGGGACAGTGCGTCGAGCCGTGACTCGGTCACGTCCCTGAGCCGTCCGACGATCCGCTCTACCTGCTCACCCGCCAGCGTGTCGAGGCGGTGGTCGATGCTCACGAACGTCGTCTGGATGTCGCGCACCTGGTCGCGCACGGTCTGCACGCCGTCGCGCGCGACAGCCTCCAGCCGCTCAGCGAGCGCGTCCAGGGTGTCCTCGATGACCGCCATCCGGGACTCAAGCGACGACCGCGCCTCGCCCAGCAGCCCCTGCGTGGTCGCAGCCTGGTCGGCCTCCCGCTCGAGGGCTGCGGCGACGGTACGGCGAACCTCGGCCGTGACGGCCTCTACCCGGATCCCCACCGAGTCGGAGAGCTTGCCGGTCAGCTCGTCGAGCTTCGCCCCGGTGCGGACAGGAACGAGCTCGAGCGCCTCGCGCACCTCGCGGCTGAGCCCAGGAAGATCGGCGCGCAGCTCCTCGACACGGCTGCCCAGGCTGTCGACCAAGGTCACCAGGTCGGCGACCCTTCGCCCAAGAGCGCCCGTCTCACTGCGGCTGGCCGCCACGGCCCCCGTGACCCGCCCGGTGACCGCGTCGACCTCAGAGCGCAACGTACCCAGCTCGCTGCGCAGGCCGACGAGGTCCGCGCGCATGCCAGCAACCTCGCCGCGCACGGCAGCGAGGGGCACGCCGCTGGCCGGCGCCTCAGCCTCAGGGTCGCCACCGACGCGCGCGGCGAGCTCCTCGAGGCGACGCGACAACGGGTTGGGGTCCACGACAGCTCCTACGGCACAGGGGTTTCGCCCGGAGCGTATCGGCGGTGAGACCTCAGACCGGGGAGGCGCCCGGCGCAGCAGCGCGGGTCAGGCCAGCAGGGGTAGCTCGCGCACCGGCCCCCGGCGGGCCGCGGCGAGCCGCTCGGCAGTTGGCTCGCCGTACAGGGTGGTGCGTTGTCGCGGGGTGCGGCCGGCGGCCAGCACCATCCCCTCGAGCTCCTCGACGCTCTTGCGCGAGCCGTGCTGCGACCCGGCCATGCGGCTGATGGTCTCCTCCATCAAAGTGCCGCCCAGGTCGTCCACCCCACCTGCAAGGACCTGATGGCACTGCTCGACGCCGAGCTTGACCCAGCTGCTCTGGATGTGGTCGATGGCTCCGTGCAGGACCAGCCTGGCGGCCGCGTGCACGGCCCGGTTGTCACGCACCGTCGGGCCCGGACGGGCGATGCCTGCGAGGTAGAGCGGCGCATTGGTGTGCACGAAGGGCAGGGGTACGAACTCCGTGAATCCCCCGGACTCCAGTTGTGTGCGGCGGAGCAGGAGCAGGTGCGCGGCCCAGTGGTGGGGGGCATCGACGTGGCCGTACATCATCGTGCTGGTCGTCGGCAGGCCGATGCTGTGCGCGGTGGTGACGACCTCGAGCCACTGCGCGGTCGGGAGCTTGCCCTTGGTGAGCACCCAACGGACGTCGTCGTCGAGGATCTCCGCCGCAGTCCCCGGCAGACTGTCGACCCCGGCTTCCCTTGCTGCTTCGAGGAACTCGCCGATGCTGACGCCCATCCTGGCCGCACCGTTGACCACCTCCATGGGCGAGAAGGCATGCAGGTGCAGGTCGGGTGCGCCGCGCTTCACGGCGCGCGCCAGGTCGAGGTACGCCGAGCCAGGAAGCTGCGGGTCGATCCCCCCCTGCATGCAGACCTCGGTGGCGCCGACGTCCCAGGCCTGCGACGCCCGCTCGGCCACCTCGTCGAGGGACAGCGTGTAGGCGTCAGCATCGGTGCGACGCTGGGCGAAAGCGCAGAAACGACAGCCGGTGTAACAGATGTTGGTGAAGTTGAGGTTCCGGTTGACGACGAAGCTCACCTGGTCGCCGACGGTGTCGCGCCGGACGTCGTCGGCGAGCCGGCAGACAGCCTCGAGGTCGGCCCCCTCGGCGGTCAGCAGCGCCAACGCCTCGGTCTCGGTGTAGGTGCCCGGGGTCTTGCGCAGGGCGGCCGCGACGTCGGAGCCGAGCCGCTGCACCTGCGTGGGAACCGAGGCCCTGACGGCCTCCCAGTCGCCGTACACCTCGTCGAAGTCGCTGCGCCGGTCGCCGCTGCGTCCGGTGGTGTCGACGCTGCTGTGCAGGTCGGTCCGGCCGGTGCTGACGAGGGCATCGTCCGGCTCCTGCCACGGCAGTCCCGCCGGACAGGTGTCGCGGGCCAGGCCGCGCTCGTCGCGCAGCGCGGCCACGTGCGGTGCCAGCCGGGGGTCGAGCCAGGGCTCCCCCAGGTACGGCGGGTGGGCGGTCAGTCGCTCGGTGAGGGTGAAGCCCTTGTCGGCGCTGGCTTTGGCGAGCAGGTCCAGGTCGGGCCAGGGGCGCTCTGGGTTGACGTGATCGGGAGTCAGCGGGCTGACGCCACCCCAGTCGTCGACGCCCGCGTCGAGCAGCGCCGCGGTCTCGTCGAGGTCCACGAGGTTCGGCGGGGCCTGCACCCGCATCCGCGGGCCGAGCAGGAGACGGGTCACCGCGATCGTCGCGAGGAAGGTCTCCAGGTCCACGTCGTCGGCGTGCCGCATCGCGGTGTCGGGCTTGGCCCGGAAGTTCTGGACGATCACCTCCTGCACGTGACCATGCCGTTGGTGCGACTGCCGGATGGCCAGGATGGTCTCGGCGCGGTCGCGCGCAGACTCCCCGATCCCCACGAGAAGGCCTGTGGTGAAAGGGATGCAGTGCCTTCCGGCATCCTCCAGCGTGCGCAACCGTACGGCTGGGACCTTGTCCGGGCTCCCCTTGTGCGCGGGTACGTCGGCCGTGGTCTCGAGCATCATTCCCATGCTCGGCGCGACCGGCTTCAACCGCTGCAGCTCCGACCAGCTCAGCACCCCCGGGTTGAGGTGGGGCAGCAGGCCGGTCTCCTCCAGCACGGCGATGGCGGCGGCGCGGACGTAGGCCAGGGTGTCGTCGTACCCCGCCTCATCGAGCCACTGGCGGGCCTGCGGCCAGCGGTCCTCAGGGCGGTCGCCAAGGGTGAACAGCGCCTCCTTGCACCCCAGCGCCTGACCCTTGCGGGCGATGTCCAGGACCTCGTCCAGCGACAGGAACGGCGCGGGCACCTTCGCGGGGCTGGTGGCGAAGGTGCAGTAGTGGCAGCGGTCCCGGCACAGGCGGGTGAGCGGGATGAACACCTTGCGCGAGTAGGTGACCGTGCCAGGGCGGCCCGCGTCGAGCAGCCCCTGGTCCCGCACTCGGGCAGCGGAGGCGCACAGGTGAGCCAGGTCCTCGCCACGCGCGTTGAGCAAGATCGTGGCCTCGTCGAGGTCCAGTGCCTTCCCGTCACGCGCACGTGCCAGGGCACGTCGCATGCCGAGAACCTGTTCCATCCCCCGAGGGTACGGAGTGGCTCGGCTGCGAGGATGGGGGCATGCGCATCGTGGCCCTTGCAGGGGGCATTGGAGGGGCTCGCTTCCTGCGGGGGTTGCTGGCCGCCGTACCGGACGCCGACGTGACCGTCATCGCCAACACCGGGGACGACACCACGCTCTACGGCCTGCGGATCTGTCCTGACCTGGACACGCTGATGTACACGCTCGGCGGCGGGATCGACGAGGAGCGTGGGTGGGGCCGGCTCGACGAGAGCTGGCGTGCGAAGGACGAGCTCGCGGCCTACGGCTCCCCCACGGCGTGGTTCGGGTTGGGCGACCGGGACCTGGCCACGCACCTGCGCCGGACCCAGCTCATGCTCGGGGGGCTCACACTCACCGAGGCGACGGCGTCGCTGTGCGAGCGGTGGCAGCCGGGAGTGACGCTGCTGCCGATGAGCGACGCACAAGCTGAGACCCACGTGACGGTCACGGTCGAGGGCCAACGCCGGGCGATCCACTTCCAGGAGTGGTGGATCAAGCACAGGGCCGCGCTGCCCGCCGAGTCGATCACCCTCGTGCACCACGGCGAGCTGCTCCCGGCGCCAGGAGTGCTGGAGGCGATCGACGCCGCCGACGTGGTGCTGCTCCCGCCGAGCAACCCGGTCGTGAGCATCGGGACGATCCTGCAGGTCAAGGGTGTGCGCGAGGCGCTGAGCGCCAAGCGGGTCGTGGGCCTGTCGCCCATCATCGGCGGCGCACCTGTGCGAGGAATGGCTGATGCCTGCTTGACCGCGATCGGTGTCGAGACCTCGGCCGAGGCGGTGGGGCGGCACTACGGGTCGGACCTGCTCGACGGCTGGCTGGTCGACACCGCGGACGCCGGTACGACGGTCCCCGGCGTCTCCGTGCAGGCGATCCCGCTGCTCATGACCGACCTCGAGGCGACCACCGCCATGGCCCGGGCCGCGCTGGAGCTCGCGGGTGCTTGAGGTCCACCCGGTCGTCGGTGTGCCCGAGGTGCGGCCCGGGGACGACGTCGCCGCGCTGTTGGCCGCGGCGTTCGACTACCGCGACGGCGATGTTGTGGTGGTCACGAGCAAGGTCGTGAGCAAGGCGGAGGGACGGCTGGTTCCTGCGGGTGAGGACCGAGAGGCTGCCCGGCTCGCAGCAGTTGCTGCGGAGACCCGCCGGGTGGTCGCTCGACGCGGCACGACCACGATCGCCGAGACCCACCACGGGTTCGTCCTCGCCGCCGCAGGCGTGGATGCCAGCAACGTGCAGACCGACGAGATCGCTTTGCTGCCAGCCGATCCCGATGCCTCCGCCGCGCGCCTGCGCTCAGACTTGGAGCGGCTGACGGGGGTGCGCCTGGGGGTGGTCATCAGCGACACCATGGGCCGGCCGTGGCGGGTCGGGCAGACCGACCAGGCCATCGGCGTGGCCGGGCTGGCCCCCGTCCGCGACGGCCGGGGCACCCGCGACACCTTCGGGCAGGTCCTGGAGGTCACCGAGATCGCGGTGGCCGACGAGCTCGCCGGAGCGGCCGAGCTGGTCAAGGGCAAGGCCGGCCGCGTGGCCGCGGCGGTGGTGCGAGGGTGGGACCTGGCCGACGACGGCCGGGACGGCAAGGCCTTGTTGCGGGACGCCTCGCTGGACCTGTTCCGGCTCGGCACCGACGAGGCGCACCGCACCACCTTGTCCCTGCGCCGCACCGTGCGGTCCTTCACCGACACTCCCGTCGACGAGGCGGCCGTGCTGCGCGCGGTGGGCGCAGCGGTGACGGCGCCGGCACCGCACCACACCACCCCCTGGCGGTTCGTGCTCGTGAACGAGCGGCGCGAGGCGCTGCTCACTGCGATGCGCGAGCAGTGGGAGGCGGACCTGCGCGCGGACGGCTTCACCGACGAACAGGTGGCCCGACGCCTCGCTCGAGGAGACGTGCTGCGCAAGGCACCGCTGCTCGTGGTGCCGCTGCTGGACCGCAGCGGGGCGCACGACTATCCCGATGCGCGACGCAGCGCGGCGGAGGAACGGATGTTCGTCGTCGCCGGCGGGGCGGCCGTCCAGAACCTGCTGGTCCAGCTCGCGACCGAGGGTCTGGGCAGTGCCTGGGTGAGCAGCGCGCTGTTCTGCCCCGACGTGGTGCGGGAGGTGCTCGACGTGGAGGGCGAACCGCTCGGGGTCGTCGCCGTGGGGCACCCCGCCGTCCCGCCCTCCGAGCGCGCCCCCCGAGACCCAGAGGGGTTCCTGGTGCGCCGCTGAGGCAAGGGATCGACGGATGCTTCAACTCGATCGCCAACTGCCGCGGGCGCGGCTGTTGGCTGGGGGGCGAACCCGCCCCACGCCCTTGGTGCGGTGGTCGGCCAACGGCCCTTCTATTCGGTCGGTCGCGGTTGTCAGATCGTCGAATACCCTGCGTACGAGGCGCCGCCTCCCGAAGGTACGGCTGCGCAGCGAGCTCCTGTTGCGGCACAGGTCACGCCGCCCTGGCATCCTTCAGGCATGGCCCTCGCCCGGACACTCATGCGCCTGGCTACAGCGGCCCTGGCTCTCGCAGTCCTGGCGATCGCCGTGTCGAATGCGCACTACTTTGCGGACGACCGCGGGACCGACTTGATCCCAGACACGCTGTTCACATTGGGGCCTGGGGTCACCGGGCTGATACTCCTGTTCTGGAGTGCTGCGGGCCGGCCCCCGCCCCTTCCGCGCTCGAACCTTGGTCGTGGAGCCGTGCTGATCGCAACCCTGCCCCTGGCTCTCGCGACCATGGCGCTGGGTTTCATCCTCTTCATGGGCTGGGCGTTGCAGGGACCCTGATCGAGAACGCCGCATCCTCCCGGTTACCTGCCCAGGCTCTGTCGCACCAGAGCGGCGGTTCCGGTGGTCAAGATTGGCCCCTGATCCGTCGAGTCCGAGAAGCTCTCGCACCTTGATGTCGCGGGTGCGGCGACTCTTGCCCTCACTGGTGATGCGCCGCCCCAGTGGACGCAGCGCTGCGGTCTGCCAACCCAGTTTCCTCAGGCCGCTCAGGCTATCCACACACAGCGCGAAGGGTGGCGCACGAACAGATATTCGCATAAACTGACGGCATGTCCTCAGAGGTCTCGCCCCGCGTCGCGCAGCTGCAGGTGCTCGCGCGCCGGTACGCGCGAGAGGCACGCGAGTACGCCGCGAAGGTGCGCGACCTGGTGGAGCTGGAGCGGCTGTTCGCGGACGACCGGGACGGGCTGATCCTGGAGCTGGCGGGGACGGCGCGGATGGGGCAGGGTGCCGCGGCGGGCGAGGTCGACCGGGCGGTGCGGTTGCAGGAGCACTTCCCCCGCGTCCTGGAGCTGTTGGCCCGCGGTCAGATGCGAGTCGCGACAGTGGGGATCCTGCTGCGTCTGACGAGCAAGTGCAGCGTCGCGGTGTTGGACGAGCTGGGCCGTCGCCTCCCGGACCGCCTCGCGCCGCTGGACGCGGCGGACGCCCGCCCGCTGATCGCCCA
Organism: Mycobacteriales bacterium; assembly: GCA_046595815.1. Taxonomy (GTDB): domain Bacteria; phylum Actinomycetota; class Actinomycetes; order Mycobacteriales; family SCTD01; genus RYN-111. Next base: position 7,842 of record JBKJSN010000091.1, read on the forward strand.
GACGATCCTGGAGGTCGAGGGCGAGCTGGAGCGCAAGGAGCAGCAGGACCGGTACGCCAAGGCCCGAGCCAACCGAGGCGTGTGGGTCTTCGACGTCGAGAACGGCATGGCGCGCATCGGCGGCGAGATCGGGGCGGTGGAGGCTCGCCGGTTCAGCCTGGAGCTCGATGAGCTCGTCCGCTGCGAGCAGCTCCGCGACAAGCGCGACGGCATCACGCGGACCAAGGCGCAGGTCCGCGCCGACGTGCTCGCCGAGCTCCCCGGCCGGCACCTGGCGCTGCTGCAGGTCCTCGCCACAGGGCAGGGCGAGGCCGTCCTGGCCGAGGCCCGCAAGCGCACCGCGGAGGGTGCCTGCGCTCCCCCGCCTCAGGACGAGCTCCCCCTGGGGCTGCCCGCGACCCAGCGCGAGGCCGCCTGCCATCTCGATCCCTGCGAGCTGGCCGTGGAGCTGCTGCGCCAGCCGCTGCGCTCCGCGATCACCATGCACGTGCACTCGCCCGTGACGAGTCTGCTCGACCTCGACCAGCACCCCGCCGTGATCGAGGGCCTCGGTCCCATCCCCGCGTGGCTGGCCCGCACCCTGGTCCCGAACGCCGCGCTGCGCCGCGTCGTCGTCAACGCCGCGACCGGCATCCCCCTGCACCTGGACGCAGCCCCGCGCCACCGCCGCGGCCACCCGCCCGACGGCCCACCAGGACCCGGCCGACGACGCCCACCAGCGCCCAACGACACCGGACCCGCCACACCCGACACCACACCCGACACCACACTCGACACCACGCCCGCGGAGCGCACCCAGCAGCAGCTGCTCGCGATGCTGCGCCCCGTCCGGCTGCCCGACACCACCGAACCGCAGCACGACCCCAGCACCGGCCTGCGCCGGCTCGTCCAGGTCCGTGACCTGCGCTGCACCGGCCCGGGCTGCTCACGCACCGCCCAGGCCTGCGACCTCGACCACGAAAAGGAGTACTCCCGCGGCGGACCCACCAGCGAGCCGAACCTGAGTGCCAAGAGCCCACGCTGCCACCGCGCCCGCCACGACGGGTGGACCGCCGACCGCGACCGCACCACCGGCATCACCACCTGGACCAGCCCCGCCGGCAGCGAGTTCACCCGGCAGCCCGCCTGGCGCCCGCACCCCTGGCACCCCGAGGTCCTGCACCCGCCCCTGCCGCGCCTGGAGCAGCTGCCCCAGGCCGAGACCGACTACCCCGCTGACCGCCCGCTGTGGGTCCCGCAACCGCTGCCTGACAGCACGCCGAAAGCGCCAAAGCCCCCGAAGCCGCCCGCCCCCGGCAAGGGCTGGTACGACGACGGCACCCCGCCCCCCTTCTGAAGCACGGGCCGGCCCCTAGTGCCGGCGGTGGTCCTGGATCGTCAGGCGTGGCCCGAACCGCGGCTTCGCCGGCCCGGCCAGCTCCAGCAGCCGGATCGCGTGCGCCCGTCGCGGCCGCCACGGCTCCAGCAGCTCCAACATCCCCGCGTCGTCGACGGGGCGGCCCACGAGAGCCCAGCCCACGAAGCCCGCGAGGTGGTAGTCGCCAACGCTCACCGCATCGGTGTCGCCCAGCGCGCGAACAGACACCTCCGCCGCCGTCCACTCCCCCACCCCGGGTACGGCGGTCAAAGAGGCGTAAGCGTCCTCCCTCCCCATCGCAGCCGCCTCCTCGAGCCGCCCAGCCACCTGGGCCGCCGCGAGCACGGTGCGCATCCGTCGCGGGTCCACCCCGGCGCGGTGCCACTCCCAGCTCGGAATCCGACGCCACACCTCGGGAGCCGGCGGGAAGAGAAGGCCCGCGGGGACCGGACCGGGGGCGGGCTCGCCGTACCGGCGAAGGAGCGCCACGTAGGCGGTGCGGGCCTGCTTGCCGGTGACCTTCTGCTCCAGGATCGCGGGGACGAGCGACTCGAAAACCCTTCTGGTGCAAGGGATCCTGATGCCGGGGTACGCCCCTTGGGCGCGATCGAGCAACGGGTGACCGAAGGGCTCGAGGTCGGGGGCACCGAGCAGCACCGGCAGGCCATCGAGCACCCAGGCAGCCCCCGGGCCCCAGGCCTGCGCACGGACGCCAGCGCCCTCGCGCGTCAGGCGGTAGGAGGCGGGCCCGTCGGGAGTGAGCGAGGCCCGCCACAGAGCACCATCGGGTCCGGTGAGGTGGGTCGGGTCGTTGGAGGCGTGCCGCAGCGGCGCCAGGGTGCGCGCGAGGTCCAGCGGACCCTCCGGACGCACGACCCTCTCCATACCGCTCCACGCTAGGTTGTCGAGGTCGAAGGAGGGCGCGTGGACAAGGTCGTCAGCAGCGCCGCCGAGGCCGTCGCGGACATCCCGGACGGTGCCTCGTTGGCGGTCGGTGGATTCGGGCTGTGCGGGATCCCGCAGGCCCTCATCACGGCTCTCCTCGAGGCGGGCACCACCGGCCTCGCCACGGTCTCCAACAACTGCGGCGTGGACGGCTGGGGCCTGGGGTCCCTGCTGTCGGCGGGGCGGATCCGACGTACGACGGGGTCCTACGTCGGGGAGAACAAGGAGTTCGAGCGGCAGTTCCTCACCGGCGAGCTCGAGGTCGAGCTCGTGCCGCAGGGCACCCTCGCCGAGCGGCTGCGGGCCGGTGGCGCGGGGATCCCGGCGTTCTACACCCCCGGTGGCGTCGGGACG
>JBKJSN010000051.1:0-8266 GCA_046595815.1 Mycobacteriales bacterium
GTGCTGGAGGTGAAGTACGGCCGCCGGCTCGAGGCGCTGTTCGCCCGCCCCGACGGCGAGCGGCTGCGAGGCCGCCTGGACGGGGTGGTCAACGAGGAGTACCAGTTCCTGCTGCGCTCGCCGGTGGCCTCCCTGCGGGAGCGGCTGGTCGCCGGCTCCCCCGACGTCGGCGAGCTGCTCGCGGACCTGACGGACGAGCAGGTCGGTGACGTGCTCCGCGACCTCGGCGGCCATGACCTCCAGTCGCTGCGCGGCGCGTTCCGGTCCGTCGACAACACGCGGCCGACCGTGCTGTTCGCCTACACCGTCAAGGGCCGTGGCCTGCCCATCGAGGGGTCGCCGTCGAACCACAGCGCCCTTCTCAGCGAGGAGCAGTACGCCGAGCTCGCGACCACGCTCGGGACCGACCCCGATGCGCCGTGGCAGGGCTTCGACCCCGACTCCGCCGCCGGTCGGTTGTGCACCGAGGCGGCAGCCCGCCTCGCCCAGCCACCCGTCGTACCCGTGGTTCCTCCTGCTGTTCCCACGGCACTGGGCCGGACCTACCGCGGCGAGCACTCGACGCAGGCCACCCTCGGGCGCGTCATGACCGACCTGGCCCGCGACGCGCCGGACGTGGCCGCGCGGATGGTGAGCGTCTCCCCCGACGTCGCCTCCTCGACCAACCAGGGCGGCTGGATCAACAAGGTCGGCGTGTGGTCGCCGCAGGACCGGCACGACTGGTTCGCCTCCGACCCCAGCACCGAGGGGGACCGGCTCGTGCGGTGGCGGGAGACGTCCACCGGCCAGCACGTCGAGCTCGGCATCGCGGAGGTCAACCTGGTGTCGCTGCTCGGCGAGCTCGGGGCCACCTGGTCCAAGGTCGGACAGCCGCTGCTGCCGGTCGGGACGGTCTACGACCCGTTCGTCGGGCGAGCGCTGGAGCCGTGGTCCTTCGGCGTGTACGCCGGGGGGCAGAGCATCCTGGTGGGCACCCCGTCGGGGGTGACGCTGGCTGCCGAGGGCGGTGCGCACCAGAGCATCGGGACGCCATCGATCGGGCTCGAGCAGCCTGGGGTCACGGCGTACGAGCCGGCGTTCGCGCTGGAGACCGAGTGGTGCTTCCTCGACGCGCTGTCGCGGCTGGGGCGGCCGGACGGCGAGTCGGCGTACCTGCGGCTGAGCACCCGGCCCGTCGACCAGTCGCTGGCCGACCTGCCGGAGGACCTGGAGTCCCGCCGCCGCGACGTGCTCGCAGGGGCGTACCTGCTCCGCGCAACAGGTGCCCCGGCGGTGACCCTCGTGGGTGTCGGGGCGTTGGTGCCGAACGTGCTCGCTGCGGCTGATTCCCTTGCGGCACTGGGGATCTCGGCCGACGTCGTGGTGGTGACGTCGTACGACCGGCTGTGGCGGGCCATACAGGCCCGGCGCGGGCTGCTGCGCGGACCCTCGCATGGTGTCGACGAGACGGTGCTCGACCGCGCCTTCGGCCAGCGGGCACCGCTCGTCACCGTGATCGACGGGCACCCGCACACCCTGGCGTTCCTGGGAACGGTGACCGGCACGCCGATGACGTGCCTGGGTGTCAGCGTGTTCGGCCAGGGCGGCGGCGTCGACGAGGTGCACGCCCACCACGGGTTGGATGCGCGCTCGATCGTCGAGGCGGCTCTGGACCTGGCGGACTGAGCTACTTCAGCAGGGCCCGCGCCATCACCATGCGCTGGATCTGGTTGGTGCCTTCGTAGATCTGGGTGATCTTGGCGTCGCGCATCATCCGCTCGACGGGGAAGTCTCGGGTGTAGCCGTAACCGCCGAACAGCTGCACCGCGTCGGTCGTGACCTCCATCGCGGTGTCGGAGGCGAAGCACTTGGACGCGCTCGACAGGAACGTGAGGTTCGCGTCGCCGCGCTCGGCCGAGGCGTTGGCGGCGTAGACCAGGTGCCGCGCGGCCTCCACCTTCATGGCCATGTCGGCGAGCATGAACTGCACGCCCTGGAACTCTGCGACCGCCTTGCCGAACTGCTTGCGCTCCTTGACGTAGGCGATCGCCGCGTCGAGGGCACCCTGCGCGATGCCGACGGCCTGGGCGCCGATCATCGAGCGGGTGTGGTCGAGGGTCTTGAGCGCGGTGATGAACCCCTCGCCCTCCTCACCGATGATGCGGTCGGCCGGGATACGGCAGTCCTCGAAGTAGATCTCGCTCGTCGGGCTGCCCTTGATGCCGAGCTTGCGCTCCTTGGTGCCGACGCTGAAGCCGGGGTCGTCCTTGTGCACGACGAAGGCAGAGATGCCCTTCGCGCCCTTCGACGGGTCGGTCGTGGCCATCACCGTGAAGTGGGTGTTGACCTGGGCGCCGGTGATCCAGCACTTGGTGCCGTTCAGCACCCAGGAGTCGCCGTCGCGCACCGCGCGGGTCCGCATCGCGGCGGCGTCCGAGCCGGCCTCGCGCTCGGACAGTGCGTAGGAGAAGGTGATCTCCCCCGCCGCGACGGCCGGGAGGTAGCGCTGCTTGAGCTCCTCCGACCCGGACAGGATGATCCCCATCGTGCCGAGCTTGTTGCCGGCGACGATCAGCGAGGACGACGCGCAGACCCGCGCGATCTCCTCGACCACGATCGAGTGGGCGATGCGGTCGGCTCCGGCCCCGCCGTACTCCTCGGGGATGTGGATCGCGAGCAGGTCGGCCTTCTTGAGGGCCTCGTGCACGTCCCAGGGGTACTCCCCCTCCTCGTCGATCGCGGCCGCACGCGGCGCGATCTTGTCCTCGGCGAGCTCGCGCACCGCCTGGCGGAGCAGCTCGTGCTCCTCGGAGACGGCGTACAAGGAATAGGAAGTGTCGGAACCCATGTCTCCATCGTAGGGAGCGGAGAAGGGAGCGGACCGGAGCGCCGCGACGAAGGAGCGGCAGCGAGGACCGCGGACGCCGCAGCGACCCATGTCGTAGGGAGCGGAGAAGGGAGCGGACCGGGGATGTCTCGCTAGCCTGCTGCCATGACCGAGAGCCACCGCATCACCGTCGTCGGCACCGGCTACGTCGGACTGTCCAACGCGGTCATCCTGGCCCAGCACAACACGGTCGTCGCGCTGGACATCGACCCGGTGAAGGTCGACCTCCTCAACCGGCGCGAGTCGCCGATCACCGACGAGGAGCTGCAGGACTACCTGCGCACCAAGCCCCTCGACCTCACCGCGACGCTCGATGCCGCGCAGGCCTACGCGGACGCGGAGTTCGTCGTCGTCGCGACCCCCACCGACTACGACGAGGCGACGAACTACTTCAACACGACCTCGGTGGAGTCGGTGATCGCCGACGCCCTCGCGGCCAACCCTCAGGCGACCGTGGTCATCAAGTCGACGGTCCCCGTCGGCTTCACGGCCAGGATGCGCGCGGCGCACCCGGGCGCGAGCATCATCTTCTCGCCCGAGTTCCTGCGCGAGGGCCGCGCGCTGCACGACAACCTGTACCCGTCCCGGATCATCGTCGGCGACCGGGGCGCGCGCGGGCAGCTCTTCGCCGAGCTGCTGTTCAGGGGGGCCATCGACAAGAGCACGCCGGTGCTGCTCACGGACCCCACCGAGGCCGAGGCGGTCAAGCTCTTCGCCAACACCTACCTCGCGCTGCGGGTGGCCTACTTCAACGAGCTCGACACGTACGCCGTGACCCACGGGCTGAATACCGCCCAGATCATCGAGGGCGTCGGGCTCGATCCGCGCATCGGCAACTACTACAACAACCCCTCGTTCGGGTACGGCGGGTACTGCCTGCCCAAGGACACCAAGCAGCTCCAGGCCAACTACACCGACGTCCCGCAGAACCTCATCAGCGCCATCGTGCGGGCGAACACGACCCGCAAGGACTTCATCGCCGCCGACATCCTCAAGCGCGATCCGGCCACGGTCGGCGTCTACCGGCTCATCATGAAGACCGGCTCGGACAACTTCCGCTCCTCCTCGATCCAGGGCGTCATGAAGCGGATCAAGGCCAAGGGGATCCCGGTGATCATCTACGAGCCCGCCCTCGACGGTGAGCTGTTCTTCAACTCCGAGGTCGTCAGCGACCTGGAGGAGTTCAAGAAGCGCTCCGACGTGATCATCGCCAACCGTCGCGACGAGGCGCTGGAGGACGTCGACCACAAGGTCTACACGCGCGACATCTCCGGTCGCGACTGACGCCAGCAGCGCTCACCCCCCACCCCTTGCGTCCTCACCCTCTCGGCGCGGCATGGTCCACTTCTGAGGACACAAGGGCAGTCTCTGGGGAGTGACGACACCTCTCGGCTGCCCCTCCTGCAGCGCGCCACTCACCGCCGGCGCTGCGGTCTGCCCGTCGTGCCAGCTGCCCCTGACCGGCCCACTGGCCTACCGCCTGTGGCAGGTGGACCAGCAACTGCTCACGCTCTCGCAGCAACAGCAATCGCTGGAGCAGACCCGCGTCGAGCTGCTCGCCAGGCTTCGCGCCGGTGAGAGCGAACCCGCTCCTGTGCTCGCGCCGAACCAGGCCTGGGCCGGCTCGGCCCCGACCGTCCTGCCGCAGCGCCACGAGACGAGCCCGCAGCAGGTGCAGAACACCCTGCTGACCCTCGGCGCGCTCCTGCTCGCCGGCGCCGGCATCGTCTTCACAGCGGTCACCTACAACCACCTCGGTGTCGTCGGCCGCGCGCTCATCCTGCTGGTGCTCACCACCGCCGCAGGTTGGGCACCTGTCGCGCTGCTGCGCCGCGGGCTCACGGCCAGCGCCGAGTCGGTCGCGGCCGTCGCGGTCGTGCTGTCACTGCTCGATGCCTTCGCGCTGCGGCGCGCCGGGCTCGGTCAGGACGTCGAGACGTCGACGTACTGGTGCGCAGCAACCGCCCTCCTCGCTGCCGGCCTGGGGGTCTACAGCGGTGCGGTGCCGGTACGCGTGACGCGCTGGGCCACCGTGGCACTGGCCCAGCTCCCGACCCCGTTGCTGCTCGGCCGGCTCGAGGCTGGCCCGGCGAGTGCCTCCGTCGTGTTCGCCGGTCAGGCCGCCGCCAATGCTGCCCTGGCTGCTCGGGTCCGGCTCTCCAGCGACCTTCAGTCGCTCACCGCCGCGGCCGGTGGGCTGTTCGTGCTCCTGGCGGTCGGCACCGGTGCCGGCGCGATCGCCGACGACGAGCGAGGAGCGTGGGCGGGGTTCGCGGCCCTCGCGATGGTCGCCGCCGCAGGTGCCTGGCAGACGTCGGCGGGGGCGGCACGGGACATCCTCGCGGCTGCCGTCGTACCCCTGCTCGGGGTTGCGGCCTGGGCAGCCACCCGGCCGGAGCTCACCACCACGCAGGAGCCCTTGGTGGCCATCGCCGTGGCGGTGCTCGGGCTGCAGGTCGTGGCGTTGCTCCCCCGGGACCGGCGCCTTGGCGCAGCTGTGGGCGCCCTGGGCGTGGCGGCCATCACGGTGCTGGTCGAGCTCGAAGCCGTCATGCAGGCAGTTGTCGGCCCGTTCACCTGGATCGCCGACCCCTGGACCCGCACGGTCACCTCGGCGCGCGGCGCACTGGGGCTTGACCTGACGTGGACCGGATCGGTCGTGACTCTCGTCGTCCTCGCAGGTGCCGCCCTGGCCGTCGTGACGGCGGGCCTGGTCCTGGACCGGTTGGTCCCAGCGCTGGTTCCAGCGGCCGTGCTCCTGGTGCTGTCAGCGGTCGCCCTCCCCCTCGGCTTGGCGACGTCGTACGAAGACGCGCTCTTGCTCCTGCTCCTCGTGGGCGGCCTGCTGTCGACCGCAGGTCTGGCTCTGCTCGGCCGCGCCCGCCTTGTCGCCCTCGCCCTGGTCGGCACCGGCGCGGCAACCACCCTGCTCGCCGCCTCCTGGTCCCTCGCCGACGAGGACGCCACGCTGGTGGTGCTCGCCGTGGTCGCGCTCCTGTACGCCGGGCTGGCTCTGGCCGTCCCCGGGGTGCTGACCACCGGCGCCCTGCTGCTCGGCAGCGCAGAGCTTGCGGCGTACGGCGTGCACCGCGGGCTTGCGGCAGAGCAGGTCGGCGGGTTGCTGCTGCTGTCCCTCGCGGTCTGCACGGCCCTGGCCCTCACCCTGCGACTGGAGCACAGGTGGGGTGCGGAGGCGGCCGGTGCCACCGTCGCCGTCGCCGCCGTCGTGTGTGCGCACGCGGACTCGGGCTGGCTCTCCTGGACGCTGGCCGCGGCCGGGATCGCCGCCCTCGCCGTCTCGACGCGCCGGGACCGTCGGGCCGTGGGCCTGCTGGGCGGGCTGCTGCTGTCCGCCTCCTCCTGGGTGCGGCTCGCCGACGCCGAGGTGACCGCACCGGAGCCCTATGTCGCGCCGCTCGCTGTGGCTGCCCTCGTTGCCGGCTGGTTCCGAGGCCGCAGCCATCCGACGGCGAGCTCCTGGGAGATCTACGGGTCCGGGCTCGCCCTTGCCCTGATCCCCTCGCTGCTTCGGTCCTTCGCCGACGACACCCCCGACCGCGGCCTGCTCGTGCTCTTGGTCGCGGTGGTTCTGGTCCTGGTCGGTGCCTGGGCCAAGCAGCAGGCACCGCTCGCGATCGGGGCAGTCATCGCTGCGATCGACGCTCTGTGGCTCCTTGCGCCCTACGCGAACGCGCTGCCGCGCTGGCTGCTGCTCGGCGGGCTCGGGCTGCTGCTCGTGCTGGTGGGGGCGACCTACGAGGCCCGCCTGCGCGACCTCCAACGCTGGCGCGAGGGCTTCGATCAGTTCCACTGAGTGTCGGCTAGATGACAGTCGCTGCGACCGAAGATCCCTAGCGTCGTCCTCACCCCCGGCCGCCGGCCGGGGTGAGCGACTGTCTCGGGGAGACGTCATGACAGGTGTGTCACAAGCACTGGGCGAAGTCGTCAGAGGCCGCATCATCGAACTCGGCGACCCGGAGTACGACGAGGCGCGCAGCGTCTACAACGGCATGATCGACAAGAAGCCGGCTGCCGTGGTGCAGGTTGCCGACGTGACGGACGTCGTCGCGTGCGTGAACCACGCCCGCGAGAGCGGCATCGACCTCGCGATCCGCGGGGGCGGCCACTCAGCACCGGGATTCGGCACGGTCGACGACGGCCTCGTCATCGACTTCGTGCACCGCACCGGCGTGCGCGTCGACGCCCGCGCCATGACGGCGCGCGCCGAGGCGGGCTGCACCTGGGGCGACTTCAACCACGCCACGCACGCCTTCGGGCTGGCCACGCCAGGCGGCATCGTCGGCTCCACCGGCATCGCGGGCCTGACCCTCGGCGGCGGCATCGGGTACCTCGCCCGCAAGCACGGCCTGTCGTGCGACAACCTGCTCTCCGCCGACGTCGTGACCGCGGACGGCAAGATCGTGACGGCCAGTGCGCGTGAGCACGAGGACCTGTTCTGGGCCTTGCGCGGCGGGGGCGGGAACTTCGGCGTCGTCACGTCGCTGGAGTACCGGCTCCACCCCGTCGACATGGTGCATGCCGCGATCATCATGTACGCCCTTGATGATGCGCCTCAGGTTGCGGCCTTCTACCGCGAGCACCTCAAGACCGCACCGGAGGAGCTCGGCGCCTTCCTCGGCTTCCACCTCGGGCCACCCGTCCCCTTCCTGCCCGAGGCGTGGCACGGCAAGCCGGTCGTCGTAGTGGTCGGGATGTGGACCGGCGACCTGGCAGAGGGCGAGAAACGCTGGCAGCCCTTCCTCGACGCCGCCCCGGTGGTCGGGTCACTCGTGACGCCGATGCCCTACCCGGCGCTCAACGGCGCCTTCGACCCCCTGCTGCCCAAGGGGATGCAGGCCTACTGGAAGGCCGCCTTCACCAAGGAGCTCACCGACGACGCGCTGGCCCAGCACTTCCAGTTCGCCGCCAAGATCCCGAGCGTCCCGACCGCGGTGCACCTGTACCCGATCGATGGGGCGGTGCAGCGGGTCGGCGCCGAGGACACAGCCTTCGGCTACCGCGACATGGGCTTCTCACCGGTCATCGCCTGCATGTGGGACGACCCGGCGGACAACCGGTCCAACATCGCCTGGGTCCGCGACTACTACGAAGCCCTGAAGCCCTACTCCGCGCCGGGCGGCTACATCAACTTCATGGATGCCGACGACCAGACCCGGATCAGCGACAACTACGCCGGCAACTTCGCGACCTTACGTGCGGTCAAGCGGGCGTACGACCCGAACAACCTGTTCCACGTCAACCAGAACATCGCTCCGGCCTAGACCCAATACCGTTCAGTTAGAAGGAACCACCAAGTAGTCAGGTGGGTGGTGAGGTTGGGGCCAGTCGGCGTGGTGGTGGCGCTTGACGTGCCACTTGGGCATCTTGCGCTTGATGACC
>JBKJSN010000056.1:0-19000 GCA_046595815.1 Mycobacteriales bacterium
TCGGACGTCGCGCGGCAGTACGCCGTGGGTTCCCGTCAGGGAGCGGCCGCCGCTGCGCAGCTGAACGTGCTGGCCGCTGAGCTCCGCTCCTCCATCGCCCAGTTCCGGACCGACTGATGCCCGCCTGGGGAGATGACCCGGAGCTGCTCGCGACCTTCCGCGCGGAGGTCGAGGAGCGCCTCGCGTCGTTGCAGTCGGGGCTGCTCGCGCTCGAGACGCACGCCAGCCCGCGTCAGGTGATCATGCTGTTGTTCCGCGACGCCCACACCGTGAAGGGCTCTGCGCGGATGCTCGGGCTCGATGGGGTGCTGCACGTGGCGCACAACATGGAGGACCTGCTCGGCGCCCTGCGCGACGGGCGCTTCGAGGTGCGCAAGGACCACGTGGACGTGCTCCTCGCAGCCTGTGACGGCATCGCGCGAGCCCTCCCGGGCGAGAACTCGCTGCCCGACAGCGCCCTGCAGCCGCTCGTGGACGCCCTGGCTTCGGCTGTCGCAGGCGCGGACGAGGTCGCCGTACCCGTGCTGGCGCCTGTCGCTGCCCTCGAAGCCGTCGCAGAACTGCCCGAGCCAGCGCGCCAGTCCTCGGACTCCGTGCGCGTCGCGGCCTCGAAGGTCTACGACTTGCTTGACGCCGTCGGGGAGGCCGACCTCGGCGCCCGACGGGTGGAGCAGACCACCGGCACGCTGCTCACGATGGCGGCAGAGCAGGCCCGCTGGGTGGCCGCCTTGCGTCAGGCGTCGAACGCCACGGACCTGCCGCCCGAGGTGACCCTTGCCTTGCACCGCCTCGTCGGCACCGCCGAGGAGATGACCTCCACCGTCCGGGGGCTGCGCGAGCTCGTCGAGGGCCAGCGCAGCGGCATGGCGCTCGTCCGCGACGGGGCGATGGGGCTGGCGATGGTGCCGGTGCGTCGCGTCTTCGCCGCGCTGCCGCGCATCGTGCGTGACGTCGCCCAGGCCACGGGCAAGGAGGTCCTGCTGGAGACATCCGGTGAGGACGTCGAGCTCGACAAGCAGGTGCTGGACGGCATCGCCGACGCACTCAAGCACCTGGTCATCAACGCGGTCGACCACGGCTGCGAGGCGCCCGCGGACCGGTTGGCCGTCGGCAAGCGCGAGCAGTCCGTCGTATCGGTGACCGCCCGGAGCGTCGGCGGCACCGTCGTGATCGAGGTCGGGGACGACGGCGCCGGGGTCGACGAGGACGCGGTACGCGACAAGGCCCTGCGGCTCGGGATGATCGCGCCGGACAGCGGGTTGGTCGGTGGGGCGTTGCTGAGCCTGCTGTTCACCCCCGCCTTCAGCACCAATGAGACCGTGACCGAGACCTCGGGTCGCGGTGTCGGCCTCGACGTCGTGCGCAACGCCGTGGAGGACCTCGGCGGCTCGGTCGAGATCCGCTCCGAGCGTGGCCAGGGCACCACCTTCGTGCTGGTCCTGCCCGTCACCCTCGGTGTGTTGCGCTGCCTCGTGGCACGCGTCGGGGACGAGCGGTACGCCGTACCGGTCCCCGGAGTTGTCGAGTCGCTGTCGCTGCGTGACGCCGAGATCCACAACCTGGCCGGCGCGCCGGTGGTCCTTCGGCACGGGCTCTCGGTGCCGCTGCTCGACCTCGGTGCGGCCCTGGGACTATCGCGTGCGGCAGGTGAGGCCCCGAGGGCCGCGCTCGTCGTACGCCACACCAACGGCAGTCAGATCGCCTGGGCCGTGGACCGCCTCGAGGGGGAGTCCGAGCTGGTGGTGAAGGACCTCGGTGCCTTCCTCGGCCGGGTTCCCTACGTCGCCGGCGCGACCATCGACGGGGACGGCAGTGTGGTCTGCCTGCTCGACCTGCGCGAGCTCGCCGACCGGGCCACCGGCGCCCAGGCCTTCACGGCGCCGGCCCTGGCTGCGTCCAAGAAATCGACCGCAGCCGTACCTGGGCAACGCAAGGCACGCGTACTGGTCGTCGAGGACTCCGTCGGGGTCCGCGAACTCGAGCGTGTCATCCTCGAAGGCGCCGGCTACCACGTCGAGACGGCCGTGGACGGACTGGACGGCGCCTCGCGGCTGCGGGACGAGCCGGCGGACCTCGTCCTGTCCGATGTGGAGATGCCAGGCATGGACGGCTTCGCGCTCACCCGTACGATCCGTCGTACCAAGGGCTGGGAGAACGTGCCGGTCGTCATCATGACGAGCCGGGGCGAGGACCATGCCCGTCAAGCAGGCTTGGACGCAGGGTGCTCGGCGTACTTGCTCAAGAACGAGTTCGACCAAGAGCAGCTGGTGTCGACGGTGAGAAGGCTGGTGGGCAGGTAGTGGCTCGGATCGTGATCGCGGACGACAGCCCCACGCTGCGTCGGATCGTCACCTCGGTGCTCACCAAGGAGGGCCACGAGGTCTTCCCGGCCGAGGACGGGATCCAGGCTGTGCAGGCTGTTTTCCTGCACCAGCCGGACGCCGTGGTGCTCGATGTGCAGATGCCGCGGGTGTCCGGCTTCATCGCCGCCCGACTGCTCAAGGACGACTGGCAGACCGCGGACATCCCTGTGATCATGCTGACGTCGCTGGATGCCGCCTCGGACCGTTACTGGGCTGGGCAGGCCGGCGTGGACCGTTACCTCACCAAGGACTTCGAGGCGCCTGAGCTCGCCGGCACGATCGACGAGGTGCTCATGTCGGCCAGCGCTGGCCGAGGTGGCCGTCCGCGGCTGACCCCCGATGTGCTGGAGCTGTCGGAAGAGGACGTCCTCTCCCGGATCTGCGACCTGTTGGACCGCAAGCTGTTCGAGTCCTCGGTGGCCCAAGCGGTCATGGCGATCGCCGCGACCGCGAACGGTCTGGAGGCCTCCGTCGCCGCGCTGCTGGGGGTCTTCCAACGCTTCGTTGGCTACGACCTGGCGGCCGTCATGCTCGGGGCCGAGCAGCGCGCGTACGTCGCGGTGGGGGCGCCGACGGCGCGTTCGCACTACGGTGAGTTCCTGCGTGCGGCCGTGGACAACCTGGCCTCGCACGGTGGTGGTTCCCTGGACGCGGCATCGGTGGACGTGCGCGTCGCTGAGGCCGGCGGTGCCCTCGTCGACGACCCGGACGAGCTCACCGGCGGCGTGGACATGGCCACGTTCTTGTCGATGCCGCTGCGCGGTCACGGCGGCGCGGTGGTCGGCGTGCTCGCGCTGTCTTCAGCGGTGAAGCAGGCCTTCGGCGAGACGGCGCTGTCCACCCTCAAGCTCATCGAGGGCCCAGCCGCGATCGTCATCGACAACGCGCGCCTGTCCGCCCCCTCCTGAACGCCCCCTCCTTGAAGAGCGGCTCCCCCCGAGCCCATCACTCCCACGGAGCGCACCAGATCAGGTACGAATGGACCAGATCTGGTGCTGCGGGACCAGATCTGGTGCATCAGTACCAGATCTGGTCCAGGCCGCGGGAGATATAGGCCGACCCTTGGCCGGTGCTGCGCCCGCTTCAGTGGCCCACTTCAGAGGCAAGGTCCAAAGCCAGCATCCGGTCGGCCCAGGCCCAGGTCTCGAACAGACAGCCGGGCGGCAGGTCCAGAGCCAGCGAGCCGCGCAGCACCTCCACCGCCCGCGCCGTCGCCAGGTCATCGGCCAGCGCCGCGAGCAGGTCCTGCTGCACCTGAGCGCACATCGGCTTCGACGGCTCCTCGGCCCATCCGGCAACCAGAGACCGCCACTGCGCCAGCTCCGCCTCCGCCTCAGCCAGTGGCATCCGTGTCAACCAGGCGAGCCGGTGTGCCGGCGAGTACGGCGGACCCGGCACGCCTTCGGGTCGGTGGAGCACCAGGTCGACGGACCCGTGCCCACGGCCCGGGCGGATGTTGAGCCCCTCGACACCGGGGACGCCGACCACCGAGACGCGCATGCCCAAGACCTCGGCCGTGCGGGCGAGCGTGTCGACGGCCAGCAGCGTCCCGACGTCCTCGCCGTGTGGGGCCACCCGCAGGGTCCGGCCGGAGAGCTCCCGCAGGCCGTGCTCGGCATCAGTCACCTTCATCATCGGCCACCTCCGTCAGTTCAGCCTGGCACGCGCCAGCCGGGCGGATCGCCGTACCTGCTCGGCCAGCGCCTCGTCGGGCACCGCCGCGGCGTAGGCCTCCAGCTCGGTCGCGCCCTGGTCGTAGCCGCCGAGCCGCACCAGCAGCTCGCCCCGCTCGCGCCGCAGGTCGAGGGGGTGCCGGGGAAGCAGCAACGACAGCTCGGTGGCCCACAACCGGGTGCGCGCGGACTCGAAGGAACGGGCGGTGAGGGCGCGGATGTTGGTGAGCACGCGCAGGACCAGGTCGTTGCCGGAGAGCACGGGAACGGGCTCAGCGGATCGGATCACCCCGCCGTGGAACGGATCCACCACCACGTGTTCACCTTCGGGGGAACCGAGGCACACCATCACGTGTCCGGGCAGCCCGAGGCAGACCGCCGGGACCTCCAGCCGGGCCGCCACCTCGCACCACACCACCGACAGCAGGATCGGCAGCCCTCGACCCCGTCGCAGGACCTCGTGCAGCAGCGAGGAGCGCAGGTCGTCGTAGTCCGCCTCGGTCCCCCCGAACCCGGCCTCCTCGCCGAGGGCTCGCTGCATCGCCCGGGCGACGTCGGCGGGAGCGCGCGAGCCGAGACGGACACTCGCGGCGAGCCGGTCCAGCACGGCGTACGACGGCTCGAAGGACAGGTCTGGTGCGACCTCGGAACCGATGAGCAGACAGGCCAGCGCCGTCTCGACAGGGTCTTCGCGCACGGCGCGGGCGAAACGGGCGCGAGAGTCGTCGGTCATCGGCGAGCCGGCGGGGGCGGCACGCGCTTGGCCGCCACCACGTCCCCGACCGGCACCGACACCACGGTCCCGTCCCGCTTCTCGATGCGGACGGTGGCGTCGTCCCAGGAGATCACGATGCCCAGGACATCGCCGTACCCGCCCTCGGGGAGGGTCCGCCGCAGCGAGACGCGCACGCCGACGTCGCCCGGTCCCACGTCGCGCGTGTACCGCACACCCCCGGGTGGTCGACTGGACTCCACGGCTGGGAGACTACGGGGGCACCCTGCCCCTGGATGCTGTCCGTGGAAGGAAAACCTGCAGTGACCTACGTGATCGCCGAGCCCTGCGTCGATGTCAAGGACAAGGCGTGCATCGAGGAGTGCCCGGTCGACTGCATCTACGAGGGCAAGCGCTCGCTCTACATCCACCCGGACGAGTGCGTGGACTGCGGTGCCTGCGAGCCGGTGTGCCCTGTCGAGGCGATCTACTACGAGGACGACACCCCGGCGCAGTGGAAGGACTACTACCGCGCCAACGTCGACTTCTTCACCGAGACCACGTCGATCGGCAGCCCCGGCGGCGCCTCGAAGGTCGGGCCCGTCGACATCGACCACCCTGTCATCCTGGCCGTCCCGGAGGGCAAGAACACCGAGGGCCTGTAAGAGAGTGGGCATCTGATGCAGGGCTGGGCCGCGAAAGCGCAGCTCCCTCAGTTCCCCTGGGACCGGCTCGCGCCCTACGGCGAGACCGCCCGTACCCATCCCGACGGCATCGTCGACCTCTCGATCGGCACGCCGGTCGACCCCACGCCTGAGGTCGTCCAGGCTGCGCTGCGCGAGGCCTCCGACGCCCCGGGCTACCCGCTCACGGTGGGGACCCCGGCGCTGCGCGCCGCGCTCACCGACTGGGTACGGCGAAGGCTGGGTGCCACGGTCGGGCCCGAGCACGTCGTGCCCACCATCGGCTCCAAGGAGCTCGTATCGCTGCTCGTCCAGCTGCTCGGGATCACCGGCAAGCAGGTGCTGCTCCCTGCGCTGGCCTACCCGACGTACGACGTGGGCGCGCGACTGGCCGGCTGCGAGCCGGTCGCGACCGACGACCCGACGGCGCACGACCCCGCATCAGTGGGCCTGGTGTGGCTCAACTCCCCGAGCAACCCGACCGGGAGGGTGCTGCCCGCGGCCGAGCTCAAGCGGGTCGTCGACTGGGGACGTGAGCACGGCGTGCTCGTCGCCAGCGATGAGTGCTACCTCGAGCTGGGCTGGGAGGCCGAGCCGGTCAGCGTGCTTCACCCATCGGTGAGCGGCGGGTCGACCGAGGGGGTGCTGGCGTTGCACTCGCTGTCGAAGAGGTCCAACCTGGCCGGCTACCGGGCCGGGTTCGCGGTCGGGGACGCCCGCGCCGTCGCTGTCGTCGTCGAGGCGCGCAAGCACATCGGGCTACTGCCGCCGGCCCCGGTGCAGGCGGCGACGATCGCGGCGCTCGGCGACGATGCTCATGTGGCGGAGCAGAAGGAGCGGTACCGCAGTCGGCGGGGGGTGCTCCGCACCGCCGTCGAGAAGGCCGGCTTCCGCATCGAGCACTCCGAAGCCGGGCTCTACCTGTGGGCCACCCGTGACGAGGAGTGCTGGGCCACGGTCGCGTGGCTGGCAGAGCGTGGGATCCTCGCAGCCCCAGGCAGCTTCTACGGCGATGCGGGTGCGCAGCACGTGCGCCTGGCACTCACGGCGACCGACGAGCGGATCGCCGCCGCAGCCTCCCGCCTGGCTCCGCTGTCTTAGTTGGCATGCCTCGTTGGCGGGCCTAGTTGGTGTGCAGGGCTGCGTTGAGCTCGACGGTCTTGCCCGCGCGGGCGAGGGCCCGGACGGCTCCGGTTACGGAGTCGCGCAGGAACAGCAGGCCGGAGGAGCCTGAGAGGTCACGTCCCTTGACCACGCGGCCGTCGTCGAGGGTCACCTTCGTGCCCGCGGTGATGTAGCAGCCGGCCTCGACCACGCAGTCGTCCCCCAGGCTGATGCCGGTGCCCGCGTTGGCGCCGACCAGGCACCGCTTGCCGATGCGGACGACCTCGGTGCCGCCGCCGGACAGCGTGCCCATGATCGAGGCGCCGCCGCCGATGTCGCTGCCCTCGTCCACGATCACCCCAGCAGTGATGCGGCCCTCGACCATCGAGGTGCCGAGGGTTCCGGCGTTGAAGTTCACGAAGCCCTCGTGCATGACGGTGGTACCGGGGGCCAGGTGCGCACCGAGCCGCACCCGGTCGGCGTCGGCGATGCGCACCCCGGTAGGTACGACGTAGTCGACCATGCGCGGGAACTTGTCGATCCCCAGCACCTGCACGGCTCCGCGTGAGGCCTGCAGTCGCATCCGGGTCGTCTCGAAGTCGTCGACGGCGCAAGGCCCGGCAGTCGTCCAGACCACGTTCACGAGAAGGCCGAACATCCCGGTCAGGTCGCAGCCATGGGGCTGGATGAGCCGGTGCGAGAGCAGGTGCAGTCGCAGGTAGACATCGGACGCGTCGGCCGGAGGGGTGTCCAGGTCGATCGCGGTCGTCACGACCTCGCGCCGTACCCCGCGCACGTCGTCCTTGCCCGCGAGCTGTCCCAGCTCAGCCGGGGCCGCGCCCTCGGGCGAGCCCAGGGCCGGTGAGGGGTACCACGTGTCGAGGACCTGTCCGTCGGCGGTGACAGTGGCAAGGCCGTGGCCCCAGGCGGTGCGCGTCGCAGTCGTCATGGTCACCACCCTAGGGAGGGCTGGCAGGATGGCCGACATGGCCCTGGACCTCAGCGACCCCGTCGCCCTTACCGCTGCGCTCGTCGACATCGAGAGCGTCAGCGGCAACGAGGGCGCGATCGCGACGGCCGTGTACGACGTACTCCAAGGCCTGGCGCACCTCGACGTCGAACGGATCGGCAACAACGTCGTCGCCCGCACCGCCCTGGGCCGTGCACGCCGGGTGCTGCTCGCCGGCCACCTCGACACCGTGCCGATCGCCGACAACCTGCCCAGCCGCCGTGAGGGCGACGTGCTGCACGGCTGTGGAACGAGCGACATGAAGAGCGGCGTCGCCGTGATCCTTCACCTGGCGCAGAGCCTGCGCGATCCGGCGTACGACCTGACGTTCGTGCTCTATGACAACGAGGAGGTGGAGGCCGACAAGAACGGCCTGAACCACCTCGTGCGCGACCACCGTGCCTGGTTCGACGCCGACCTCGCGATCCTCATGGAGCCCACCAACGTCCAGGTCGAGGCCGGCTGCCAGGGGACCCTGCGGGTCCGCATCGACCTGCACGGCACCCGCGCCCACAGCGCTCGCTCGTGGCTCGGAGTCAACGCCATCCACGCCGCTGCGCCGGTGCTGCAGCGCCTCGCCGACCACGTCTCACGCGACGTCGACATCGACGGCTGCATCTACCGCGAAGGCCTTCAGGCAGTGGCGGTCCAGGGCGGCGTAGCGGGCAACGTGGTGCCCGATGAGGCCAGCGTCACGGTGAACTTCCGCTTCGCGCCCGACCGCTCTGAGGCTGACGCTTTCGCTTACGTGCAAAGGGTTTTCGAGGGCTTCGAGGTGACGCTGGTCGACAGTGCCGCGGGGGCCCTGCCCGGCCTGACGCAGCCTGCGGCTCAGGCCTTCATCGCGGCGGTCGGCCGGACGCCGCTGGCGAAATATGGCTGGACCGACGTCTCCCGCTTCTCCGCCCTCGGCATCCCGGCGCTCAACTACGGGCCCGGCGACCCGAACCTCGCCCACACCCGTGAGGAGCACGTCGACCTGCGGCAGGTCACCGAGGCCGCTGAGCTGCTTCGGGGATACCTGAGCTGAATCCGGTTACGGTGCAAGGCATGGACGACAGTCGCCGGGAGCAGGAGCAGGAGTCCGTCGAGGCCAACGCCGAGGCGCAGGGCGCGACGACCACGGCGCCCAGAGAGCGCATGGAGGGCCCGATCCTTCGTCGCGGCCGCCAGATCCGCACGAGCACCACGGACCAGCGTCTGCTGGACGGGCGCGGCCCCAGCGACTGGGTGCACACCGACCCCTGGCGGGTGCTGCGGATCCAGTCGGAGTTCGTCGAGGGCTTCGGCATGCTGGCTGAGCTCGGCCGAGCGATCACCGTCTTCGGATCGGCACGCACGAAGCCGGGTGACCCGTTCTACGCGGCGGCCGAGCAGCTGGGCAGGAAGCTGTCCGATGCCGGTTATGCCGTCATCACCGGCGGCGGCCCGGGGATCATGGAGGCTGCGAACAAGGGCTGCCACGAGGCTGGCGGCACCTCCGTGGGCCTGGGCATCGAGCTGCCCTTCGAGCAGAGCATGAACGAGTGGGTCGACCTCGGGATGGTGTTCCGGTACTTCTTCGCCCGCAAGACCTGCTTTTTGAAGTACTCCATCGGGTACGTCGCGATGCCCGGCGGATACGGCACTCTCGATGAGATCTTCGAGGCAGTCACGATGATCCAGACCGGGAAGATCACCAGCTTCCCGCTGGTGCTGTTCGGGACGGAGTACTGGACGCCGATGCTCAACTGGATCACCGGCACCCTGGTCGCCGACGGCAAGGTCAGCCCCGATGACGTGGACCTGTTCCATCTCACCGATGACACCGACGAAGTCGTCGAGCTGATCAAGGCCTCGGAGCGGGAGGAGTTCGGCTGAGCGCCCTCTGCGTGTTCTGCTCCTCCTCCAGCGCGATCGACCCGACGTATGTCGCGCTCGCAGCGGAGGTCGGCACCGCCCTCGCACGCCGCGGCCACTCTCTGGTCAGCGGCGGCGGCGCGCTGTCCTCGATGGGCGCAGTCGCCCGCGCGACCCGGGCAGCGGGCGGGCACACCCTCGGGGTCATTCCCTCGCCCCTGCTGGAGCTGGAGGTGGGGGACCGCGACGCCGACGAGCTGCTCGTCGTGGACGACATGCGCACCCGCAAGGGGCTGATGGACTCCGCGGCCGACGGTTTCCTCGCCCTGGCCGGCGGGCTCGGCACCCTCGAGGAGCTGCTGGAGGTGTGGAGCGCGCGGGTACTGGGACTGCACGCCAAGCCGGTCGTCGTCCTCGACACCGACGGTCTCTACGCCCCCCTGAAGGCTCAGGTGGACCTGATGGTCGAGCGCGGTTTCGTACGGCGGGAAGCCGCCGAGGCGCTCCAGTGGGCGGGTTCGGTGGACCAGGCCCTGGACCTGCTCGAGGCCGGGATCGCGGTCCCTGTCCTCATCGTGCCGACGACGAGCGAGGAGCTCGAGGCCGAGGCCTGAGCCGCATCGGGGCGTGAGCGTGCGACGATGCGCGGCGTGCTGACCCTGTTCGTCATCCTCGCCGTCGCCATCGTGCTGTTCATCGCTGCGTCCGTCGCCACGCAGGACACCGACGTGCTCGCCGAAGCCCCGCCGGACCAGCCCGACGTCGAGCTGCCCGGGGGGCGGGTCGTGGCCGAGGACCTACGCGCCCTCCGCTTCGGCATGGTCTTCCGGGGCTACCGCATGCGCGAGGTCGACGAGGTGCTCGACCGGCTCGGCGAGGAGTTGGCCGAGCGCGACGAGCGGATCGTGGACCTCGAGCGGGTGCTGGCCGAGATCGTCGAGCCCGTGGTGGCCGAGGCCGAGTCGTCGCAGGACGAGCCAGAACCGGAGCCCGAGCCCGAGCCCGAACCGGAGCCCGAGCCCGAGCCCGAGCCGTTCGAGGAAGTCCCCGTCGAGTGGGCGCCCCTGCCGCCCGCCCCCCCGACCGTTCTGCCTTCCGCCGCCGCCCCCGCGCCGACGGACTTCCCGTTGGCAGCCTTCTCGCTCCCGCCCTTCGACCCGGAGCCCCAGTGGGCGGAGCCCGTGCCGACGCCGGAAGAGCCCACCCCCGAGCCGCAGACCTTCACCGCTGCCCCCAGCGAGGAGGACGGGTTCCCGGAGGTCGCGCCGGCCGAGGCTGCGGGACCCGAGGCGCCGGAGGCGGTCGAGGACACCGGCGACGAGGCGCGCGAGCAGCCGCGGTTGTGGGGCGGACCGGCCGACCCCGCATGAGCACCGAACGTCTCGTCGAGGTCCGACTCGAGGTCGACGTCGAGGCACCGGTGGAGCAGACGTGGCGCGCCGCCACGGACTGGGACCGCCAGGGGGAGTGGATGCTGGGCACGCGCGTCCGCGGCACCGCCCTCGGGGGTCAGGGCGTAGGCGGCGGCATCGAGGCGTTCACGGGCCTGGGGCGGTTGGGCTTCCTCGACACGATGCAGGTCACGGCCTGGGACCCGCCGTACCGGTGCGAGGTCCTGCACACCGGTCGGCTCGTGCGCGGGACGGGCCTGTTCGAGGTGCGCGACCTGGGGGACGGCCGCAGCGCGTTCGTGTGGAGCGAGCAGCTCGACCTGCCGCTGGGCGCGCTCGGCCGGCTGGGCTGGCCGCTGGTGCGTCCGCTGTTCCTCGCAGGGGTACGGCGATCGCTCGACCGCTTTGCTTGCTGGGCCCCCACCCGCTGACGGGCTAGCGCCCTTCGAAGACCGGCGGCTGCTTGGCCAGGAACGAGCGGACGGCGTTCGCGTGGTCGGCGGTGCGGCCGGCGCGGGTCTGCAGCTCGTCCTCCTTGGCCAGGGTCTCGATCAGGGAGTGAGAGGACCCGAAGGCGAGCGACTCCTTGATGCAGGCGTAGGCCGCCGTCGGCCCCGTCGCCAGCAGCTGGGCCAGCGCCGTGGCACGGGGGAGCACCTCCTCCGGCGCGACGAGCTCGTTGAGCAGGCCCAGCTCCAAGGCGCGCTCGGAGCTGAAGGGCTGCGCGAAAAGCAGCAGCTCGGCCGCCCGTCCTGAGCCGATGAGCCGGGGCAGCGACCAGGACAACCCCGAGTCGGCGGTGAGGCCGATGCCCGCGAAGGCCGTGGTGTACCGGGCGCCGGCCGCCCCGATCCGGTAGTCCAGGGCGCAGGCCAGGCCGAGCCCTGCCCCGGCCGCCGTGCCGTTGATGGCCGCGATGGTCGGGAACGGCAGGCCCACCAGGGTCGTGACCAGGGGGTTGTAGTGCTCGGTGACCGTCGACAGCGGCGCCGGGTCGCCAGCCTCCAGCAGCGCCGCGTGCTCCTTGAGGTCCTGGCCGACGCAGAACGCGCGGCCCGTGCCGGTGAGCACGAGCGCCCGCACCCGGTCGTCGGAGGCCACGGCGGCGATCGCCTCGTTGAGGGCCACCTTCGCCTCAACCGTCAGGGAGTTCATCCCCTCGGCCCGGTTGAGGGTGACGGTGGCCACCCCGTCGGTGACGTCGAGCAGGACCGTGTCGGACATGGCTTCCTCCGGTGAATGTGCGTCTCGGCCCAAGGGTCGCAGGAGCCAGACCACCCTCGGGCGCCAGGTCTGCGACAATGGACACGACACGGATTTCGGAAATTCTGGAGGTACGGCGATGGCGGCCATGAAGCCGCGCACGGGCGACGGTCCCCTCGAGGTGACGAAGGAAGGTCGAGGTCTCGTGATGCGCGTTCCGCTCGAAGGCGGTGGGCGTCTTGTCGTCGAGCTCAACGCCGAAGAGGCCACGACGCTGGCCGAGGCCCTCAAGGCCGTCACCTCCTGACGGCCACCCACTTAAGTGCCTGACCTCCCCGACCTCAGCCTCGTCGACGCCGTCCCGGTCCTCGGGCCGGACGTCGTGCTTGCCGTGCCCACCCGGCGCGGGGAGCAGGCGAAGGTCCTCGGTTCAGCCCCCGAAGGGGCGGCTGCCGCGATCGAGCGGGACCGCGCCAAGGGCGAGCCGGGTGAGCTGGTCGTCGTGCACGCGGAGCAGCGCACGCTGTTGCTCGGCACCGGCGACGCGAGCCTTGCCGACCTGCGCAAAGCGGGCGCGGCCCTGGCGCGGCGGGCGAAGGGGCAGCGCGCCCTGGTGCTCGACCTGCGTGGCCTTGCGCTCAAGGACGAAGGGCTGCGGGCCTTGGCCGAAGGCCTGCGCCTCGCGGCGTACAGCTTCGCGGTCAAGCAGGTGGAGCCGCGCGCGCTGCGTGAGATCACCCTCGTCGTGCGCAAGCCGGAGGCACTTCAGCCCGCGCTGGACCGGGCGCTGATCATCACGGCCGCCACGGCCGCCGCCCGCGACCTGGTGAACACCCCGCCGGCCGACAAGTCGCCGGCCTGGCTCGCCAAGCAGGCCACCTCCCTGCTCAAGGGGCTGCAGGTCCGGGTCCGCGACGAGAAGGCGCTCGCCGCCGAGGGCTGGGGTGGCGTCCTGGCCGTGGGCCAGGGCTCGAGCCGGCCGCCCCGCGTGGTCGAGGTCACTTACGACGGGGGCGGCAGCCGCCACGTCGTACTCGTCGGCAAGGGCATCACCTTCGACACCGGCGGCATCTCCATCAAGCCGAACGCCTCCATGCAGACCATGAAGATGGACATGGGTGGCGCCGCCGCTGTCATCGGGGCTGTGCGTGCGGCTGCGGACCTGAAGCTGCCGATCAAGGTCACCGCCCTCGCGTGCATCGCGGAGAACATGCCCAGCGGCAGCGCGCAACGCCCCAGCGACGTGATCCGGCAGTACGGCGGTACCACCGTCGAGGTCCTGAACACCGACGCCGAGGGTCGCCTGGTCCTCGCCGATGGCCTGGCCTACGCCGTCGCCGAGCTGAAGCCGGACCTGCTGCTCGACATCGCCACTCTCACGGGTGCGATGGAGGTGGCCATGGGCAAGAGGGTTGCCGGGTTCTTCGCCAGCGACGACAAGCTCGCCAAGGCGCTGGAGACCGCTTCGGCCGCCTCGGGAGAGCGGATCTGGCGCTTCCCGCTCGTGGAGGACTACCGCGCGGCGCTGCACTCCGACACCGCGGACCTGCGCAACATCGGCGATCCCAAGCTCAAGCTCCAGGGCGGTTCCATTACGGCCGCACTGTTCCTGCAGGCCTTCACCGGCGGCGTTCCGTGGGCGCACCTGGACATCGCGGGCCCGGGCTGGGCCGGTGGCGACGACGACGAGCTCACCAAGGGCGGCACCGGCTTCGGTGTGCGGCTGCTGGTGCGCTGGCTCGAGTCCCTCTGACGCCTTAGGGCCTCAGGAGACGACGGCGACCAGCAGGCCGCTGCCCACCGGCAGCATCGCGGGCGTCAGACGCTCGTGGTCGCGCACCAGCCGGGTCAGCTCACGCAGGGCGACGGTCTCGGGATCGCGAGCGGCCGGATCTGCCACCCGGCCGTCGGCGAGAGCGCCCAGGAAGACCACCAGACCGCCTGGCCGCAGCAGGCGCAACGCAGCGGTGAGGTAGTCGGCGTTCTCGGCCCGCACCGCGTCGCAGAGCACCAGGTCGTAGGCGCCGTCGGACAGCCGCGGCAGCACGGCCAGTGCCTGGCCCGTGATCAGCCGCACCCGGCTGGTGCCGTACCCGGCCTCGATGAGCGATTGGCGCGCCAGGCGCTGGTGCTCGGTGTCCGGGTCCACGCTGGTCAGGATGCCGTCGTGCTGCATGCCAGCCAGCAGCCACAGCGCTGACACGCCCGCGCCCGTGCCCAGCTCCACGACGGCTTTGGCACGGCACGAGGCGGCCAGCAGCCGGAGCATGGCGCCGGTCGTGGCATCGACTGCTCCGACGCCCACCTCGGCCGCTCGGGAGCGCGCGGCGAGTACGGCGGGGTCCTCAGGCAACCAGCCTTGCACCCAGCCGGTGACGTCCACCGTCGTTGACTCCATGGGCGCAACCTACTAGGCGCCGGGAACGTCCCCTGAATGCCGCGCGTTGCTCCCCTTGACAGGCTTTTCTCAGGAAGGCGCGTGAGACTTAAGGCATGACCGTGACCGTCCCGGCCGACGCTCCCTGGACCCCGCCGTCCTGGGACGAGGTCGTGCGCACGCACTCAGCCCGCGTCTACCGCCTCGCGTACCGCCTGACCGGCAACCCGCATGACGCAGAGGACCTCACGCAAGAGGTCTTCGTCCGGGTGTTCCGGTCCCTGTCGACCTACACGCCCGGCACCTTCGAGGGCTGGCTGCATCGCATCACGACGAACCTGTTCCTCGACACTGTCCGTCGCAAGCAGCGGATCCGCTTCGACGCGCTGCCGGATGACGCGGAGCGCCTGCCAGGTCGCGAGCGCAGCCCCCAGCAGGTGATCGACGACCAGTTGTTCGACGGCGACATCCAGGCTGCGCTGGACGCCCTCCCGCCCGACTTCCGGGCGGCCGTCGTGCTGTGCGACCTCGAAGGCCTGCCGTACGACGAGATCGCGGCGACCCTCGGCATCAAGGTGGGGACGGTGCGCAGCCGCATCCACCGCGGGCGTGCGCAGCTGCGAGCCGCGCTCGCGCACCGGGCGCCGGAGCGCGAGAAGGTGTTGACGTGAGCCGACACCTCGGTGTCGCGCTGACCGCCTTCGTCGATGGCGAGCTCGAGCACGCCGCCCGCGACCAGGTGATGATCCACCTCGCACACTGCGCGGACTGCCGCGCTGAGCTCGCGCTGTTGCGAGGCCTGAAGGACGCGCTGCGCGGCGAGCCCCGCGCTCCGGAGGACCTCGCCTCCCGCATCCTCGCCTCCCGGATCCTCGCCTCCGCGACCCAGCAGGGGCAGCCCGTGATGGTTTCCCGCCCCGCCGTGCGTAGCGGTCTGCTCTCCGGCCACTCCCGGTTGCGCCGTACCGCCTTTGGTCTCGGTGCGCTCGCGCTCGGCGTCGGCGGGGCTCTGGCCGCGGCTGGCCCCCCGCCAACCGCCCCCCGCGCGCCCGTCGACCCGACCAGCGCCGGCTTCCTTGTCGAGCACATCTCGACCGCGCACGAGGTGCCGTTTGCGGGCACGGCCGTTGTCCCGGCCGCCAACCCGCTGCCCTCGAGGTGAGGCTCCTCCGACTCGCAGCGGTCCTCACGGGCCTGGGGGCGCTGGTGAGCGTCGGCCAGGCCCGCGCCCTGCTCCCTCCTGAGCCGGTGGCCGAGCAGCTGCCTGCTGAGGGGCGTTCCTCCGATGCGCTCGCGTTGCTGCAGCGGGCCGCTGCGGTCGCGCAGGCCGAGAGCTGGACCGCCACGTCGCGGGTTGTGAGCATGGTCAGCGGGGCACCGGTCGTGTCCGTCACCAACGTCAAGCACGGCCGCGACGGGCACGGCGTTGCCGACGCGCACGACGCCCGGCTGTTCTCCCTCCTCGCCAGCCACTACGACCTGCAGATCACCGGCCGGCAGCTGTGTGCGGGGCGCCCCTCGCTTGTCGTGGAGGCCCGCCGGCCGGGGGGGAGGAGCGCCCTTCCTGCTGGGCGCTTCTGGCTCGATGCCACCAACGGGCTGCTGCTGCGCCGTGACGTGTTGGATGCCGACGGCGCGCTGGTACGTCGTAGCGAACTGCTCGACGTGCGTCTGGGCAGCCCGGCCGCGACCCTGTCCACGGGACTGACGGCGACGCCACCGCACGGCATCCGCCTCGACCAGGCCGAGCTCGCCGTGATGGAGCGCTCCGGCTGGCCGGTGGTCCGCACCCTGCCGGGCGGGCTCGACCTCTACGACGCCCGCTGGCTTCCCGACGAGGTGCTGCAGCTCGCCTACTCCGACGGGCTGTCGACGTTGTCGCTGTTCATCCAGCGCGGCACCATGCCCCCGACCGCGGCCGGCCTGGTGCGCACCGTGGGGGGTGGCCAGGTGTGGGAGTCGCCCGGCGAGCCAGGGCGGGTCGTCTGGGCCGCCGACGGGATGACCTGGACCCTGGTGTCCGACGCTGCGCCTGCCCTGGTCGACGACGTTCTCGTCGTGCTGCCCCATGGCGACCGTGCCGCGGCGGAGGAGGGGGTCGCACCTCGCGTGTGGCGGGGGATGTCCCGGGTCGGCGCGTGGCTGAACCCCTTCGGCTGAGCGGGGGCATGCGCGAGACTGGGCGGGTGCTGGACAACACTCACTCCTTCGCCGACCCCTGGGCGCCACCGGAACCCTCGCGTGCGCAGGCCTGGGGCTACCCCACCGGACCGATCGGGGCGTCCGCACCGCACGCGACCGGCCTCGGCCTTGGCCTGGTGCTTCCGCTCCTGCTGGTCGCCTCGCTGGTTGCCGGCGCCGTGGGGGGCTTCGTCGGTTATCGCGCCGGGCGGGAGGACGGACCGACGGCGGCGAGCCTGCGCGACCCAGCGGCGACCCTGGGCACCCCGCTGGCCGGAGCCCCCGCTTCCCGACCCGCCACCTCCGTCGCTGGCATCGCGGCGCGCGTCCTCAAGAGCGTCGTGAGCATCTCCGTCGCCGACGCGACGGGCAGCGGCACGGGCTCGGGGATCGTCCTGCGGTCCGACGGTTACATCCTCACCAACAACCACGTGGTGGCGGGTGCCGCGAGCGGCGGCTCGATCGTGGTCGCGTTCAACGACGGAAGGGTCGACCTGCCCGCGCGCGTCGTGGGTCGCGACCCGGAGACCGACCTCGCGGTGGTACGCGTCATCGGCGCCACGAAGCTCACGCCCGCCACGCTGGGCAGCTCGGCCGGCCTTGCGGTGGGTGACCCGGTCGTCGCGATCGGCTCCCCGCTGGGACTCGCCGGCACGGTCACCGCGGGGATCATCAGCGCGCTCGACCGCACGGTCCGCGTGCCCGGCGAGAAGGCGGGTACGGCGGGCACGCCCCTGTTCGACGCGATCCAGACCGACGCGGCGATCAACCCGGGGAACTCCGGCGGACCGCTCGTGGACCTCGCGGGGCGGGTCATCGGGGTCAACTCAGCGATCGCGTCGTTGTCCGACCCCGGCGCTCAGGAGCAGGCGGGCAGCATCGGGCTCGGGTTCGCGATCCCCGTGGACGAGGCCCGCTCGATCGCCCAGCAGCTCATCCGCACGGGGCGTGCCTCGCACCCGGTTATCGGCGTACAGGCACAGACCGTGGGCAACGACGGGAAGGGCCCTCGCGGCGCACGCGTCCTCGAGCTCGTCGCCGGCGGCGCGGCGAAGGCCGCCGGGATCCGTGTCGGTGACGTCATCACGCGGGTCGGAGACCGGGCGATCCTGAGCGTCGATGAGCTCGTCGTGGCCGTCCGCACCCACGACGTCGGCGAGAAGGTCGCGCTGACCATCATCCGTGACGGCGTGCGCGTGACGGTGCGCGTCGTGCTGCAGGACAAGAACCCCTCGTAGGCTCATCCCATGTTCGGAGGGTTGGGCTGGCCGGAGACGGTCGTCATCATGCTGCTCGGCCTGTTCCTGTTCGGGCCCGAGCGGCTACCTGGGCTGGCCGCGGACGCAGGGCGGACCCTGCGCAAGCTGCGGGTCTACCTCAAGGAGATGGGTCAGGACCTCAAGGACGAGCTGGGCCCAGAGGTCGCCGACCTGGACCTGCGCTCGTTGCACCCGCGGGAGATCGTGCGGCGCAACCTGTTCGAGGACGAGCCGTTCGAGGCGCCGCGCCGGCGCACGCTCGCGCCGGGCGAGCCCGTCCCGTGGGACCCGGAGACGACCTAGCGCTTTGCCGGCGTGAGGCCGAGCGACATGCCGGCCAGCCCGCGAGGACGGCCGGTGAGGGTGTCCACGATGGTCAGCAGCTCCTTGGACGCGGGCGCGTCGGGGTCCTCGAGCACGAGCGGGCGGCCGTTGTCGCCGCCTTCGCGCAACCGCTTGTCGAGGGGTACCTGGCCGAGCAGCGGGACGTCAGCGCCGAGCAGGCGCGACAGCGACTCGGCGACGGCCTGGCCGCCTCCTGAACCGAAGACGTCGATCGCCTCGCCGCAGTGCGGGCAGGGCAGGTAGCTCATGTTCTCCACCACGCCGGCGATGCGCTGGTGGGTCTGCAGCGCGATCGACCCGGCGCGCTCGGCCACCTCGGTCGCGGCGAGCTGCGGCGTCGTGACGACGAGGATCTCGGCGGTGGGCACGAGCTGCGCGACCGAGATCGCGATGTCGCCGGTGCCGGGTGGCAGGTCCATGAGCAGGTAGTCGAGGTCGCCCCAGTAGACGTCCGCGAGGAACTGCTGCAGGGCGCGGTGCAGCATCGGTCCGCGCCAGACGACGGGGGTGTTGTCCTTGGTGAACATCCCGATCGAGATGACCTTCACGCCGTACGCCGTCGCGTCGGGCAAGGGCGGTGTCGGCAAGAGCTCCGTCACCGCCAACCTCGCGGTCGCGTCCGGCAAGGGCGGCGTCGGCAAGTCCAGCGTGACGGTCAACCTGGCGGCGGCGATGGCGCAGAAGGGACTGAACGTCGGGGTCCTGGACGCCGACATCTACGGCTTCAGCATCCCGCGCATGCTGGGCGTCCAGCACCGCCCCACCCAGGTCGAGTCGATGATCATGCCGCCGACGGCGTACGGCGTGAAGGTCATCTCGATCGGGATGTTCACCAAGGACAACACCCCCGTCGTCTGGCGC
>JBKJSN010000066.1:0-13516 GCA_046595815.1 Mycobacteriales bacterium
TCGGACGTCGCGCGGCAGTACGCCGTGGGTTCCCGTCAGGGAGCGGCCGCCGCTGCGCAGCTGAACGTGCTGGCCGCTGAGCTCCGCTCCTCCATCGCCCAGTTCCGGACCGACTGACCCACCACTCGCCGTACCCCCTCTGGGTGGGTGCGGCATGCTGACGCGGTGACTGCTTCTCCTCAAGGACCGCTGTCCGGGACCACCGTCATCGAGCTTGCGGGCATCGGCCCGGCGCCCTTCGCCGCGATGCTGCTGGCCGACCTCGGGGCCGACGTGATCCGGGTTGACCGCACCGTGCCGGGTGGGCTGCAGCTCGGCCACGGGTACCGCAAGGACGTCGTCAATCGCGGCAAGCGATCGCTCTCGGTCGATCTGAAGGACCCCGACGGCCGCGCGCTCGTCCTCGACCTGATCTCCCGCGCCGACGTGCTCGTCGAGGGCTACCGGCCTGGCGTGGCGGAGCGCCTCGGCCTGGGCCCCTCCGAGTGCCTCGAGGCCAACCCCCGCCTGGTCTACGGCCGGATGACCGGCTGGGGCCAGGAGGGCCCGCTGGCGCAGGTGGCCGGCCACGACAACGGCTATCTCGCGCTCACCGGGGCGCTCTGGGCGATCGGCAGGGAGAACGAGGCCCCGACGCCGCCCCTCAACCTCGCCGCCGACTACGCCGGCGGGTCGATGTTCCTCGTCATGGGGGTGCTCGCCGCGCTGCTCGAGACGCGGACAAGCGGTCAGGGCCAGGTCGTCGACGCAGCCATGGTCGACGGCGTCAGCGTGCTCACGACGATGTTCACCGCCCTGACGCAGATGGGCGTCTGGGACGCCACCAAACGGGGGGCCAACCTGCTGGACACTGCTGCCCCCTGGTACGACGTGTACCCCTGCTCCGACGGCAAGTGGGTCTCGGTGGGTGCTCTGGAGCCGCAGTTCTACGCCGAGCTCGTGCGGCTGACCGGCTTCCGCGAGGGGCAGGACGACAGCCGCTTCCTGCAGGGCGCCCAGGACCAGTGGCCGGAGCTGAAGCTGGAGTGGGCGGCCCACTGGCGCACCCGGACCCGCGACGAGTGGGCTGACCTGCTCGGCAGCACCGATGCGTGTGTGCAGCCGGTCCTCGACTGGCAGGAGCGCACCCAGCACCCGCACCTGGTCGCCCGAGGCACCTTCGCCGAGTACGACGGGATCGTCCAGCCCGCGCCCGCACCGCGCCTTTCGCGGACTCCGCTAGGCGTGCAAGGCCCCGCCTGCTATCCAGGCGAGCACACCCGCGAGATCGCCAAGGAGCTCGGCATGACCGACGACCGTCTGGAAGCCCTCATCGCGGCCGGGACGGTGGTGGCGCCGTGAGCTCCCAGGACGGTCGCATCGTCATCGTCACCGGGGCGGGTGCCGGCATCGGGCGGGCGGAGGCTCTGCTGCTCGCCGCCGAGGGTGCCCGCGTCGTCGTCAACGACGTCAATGCGGACAACGCCCACGCGGTCGTCGAGGAGCTGACCGCGACCGGGGCGGAGGCGGTCGCGAACACCGACGACGTGAGCGATGCCGAAGGCTCCGGACGCCTTGTGAATCAGGCGATCTCGTCCTTCGGTGGCCTCGATGCGCTCGTGAACAACGCAGGCATCCTGCGCGACAGGATGTTCGTGAACATGACCTTCGAGGACTGGGACGCCGTGATGCGCGTCCACCTGCGGGGCACCTTCGGCCCCACCCATCACGCGGTCGCCTACTGGCGAGCGGAGGCCAAGGGCGGTCGGCAGCGCGTGGCCCGGATCGTGAACACCTCCAGCCCCAGCGGCATCTACGGCAACGTCGGGCAGGCCAACTACGGCGCCGCCAAGGCGGGCATTGCGGCCTTCACACAGATCCTCGGCGAGGAGCTCTGGCGGTACGGCGTGCTGGCCAACGCCATCGCGCCCAGTGCCCTCACGGCCATGACGGAGGGGCTCACGGGCTACAAGGAACGTCTCGACGAGCTCGAGGCGCGCACGGGGTGGAAGAACCCAGGCGGACCCGAGAACCTCGTCGCCCTGGTCGTCTGGCTCGCCTCTCCGCTGGCGACGGTGAACGGGCAGGTCTTCAACATCCGGGCCGGCCACCTGAGTGTGGCCGAGGGCTGGCGCCCGGGGCCGGCGCATGAGAAGGAAGGCCCCTTCGACGTCAGCGAGATGGACCGGGTCGTCCCTGAGCTGGTCGCCAGGGCGGCAACCCAGGTCGATGCCTACGGCACGCCCAAGGCCTACGGCGCGTGAAGGTCGTCGTCGTCGGTGCTGGTCTCGCCGGTTTGCGGACCGCAGAAGCGCTGCGGGACAAGGGTTTTGATGGTGAGCTCGTCCTGATCGGGGACGAGATCCATCTGCCCTATGACCGACCGCCGCTGTCCAAGCAGGTGCTGCGCGGAGAGCGTGAGGCGATGCTGCTGCGCCCCGAGGCCGGCTACGCCGAGCTGGGCCTGGACCTGCAGCTCGGAGTTGCGGTGACCGGGCTCGATGTCGCGGGCCGTCAGGTGCAGACCGTGCACGGCCCCGTTGTCTTCGACCAGGTCGTCATCGCCACCGGCGCAACCCCACGCCGGCTGCCGGGATCTCCCGGCCACGTCTTGCGCACCCTCGATGACGCCAAGGAGCTCGCGCCGCTGCTCGCGCCGGGGAAGGTGATCGGCATCGTCGGCGCCGGCCTGATCGGCTGCGAGGTCGCGGCGAGCGCCCGTACCAAGGGCGCAGAGGTGCACGTGGTCGACCTGCTGGCCAAGCCGCTGGTGCGGGTGCTGGGCGAGCAGGTGGCCCCCCGGATGCAGGCTCTCCACGAGGAGCACGGTGTCCGCTTCCACCTGGGGACCTCCGTCGCCCAAGCGAGCGCGACGCACCTCGAGCTCGGTGACGGCAGCGTGCTCGAACTCGATGCGCTACTCGAGGCGATGGGCGTTGCGCCGACGACGGGCTGGCTGGTGGGCAGCGGACTGGACCTCGACAACGGGGTGGGGTGTGACCCTCGGGGCCAGGCGGCCGAGGGCGTCTGGGCGGTCGGCGATGTCGCGCGCTGGGGAGGGACGCGACACGAGCACTGGACCAGCGCGGCCCGGCAGGCTGAGGCGGTGGCCGGTTCGATCCTGGGGGAGCCCGTCGCGCCCGCCGACCCGCCGTACTGGTGGAGCGACCAGTACGACGTGAAGCTGCAGGGGTTGGGCGCGATGGAGCCGGGCGATGACGTCGTGGTCGTCGAGGCGGGGCCGCGCAAGCGGCCGCTCGCCGTCTACTCCCGCGACGGGCGGGTGACCGGGGTCGTCGGTTTCAGCAACGCAGCAGCGGTGTTCGCGCTCAGGGATCGTCTGGGCGATCCGGTCGAAGAGGTGCTCGCCACCCTCGGGTGAGGCAGGAGCGCGGCCCCCCGCGGCGAAGCAGCAGCGAGCACCTACACCTGGAGTCCCTGTGCGCGTTTCCCGCTCGTTGCTGCCGCTCGTCGTCGCTGCGCTGTCCGTCCCCCTCGCGCTCACGGCAGTCGCGGGGCCGAAGAGCAGCGCGCCGACCTTCGTGCAGTACACCTCGCCGGTAGGCGTCGACCTGGTCACCGGCGCGCCGGAGCCGGTGGCCGGCGTCATCCGGACCCTGAAGCAGAACCCGGCAGGGGTGCCCGTCTTCGGCATCTACAGCCAGACCGGCATCGGCGACTCCTGCGGCGAGCCGACCCTCGCCGTGCACCCGACGACGGGCGAGGTCCTCTACCAGTGCGGCCTGCAGACGCTGCTGGTCAAGGGCTTCGGAAAGGGTGGTTCGTCGACGTGGACGCCGGTGCAGCCGCCCGTGGAGGGGGTGCAGTCCAGTGACCCGATCCTGCGTCAGGACCGCACCACGAACCGTGTGTGGATCAACCAGCTGATGCCACAAGGCTGCTCGGCGCAGGCCTACAGCGACGACTTCGGCAAGAACTGGACCCAGTCACCGGTGGGCTGCGCCCTCGGCATCTCCTTCGACCACCAGACCATGGGGTCCGGAAAGGCGACGGCCCTGCCGACCACCCCGGCGTACCCGAACGTCGTCTACTACTGCACGAACGACCTGGCGACCCTCAACTGCGGCGTGAGCCAGGACGGGGGTCTGACCTACGGCCCGTCCCACCCGGTGTTCAGCGACCCGAACGAGAGCTGCTCGCCGATCGTCGGCCACATCAAGTCGGCACCGGACGGTACGACGTACCTCATGCCCGACGGTTGCAGTCACGAGGCTGGTGACCAGGCGGTGTTCGTGACGACCGACAACGCCCTCACCTGGACCAAGCGCAGCATCCCGCAGGCGACCGCAGGCGACTCCGGGCACCCCTCGCTCGGGGTCGGTAGTGACGGCACGGTCTACGCAGCCTGGGGGAGCAAGGACAACGTCGACGGCGGCGGGCGCGTCCACGTGTCGGTCAGCCGTGACAAGGGCGCCCACTGGACCTCGCCCGTGCCGATGGGCAGGCAGCTCGGTGTCCACGTGTCTCGGTTCCCGCTGGCCGTTGCCGGTGATGGAGACCGCGCGGCCGTTGCGTACCTCGGCAGCACCGACTCCGGCAACCCCGCCAAGAACAAGTCGTTCTTCGGGACGTGGCGGATGTATGTCTCCTACACCTACGACCGCGGCCGCACCTGGAAGACCTACGACGCGACGCCCGGCAGCCCTGTGCAGGTGGGCTCGATCTGCACCGGCGGCACGTCCTGCGTGACCGGGCCGGAGAGCGACCGGAACCTGCTGGACTTCAACGACATGGTCCTCGACGGCCAGGGGCGCGTGGTCATCGCGTTCGCCGACGGCTGCCTGAAGACCAAGGGCTGCACCACCAAGGACCGCCTCAAGAAGGGCGCAATCCTCAAGCAGACCAGCGGAAAGAGCCTGTTTCGGAAGTTCGACTAGGCCTTCGCGAGGTCCGCGCCCGCATCGAGGTTCGCCAGGCGCAACTGGCCTTTGGCCACCAGGCGGCCTTCCTCGTCGGTGATGTCGACCTCCCACAGCTGCTGCGTGCGGCCGCGGTGGATCGGTGTCGACGTCGCGGTCACCGTCCCGCCCCGGACGGCACGCAGGAAGTTCGTGTGGTTGCTCGTGCCGACCACCGGCCCGCCGTACCAGACCGATCCCGAGACGCTGCCGACCGTCTCGACGATCGCGCAGAGCACACCGCCGTGCAGCAGCCCGAAGGGCTGGTGGTGGTCGGCCGTGACGACCAGTCGCGCGACGGTCGTGTCCTTGGTGGAGGAAAGCAGCTCCAGGCCGAGCAGGCCGTCGAAGCCGGGCAGGGTGGTGGGTTCAGTCACCCGAGGAACGTACGACGGACCACCGGCCCAGCAGCACCCCGGGGTCGGCGTGCACGAGCGACACCAACCGGAGCGGGTACGGCGAGTCCAACCCGTGCAGCAGGTACGGACCCGTGCCGACGAGCTGGGGGCTGGTGGTGAGGAACAGCTCGTCCACCAGGCCGGCGCGCAACAGGGTGGTCAGCAGCGCGGGGCCACCCTCGCACAGCAGGCGCGTCAGACCGCGCTCGTGCAAGGCGGCGACCAGGGAGGCGGGGTCGGTCGGCAGCAGCTCCACGCCCTCAGGACCCCGCGGCGCCGACAGCAGCACGGGACCTTCGAGGACCCGACCACTGCCGAGCTCGCCGGAGCGGGAGACCACGACCACAGGCGGTTGGGGGGCGAAGCCGTGCGCTGCCCGCCAGGCGGAGGCCGCTGCCCCGAAGTGCACGGCGCCGTAGTTCTCGGCGCGCAACGTCCCCGCCCCCACGATGATGGCGTCGCACGTGGCCCGCAGCGCGCGGAAGGCGGCCTTGTCCGCCGGACTGCCCAGACCCTCCGACCGGCCCTTGATCGCGATGGCGCCGTCGACGGACGACACGAAGTTCGCGCGGAGGAAGGGCCCGGCCTGGTCGTACAGGTCGAACAGGTCGGCAGGAGCGAGGTCGCGGACCTCGGGCAGGAGCTGGCGCACGTTCCTATCGGACCACAGGCTCGCCGTACACGTGCGGCATCAGCGCATCCGGCGGGATCACGCCGAGCCGGCCCCGCTGGTAGTCCTCCACGGCCTGCTGCAGCTCCTCGCGCGTGTTCATCACGAACGGGCCGTACTGCGCCACGGGCTCGCGGATCGGCTCCCCGCCGAGAACGAGCACCTCGAGGGCGCCGTACCTCGCCTCCTGGGTGTCGTCGGCGGCGATCGTGAGGTGGTCGCCCTTGCCGAAGACGACCATCTGACCGGTGCGCACCGGCCGGCCCTCGACACCGGCGCGACCGCTGCCGGCGAGCACGTAGACCAGGGCGTTGTACGTCGGCTCCCACGGCAGGCTCAGCTGCGCGCCGGGGGCGATGGTCGCGTGCGCGAAAGCGATCGGTGTCCGCGTCGAGCCCGGTCCCTTGTGGCCCGCGACGTCGCCCGCGATGACGCGCACGAGAGCACCACCGTCGTCGGAGCCGAGCAGCGTCACGTCGGCGCCTTCGAGGTTCTGGTACGCCGGAGCCACCATCTTGAGCTTCGACGGCAGGTTGACCCACAGCTGCACGCCGTGGAACGTGCCGCCGCTCTCGACCAGAGCGGCCGGGGGCGTCTCGATGTGCAGGATCCCTCCGCCAGCAGTCATCCACTGCGTGGCGCCGTCGGTGATGAAGCCGCCGCCGCCGTGGCTGTCCTGGTGCTGGAAGGCGCCGTCGATGATGTAGGTGACGGTCTCGAAGCCCCGGTGCGGGTGCCAGTTGGTGCCCTTGGGCTCGCCGGGTGCGTACTCCACCTCGCCCATCTGGTCCATCATGATGAACGGGTCCAGGTCGGCCGTCGGGATGCCGTACATCGTCCGCCGTACAGGGAATCCCTCGCCCTCGTGGCCGGTGGGCGCGGTGGTCACCTGCTTCACGGCACGCTCGGTGTCGCCGAGGCCGGCGCGGGGGATGCGCGGCAGGGCGAGGGTGTCGGCGGTCACGGCAGGCATGGGGTGCTCCTCGGAGTAGTTGCTGTTGCAATCATCTACAACGCAGGTCCACCCCGCAACCTTCCCGTACGTCGGAAGCTCAGCGGCAGGGCACGGAAGGCGGTCTGGTTCTCCTCTTGCGGAGCAGCCTGTGGACCATGCTTCACGTTCCACAGCAGTAGTTCTCGTTTCACGGGCTACTGCTCTACTGCTCGTATGTTCTAGCCATGTCCGAGCTCGCACCCCCTCTCGACGCGGCGACCCGTCGCGCGCTGCGGCTGGACGTGGTGCGGGCTCGTGAGGAGCAGATCGCGGTCCTGCGCCTCCAGCAGCGACTGGAGCTCGACGCCCTGTCGCGGGAGGACCTGGGCGGGCTGACCAGGAGGTACGTGGGGGACGAGGTCGGGCTGCTGCTGGGCCTGTCGCCGCGGCAGGGGCGCAACCGCGTCGAGGCCGCCCAGATGTTCGCGGCCTTCCCCGCCGTGCACGGGCTGGTCGCGGACGGGACGTGGCTGCTCGAGCACGCCGACGCCGCGCTGGAGGAGCTGGTCGGCCTCGACCTGACCCGAGACCAGCAGGATCAGGTCCTTGCCCTGGTGCTGGCCCGCTGTGCGCGACGCACCACCCCGTGGCAGTTACGGGCTGCGGTCCGCACGGCAGCGCTGGTGCTGTTCCCTGACCTCGTGGCCGAGCAGGCCGCGAAGGCGCACAACGACCGGGATGTGCGCAGCTACCCCGACGGCCCTGGCGGTGCCTCCCTGATGGCGTTCGGGCCGGCGTCGCGGGTGGCCGAGATGATGGCCTGCCTGGACACGATGAGCGCGGCCCCGGCCGGGCCCGAGGACGATCGGACGCTCGCCCAGCGCCGCTTCGACACCCTGCATGCGCTGGTGTGCGGGCGGGTCCAGCCCGAGCAGTGGCAGGCGCAGGTGCTGGTTGCGCTGTCGACGTTGAACGGCGAGGACGAGCTGCCCGGTGAGATCGTGGGGTTGGGTCCGGTGCCCGCAGAGCAGGCCCGCGAGATCGTCGCCGCCGGCGCGGCCCTGCGCCGCGTGGTGGTGGACGACGCCACCGGTGTGCTCGTCGCCGTGGACTCCCGGGTGCACCGCCCGGACCAGCGCCCGCCCCTGGCGCCAGCGCGCGTGCCCGCAGCGCCGACCCACGACCCTGCGGACGAGGCGGTGCTGGAGCCGGATGCCCCCGACGCGGACGTCCCGGATCCCGACGACCTCGCCTGGGTCGAGGCGAACACCGACCGCGCCGCCGTCTACGCCGAGCGGACCGCGCCAGCCTCGTCTTCCAGGACCTGCAGCCAGCCCGCGACCCCGCCCGCCACCGTGGCTGGCGGTTGGTCTGCCGCCGGGCTCGGCCAGGCGCTGCACCGGATCGCGACCGACCCGGTTCGCTACCTCGACCTGAGCACCGAGTCCTACGCCGTACCCCGTCGCCTCAAGCGGCACTTGGAGCTGCGCGATCGCACGTGTGTCTGGCCCGGCTGCACCCGACTCGCACGGCGCTGCCACAAGGACCACCTCATCCCCTGGCCCCGCGGCAGCACCGAGGAGGTGAACCTCGCCGACGAGTGCGAGTACCACCACCAGGGCAAGCACGACTGCTTCCGCGTCGTGCGCCTCGCCGACGGCACCTTCCGCTGGACCACGCCCTGCGGCCAGACCTATGACCGACCGCCGCGCCCCGTCCTCGACGCCTGGACCTTCCGCCCCCGACCCACCTGAGGCCGGGCCTGCGCCGCGGTGGATTTTCTCTCGGGTCCCTCTAACCTCATCGGCAAAACTCGATTGGATCGATACATGGACGCCGGTGCCCTGCTGCGCGAGGCACGGACTCGTGCTGGGCTCTCGCAGTCAGACCTCGCTCGGAGAGCCGGTGTGCCGCAAAGCGTCGTCAGTGAGTACGAGGCTGGCAAGCGCGAACCAGCGCTGCCCACCCTTGCCAGATTGGTCGAGGGAACCGGCCACCAGCTGTCTTTGGAGCTGCTCCGCACGGACCCGTCCGTGCGAGGGCTGCCTAACACGCCGCTCGGCCGACGTTTGCGACGCCATCGCCGAGCCCTTATCGCTGCGGCCGCGGCCGCTGGTGGCAGCAATCTTCGGGTCTTCGGCAGCGTCGCTCGCGGCGAGGACACCCCGTCCAGCGACGTCGACCTGCTCATCGACCTGCCCGGCGACACAGGTCTTTTCGCCCTTCTGGCGTTGGAGGAAGCATTCCAGCGCATCCTCCACGTCGAGGTCGACCTGGCTACGTCTGAAGGGCTCAAGCCGCGGGTGCGTGCCGAAGCACTCACCGAGGCCATCGCGCTGTGAGCCCTCGTGACACCGAGCGGCTCCAGGACATCTTGGATGCCATCGCGGCGATCTCGCCGACGGACTGATCTTCGACCCCGTGCGAGCGCGGCTCATGGAGATCGGCGAGGCAGTGAAGGGTCTCCCCGATGAGTTGTTGGCGAGCGGACCAGACCTCCCTTGGAACGCGATCGCACGGATGCGTGACCGCCTTGCGCACCACTACTTCGGACACCGAGCACAGCCATGTCACCGGGACCGTGACGCGCGATCTCGGACCACTTGAGACGGCAGTAAATCGGCTACGGGAAAGCGTCGCACCAGCCGAGTGAGACCCGTGTTCTCGACCCGGGAGCGGCCCTAGCCTGGCGTCGTGACCGGGCGGCCGAAGGTGAGTCGAGCAGTTGACACGTTTCGCGGAGCGGCGGATGTCGTCCCGCTTCTGATCCTCGGCCTCGTCGTGATCACTGGAGGCCACCCGTAGACGGGGCTCAGGCGCGGAGGGCGGCCAGGGCCATGGTGCGCAGGACGGGGGCGTAGTCGCCGGCCTCAGACAGGTGGGGCGTGCTGTTGAGCAGCCCGAAGACCGCGTGCGCGCGGGCCCGCGCCTCCCCGCGCGAAAGCGGCGGCACGAGCTGGTCGACCCAGAGCTCGACGTACGACCGCTGCAGCCGA
The DNA here is from genome assembly GCA_046595815.1 of Mycobacteriales bacterium. Lineage (GTDB taxonomy): Bacteria > Actinomycetota > Actinomycetes > Mycobacteriales > SCTD01 > RYN-111. The sequence goes on from JBKJSN010000066.1 coordinate 9,897, forward strand.
CGCACCTGATGCGCGTCGGCGGGCGCGAGCGACGCCAGGTCGCGGTCCTGCACGCGGATCAGGTCGGGCTCGGACAGCGAGAACGCAAGGTGCCGATCGACCAGCCTTTCCAAGGCTTCTGCGGGGCTGCGCGACCCGGCGACCTCGACCCGACCGCCCTCGAGCAGGTCCTCGGAGATCCCGACGAGCAGGTCGGCGAGCAGGGCGTCCTTGGAGGAGAAGTGCCGGTACACCGCCGGCCCGCTGATCCCGACGGCAGAGCCCAGATCCTCGATCGAGACCCCGTGGTAGCCGTACTCCGCGAACATCCGGGCAGCCTCGCGTAGGAGCTGCTCCTGGCGGGGAGAGGTCACCGCTTGCTCCGGATGGTTAGGGATCGCTAACATAACCCAGGTTAGCGATCCCTAACAAGAGGGAGCAAGCGTGGACACCCCGGTCCTTCGTACCGCCGCCGTACCCGGCAGTGAGGCCTTCGCGAAGAACGACGCGCACCATCGCGAGCTCGCAGCGCAGCTCCGCAAGGACCTCGAGCAGGCCGCCCAGGGCGGCCCGGAGAGCGCACGCAGCAAGCACATCGCCCGCGGCAAGCTCCTGCCGCGAGAGCGGGTCGACGCCCTGCTCGACCGGGGCAGCTCCTTCCTTGAGCTCAGTCCCCTTGCAGCTCATGGCATGTACGACGGAGACGCCCCGGGCGCGAGCCTCATCACCGGAGTGGGCCGGGTCCAGGGCCGTGAGTGCGTGGTCGTGGCGAACGACGCCACCGTCAAGGGCGGCACGTACTACCCCCTGACCGTGAAGAAGCACCTCCGTGCGCAGGAAGTGGCCCTGGCCAACAACCTGCCGTGCCTGTACCTCGTCGACTCTGGCGGTGCCTTCCTCCCGAAGCAGGATGACGTCTTCCCCGACCGCGACCACTTCGGCCGGATCTTCTACAACCAGGCCACCATGTCGGCGCGCGGCATCCCGCAGATCGCGGCCGTGCTCGGATCGTGCACGGCCGGCGGCGCCTACGTCCCGGCCATGTCCGACGAGGCCATCATCGTCCGCGACCAGGGCACCATCTTCCTCGGCGGCCCGCCGTTGGTGAAGGCCGCGACCGGCGAGGTCGTCACGGCCGAGGACCTCGGAGGCGGCCTGCTGCACAGCAAGACCAGCGGTGTCACCGACCACCTCGCTGACGACGACGCCCACGCGCTGCGCATCATGCGGGGCATCGTCAGCACCTTCGGTCCTCGCAGCGAGACGCCTTGGACGTCCGCCGAGTCCGAGCCGCCTGTCCTCGACGAGAGCGAGCTCTACGGCGTGGTCCCCGCCGACCCGCGCACTCCCTTCGACGTCCGCGAGGTCATCGGGCGCCTCGTCGACGGCAGCCGCTTCCAGGAGTTCAAGAAGGAGTACGGCGCGACCCTGGTCACCGGGTTCGCCCGGATCCACGGACACCCGGTCGGGATCATCGCCAACAACGGCGTGCTGTTCGCCGAGTCGGCCATGAAGGGCGCGCACTTCATCGAGCTGTGCGACCAACGCAAGATCCCGCTGCTGTTCCTGCAGAACATCACCGGCTTCATGGTCGGCCGCGAGTACGAGTCCGGTGGCATCGCCAAGCACGGCGCCAAGATGGTGATGGCCGTCGCCTGCGCCCGGGTGCCGAAGCTCACGGTGGTCATCGGTGGGTCCTTCGGGGCCGGCAACTACTCGATGTGCGGCCGGGCCTACTCGCCGCGCTTCCTCTGGATGTGGCCGAACGCCCGCATCTCCGTCATGGGCGGTGAGCAGGCCGCCAGCGTGCTGTCCACGATCCGCCGGGACCAGCTCGGCGACGACTGGAGCATCGCGGACGAGGACGCCTTCAAGGAGCCGATCCGGCAGCAGTACGAGGACCAGGGCAACCCCTACTACTCGACGGCCCGGCTCTGGGACGACGGCGTCATTGACCCCCTCGACACGCGTACGGTGGTCGGACTGGCTCTCGGGGCGGCTGCCAACGCACCGCTCGAGCCGGTCTCCTACGGAACGTTCCGCATGTGATGGCCGACCAGGAGCACGAGGTGACCATGTTCAGGACGGTGCTCGTCGCCAACCGCGGTGAGATCGCGGTCCGCGTCATGAAGACCTTGCGGGACATGGGGATCCGCACCGTCGCGGTCTACTCCGACGCGGACTCCCAAGCCCGGCACGTCCGCGAGGCCGATGTCGCGGTGCGGCTCGGACCCGCGAACGCGCGTGAGTCCTACCTGTCGATCGAGCGGGTGGTGCAGGCGTGCCTGGACACCGGCGCTGAGGCGGTGCACCCCGGATACGGGTTCCTCGCGGAGAACGCGGACTTCGCACAAGCCCTTGCGGACAAGGGGATCGTCTTCATCGGACCGCCCGTGCGCGCTGTCCAGGTGATGGGCGACAAGATCCGCGCCAAGCAGGCTGTGAGCAAGGCCGGCGTCCCCGTCGTCCCCGGCCGGACCGAACCTGACATGACGGACGCCGACCTGATCGCCGCGGCCGAGGAGGTCGGCTACCCCGTCCTCGTCAAGCCGTCCGCAGGTGGCGGCGGCAAGGGCATGTTCCTGGTCGACAAGCCCGCTGACCTCCCGGAGGCGCTGGTGTCCGCGCGACGGACCGCCCTGTCGAGCTTCGGTAACGACACGCTGTTCCTCGAGCGGTTCGTGCTGCGTCCGCGGCACATCGAGGTGCAGGTGCTGGCGGACAGTCACGGCACCACGATCCACCTCGGTGAGCGCGAGTGCTCCCTGCAGCGCCGCCACCAGAAGGTCGTCGAGGAAGCCCCCTCCGCTCTGCTCGACGAGGCGACCCGGGCCCGCATCGGTGCCTCGGCGGTCGCGACGGCCGAGTCGGTCGGGTACGTCGGTGCCGGCACGGTGGAGTTCATCGTCAGCGCGGACAAGCCGGACGAGTTCTTCTTCATGGAGATGAACACCCGCCTCCAGGTGGAGCACCCGGTGACCGAGCTCGTGACCGGCCTCGACCTCGTCGAGCAGCAGGTGCGCGTGGCCGCCGGCCTGCCGCTGGGGCTGGCCCAGGAAGACATCGTGCTGGACGGTCACGCCGTGGAGGTGCGGACCTACGCCGAGGACCCCGCGCGCGGGTTCCTGCCCACCGGCGGCCGGGTGCTCCGACTCAACGAGCCGACCGGCGAGGACGTCCGGGTCGACTCGGCGCTCCAGCAGGGGACGGTCGTCGGCTCGACCTACGACCCGATGCTCAACAAGGTCATCGCCTGGGGCCACGACCGGGCGAGCGCCCTCGCCAAGCTCGACCGTGCCCTGGCCGAGCAGGTGATCCTGGGCGTCAGCACCAACACGGCGTTCCTGCGCCAGCTGATCCGGCATCCCGAGGTGCGGGCCGGCCGGCTCGACACCGCGTTCATCGAGCGCCACCTCGACGAGCTCATCACCGAGGAGGTGCCGGCCCGGGTGCTCGCGGTCTACGCGTTGCGGGAGCGGCTCGCGGCCACCGGGTCCGACCTGTGGGACCAGCCCACCGCGTGGCGTCCGGGCCGGGAGGCGGCGCTGGCCTGGCACCTGGTCGTCCCCGGCGGCCGGAACGTCGACGTCACCCTGCAGGGTGACCTGGTCACCGTCGACGGAGGGGAGCCCTTCGCAGCC
>JBKJSN010000120.1:0-3166 GCA_046595815.1 Mycobacteriales bacterium
AACTGGCGGACGCGTCCGCTCATGCCGCCGCTGCGCGGGAGGGGGCGTCCGCGGGCCTACGGTTAGGTCAGTGCGAGGGTCTCGAGTCTGTCGCGGTCATCGCACGTCGGGCGAGCCTGCGTCGACTCGATGGCCCGACCCTTTCACTGGAGGTGCAGGTGCTGACGTTCAACGACCTATTGGTGCTCGGGGGTACCGACCCCACGCGGGTGCGGCTGGTGCGGCATCAGGACAACCGTCTGCGCCCCGGTCGCCTCTACGAGGCGTGGCGCAATGATCGAAACGCCTTCGAGGACTACCAGTCAGTGCAGAGCAAGAATCGGTTTCCAGTCGACGACCTACTCGCCAGCTTCGTGGTAACCGAAGCCCGTAAGACAGTCTTTGTCGGCCTCTACCGCGTCGCCGCCGTCGGTACCTTGCCGGCCGGCAGCGTCGACGTCCTTGTCCGGCACGACACCTCGGGCCACTTCAAGTACGACCTCCAGTTGGTCGACAAGCTGGCCGACTACCGGGACCGCGCGGTCATCGACTGGGGCGCGGGGGTGCGAAGCTGGGTACAGCGGGCCGCAAGCCAAGCGAAGCCGGTCATTGAGATTACGGAACAGTACGAGCCCAGGTTCCCGGGATTCCGTGAGTTCGTCCGACCGATCGATGACGTGCCGACACTGCCCAACGGTTGGCAGCAGGTGCTGCGCAGCGTCAAGGGCGTGTACCTGCTCGTCGATCTCAACTCTGGCGATCAATACGTCGGTTCGGCAAAGGGCGCAGACAGCCTGCTGGGCCGCTGGATCAGCTACGCAGACGGCGGTGACGGCGGCGATGTTGGGCTGAAGGCTGCTGCCCGTACGGGGCGCAGGCACTACCAGGTGTCGGTGCTCGAGGTCGTCGACGAGAACACCCCTGACGAAACGATCGAGCGCATCGAGTCCTACTGGAAGAGCAAGCTGCTCTCACGTCAGTTCGGCCTCAACCGGAACTGACCAGCGATCGCAGCGCATGGCACGCGGCGTCGCGATGCGTGTCCGGAGCGGCCGCGCTCTGGCAACCTGTAGCCCTGAGCGCTCGAGTCACCGTCTGAATCCGATCGGTACGACGTCCGCACATGCCGCGGTGCGCGCGGGAAATCACGCCGGGCGGCCGCACTATCCGCCACGGACCGACGCCCCCCGACCCTCGACGGGCTGGGGGCGGCGGCGGTCCCGCGTGGTTGAAGTTGCCTCGCGGCTTGCGACCTAGGCAACTCTCGGCTCACTGGAACCACCCGCTGGAGCGCGGGAGTCGTTTCAGCTGCAGCCGGAGGTACTGCCGCAGCCTTCGCAGACGTAGCAGGAACCCGCGGGGCGCATCTTGGTGCCGCAGGTCATGCAGAGCGGCGCGTCCGCGCTCGTGCCCGTCAGGGCCTCGAGCAGCTCCGTGGACGACCCGACCTTGGGGACATCCACGTGCACCTCGGCTACAGCAGGCACCGACTGGGCGAGCCCCTCGACGTCGACGTCGTCAGCAACTGCAGGCGCTGAGCCGTAGGAAGAGGCCACCGTGGCGGCCCGCTCCTCGGCGGTGAAGATGCCGAACTCGGACCGGACCTCAAGAGGCAGGTAGTCGAGCGCCAGGCGACGGAACAGGTAGTCCATGACGGACTGGGCCATCCGCACGTCGGCGTCGTCGGTGAGGCCGGCCGGGTCGAAGCGCATGTTGATGTACTTCGACACGAAGGCCTCGAGCGGCACGCCGTACTGCAGGCCGATCGAGATCGAGATCGAGAAGGCGTCCATCACGCCGGCAAGCGTGGAGCCCTGCTTGCTCATCTTGATGAAGACCTCGCCGACCGTGCCGTCCTCGTACTCCCCGGCCGTCATGTACCCCTCGGCACCGGCGACGGAGAACGACGTGGTCTTCGACGTACGGCGCTTGGGCAGGCGCTTGCGGGTCAGCCGCGCCACCTCGCCCACCTCCTCGACGTCCGTCGTGCGCTCGGAGTCCTTCTTCGACTGCAGAGGCTGCCCCACCTTGGAGTTGTTGCGATAGATCGCCAGCGCCTTGAGCCCGAGCTTCCAGCCCTGGAAGTAGACGTCGGCGACGTCCTCGACCGTGGCCTCGGCGGGCAGGTTGACCGTCTTGGACAGCGCGCCCGACACGAACGGCTGGATCGCGGCCATCAGGCGCACGTGGCCCATCGCGGAGATCGAGCGCTCGCCCATCGCGCAGTCGAACACCGAGTAGTGCTCGGGCTTCAGGCCCGGCGCGTCGATGACGTTGCCGTGCTCGGCGATGAACTCGACGATCGCCTCGACCGACTCCTCCTGGTACCCCAGGGAACGCAGCGCGCGCGGCACCGTCTGGTTGACGATCTGCATCGAGCCGCCACCGACGAGCTTCTTGAACTTCACCAGCGCCAGGTCGGGCTCCAGGCCCGTGGTGTCGCAGTCCATCATCAGACCGATCGTGCCGGTCGGCGCGATGACCGAGGCCTGAGCGTTGCGCCAGCCGTTCTTCTCACCCGTCGCCAGGCACTCCTGCCACGCCTTGGTCGCCTCGTGCAGGATCCGCGCGTCGTCCGCGCCGACGACCCGCACCGCGTCGTTGGCCGCGGCGTGCTTGCGCATGACGCGCTTGTGCGCGTCGGCGTTCTGCGCATAGCCGCTGTACGGCCCGACCACGCCAGCGAGCTCCGCAGACCTCTTGTACGCCGTACCGGTCATGAGGCTCGTGATCGCGCCGGCGAGCGCGCGGCCACCGTCGGAGTCATACGCGTGGCCGGTCGCCATGAGCAGCGCGCCGAGGTTGGCGTAGCCGATGCCGAGCTGGCGGAAGTTGCGCGTCGTCTCCCCGATCGGCTCGGTCGGGAAGTCGGCGAAGCAGATGGAGATGTCCATCGCGGTGATGATGATCTCGACGGCCTTCGCAAACAGCTTGGAGTCGAAGGTGTTGTCCTCGCGCAGGAACTTCATGAGGTTGAGCGAGGCGAGGTTGCAGCTGGAGTTGTCCAGGCTCATGTACTCGCTGCACGGGTTGCTGGCCGTGATCCGCCCCGACTCCGGGTTGGTGTGCCAGTCGTTGATCGTGTCGTCGTACTGGATCCCCGGGTCGGCGCACTCCCACGCGGCGGTGGCGAGCTTGTTCCAGAGCTTGCGGGCGTCGACGGTCTCGATGACGCTGCCGTCGCGGC
>JBKJSN010000220.1:0-30963 GCA_046595815.1 Mycobacteriales bacterium
CCGCGCAACATCGCGAAGAAGGCGGAGGCGTACCTGAAGACGACCGGCATCGCCGACACCGCGTTCTTCGGCGCCGAGGCGGAGTTCTACATCTTCGACTCCGTGCAGTACGAGGACCGGCCGGACACGGCGTTCTACAAGATCGACGCCAAGGCGGCAGCGTGGAACACCGGCCGCGAGGAGGTCGGCGGCAACCTGGGCTACAAGCCCCGCACCAAGGGCGGCTACTTCCCCGTCTCGCCGACCGACCACTACGCCGACCTGCGCGACGAGATGGCCGTCAAGCTCGAGGAGGCCGGCATGGTCGTCGAGCGCGGCCACCACGAGGTCGGCTCCGCCGGCCAGGCCGAGATCAACTACAAGTTCGGCACGCTCCTGGAGAGCGCCGACAACCTGATGCTGTTCAAGTACATCATCAAGAACACCGCCCACGCCGCCGGCAAGACGGTCACCTTCATGCCGAAGCCGATCGCCGGCGACAACGGTTCGGGCATGCACTGCCACCAGTCGCTGTGGAGCAACGGCGCGCCGCTGTTCTACGACGAGGTCGGGTACGCCGGGCTGTCCGACATGGCGCGCTACTACATCGGCGGGCTCCTGCACCACGCCCCGTCGCTGCTCGCCTTCACCAACCCGACGGTCAACAGCTACCACCGCCTGGTCCCCGGCTTCGAGGCCCCGGTCAACCTGGTCTACAGCCAGCGCAACCGCTCGGCGTGCATCCGCATCCCGATCACCGGCTCGAACCCGAAGGCCAAGCGCCTTGAGTTCCGCTGCCCCGACCCGTCCTCGAACCCGTACCTGGCGTTCTCGGCGATGCTGATGGCCGGCCTCGACGGCATCAAGAACAAGATCGAGCCGATGGCGCCGGTCGACAAGGACCTCTACGAGCTCGCCCCCGACGAGCTGGCCTCCGTGCCGCAGGTCCCGGGCTCGCTCGGCGAGGTGCTCGATGCGCTCGAGAAGGACCACGACTACCTGCTCGAGGGTGGTGTGTTCACCGAGGATCTGATCTCGACCTGGATCGAGTACAAGCGCAGCCAGGAGATCGACGCGCTGCGACTGCGTCCGCACCCGTACGAGTTCGCGCTCTACTACGACATCTGAACGCCCGGTCGCTCACGGAGCCAACAGTCCGCCTTCTGCCGACTAAATGCGGACTTGTTGGCCCCTCTCCAGGGACCACTTGCGAGGGCCCGTTCCCACCCGGAACGGGCCCTCGCTCGCCGCCGGTCGGCTGCTGGCAGGGCCTGGCCGCGTACCGCAGATTGCTCGCTCCGCGTCACCGGTATGTCTCACAGGTAGGCGCACGTCGAGGCTGTCGCTCACGACCTGGCGGCTCGGCACGGGTCAGCGACGACGGCGACTTGCTCCTGCCCGCCACCGACGTCGAGCAGCCGGAGGCAATCGACGACGACGTCGACGATTGCTCATCGAGCTGGTCCTGGAGCGCGGGGGCTGGGTAGGCGGCGCACGCCGGAGTGGCGCTCAGCCTGCGCTCAGGGGGCTGAGGCATCTGTACGCTCGGCGCCATGGCAGAGGCGGACGACGACGCACCGGCCGCACGGGGCTGGACCTTCCTCACCAACCACGCCCACGTACTGCTCGTAGTCCGCCGTGACCCGCGCGCGCGGCTGCGGGAGATCGCCGACGCCGTCGGGGTCACCGAACGCGCTATCCAGCTCATCCTTGGCGACCTCGAGACCGCCGGCTACTTGCGGCGCACCCGGGAAGGTCGCCGCAATTCCTACGACGTGCTCGGCGGCCCGCTCCGCCACCCACTCGACAAGGGCCGGGCGGTGGACGACGTGCTCGATGCCCTCAGCGATACCCCTAATCAGACGTAGCTTGATACGCGTAGTAGAGTTCGTATATGTGCCGAATGCCGATAGCCTCCTGAGGCCGCGCCCTTGCCCGCCGCCCTCGAAACCGTCACCTCGCCAGCCGTCCTGGCCTTCTTGCTCGGCGTCTTCGCCGCCTTGCTGCGCAGCGACATCCGGCTGCCGGATCCCGTCCACACCGCACTGTCGTCCTACCTGCTGCTGGCCATCGGACTCAAGGGCGGCGCCGGGCTGCGGGAGGCAGGGCTCGCGGAGGTTGCGGTGCCGGTGCTGGCCGCCGTTGGGCTCGGAGTCGTCACGCCGCTGATCGCATGGGGGGCACTGCGGGCGCTCACCCGGCTCAGCCCGGTCGACCGGGCCGCCGTCACCGCCCACTACGGCTCGACTTCGCTGGTCACCTTCACCGCGGCCGTCGCCCTGCTGGAGAGCCAGGAGGAGCCATTCGAGGCTTACGCCGCCACGCTGTTGGCCGTGCTGGAGGTACCGGGCATCCTGGTCGGCTTGCTGCTGGCCGGCGGTGCCGCCGCGGCCGCCGGTGCCGGCCGCGCCGAGGCGGTCCGCGAGGTGCTCACCGGGCGCAGCATTCTGCTGCTGACCGGCGGGCTGGCCATCGGAGCGCTGTCGACGCCGGGGTCCTACGACAACGTCGCGCCGCTCTTCGTCACGCTGTTCCCCGGCGTGCTCGTACTGTTCCTGCTCGACCTCGGTGTGCTGGCCGGCCGCCGGTTACGCGACGTTCCGGCAGCAGGGCCGGGACTGGTCGTCGCCGCGATCTCCATCCCGATCCTGAACGGCTCGCTGGGCGTTCTGGTGGCAACGGCGGTGGGGCTCTCGCCCGGGGGAGCGGCCCTGCTCGGCGTGCTCACCGGCAGCGCGTCCTACATCGCGGCTCCGGCCGCGGTCCGGCTGGCCTTACCGCAGGCCAACCCGGCGTACTACCTGACCACCAGCCTGGGAATCACGTTCCCGTTCAACCTGGTGCTCGGCATCCCCCTGTACCTGGCGCTCGCCCGAGCGCTTGGCTGAGTGAACCCGAGACGTTTCAGAGAGGTTCGGCTCGCATGCGCAACATCCCCGTCGTCTGTCTGACGATCGTCGCCGAGGCCGTGGTCGAGGCTCGTCTGCTGCGCGATCTGGAATCTGCCGGTGTGCGCGGGTGGACCCTCACCTCGGGTCGGGGCAAGGGGAGCAGCCAAGTCGACGCCAGCGACTGGGAGGGCGCCAATGTGCGCATCGAGACGCTGCTGTCTTCGGCGGCAGCCGACCGGGTGCTCACGATGCTAGCCGAGCTCTACTTCCCGCAGTTCGCCGTCGTGGCGTGGGTGTCGCCTGCGCAGGTGGTCCGCGGCGACAAGTTCACGTGAGGGCTCACGCCTCGGAGGTGTGGCCCCTCGGCGCGGGTGCGGTCCGTTGACAGTCCTTAGCCGCCTCTTCACAAAGCAGGATGTAGCCGGGGTCTGAACCCGTCGGTCTCAAGTAGGCATCTGGCGATGTAGCTCGTGAGGTTCCGGAACCCGAGGGCGCTCCCCCGCAGGTGCTCGAGGCCGGCCATTGATCGCTTCGGTCGGGCCGTTGGCGGCCCACCCATAGCGTCTGGCTATGGGCCACGACGATCACTCGTGCGTCGTGTCCCGCTGGCCCGAGGGGTTGGGGGCCTGTGCGACAACACGATCGCGGCCGGTTGCTTTCGCGGCGTACAGAGCTCGGTCAGCTGCGTGGATCAACGCTGACGGTGAGGCCGCGGTATCGCTGCAGCAGCCGATGCTGACCGTGATCGTGAGTCGCTTCCCGCCGGTACCAGCGTCGATCGGCCTCCCGGAGACAGCGCGTCGCATGCGGTTCGCAATGGCAAGCGCCGCCTCGGTGCTGGTGAGCGGCAGCAGCACGAGGAACTCCTCCCCGCCCCACCGGCCGAGGCTGTCGTCCTCACGGGTGCAGTTTCTGAGTCGCTCGGCGATCGCGCGGAGCACCTCGTCGCCCACGCCGTGCCCGTAGGCGTCATTGACGTTCTTGAAGTGATCTACGTCGATGAGCAGCGCGGCCAGGGGGCTTCCCAGACGGCTGCACCGCTGGTGCTCGCTGGCAAGAAGCTCGTCGAGCCGGCGGCGGCCGTTGAGGCCGGTCAGCCCGTCGAGGTGGGCGAACGCGTCGAGCCGGGCGTTGGCGGCCCTGAGTTGGCGCCTGTCGCTGTGCAAGCGCAACCCCAGCCAGCATGCGAACAACGCGATGAGGATAAGTAGCGACAGGCCCGTCCACTGCCAGACGTTGCGGCTACGGGTCGGTGCGAGCAACACCGACTCGGGCACGTCGGTGACCAGCTGCCACGACGTGCCGACCACGGCATGTCCGAAGACGACCCGACCATCGGACGTGACCAAACGGCCGAGCCCTAGCGCCTCGGCAACCGTCGGCTCCTCGTCCTTGAGGAGCTCGATCGACCCGTTCGTGTTGCCTGAGGAAGCCACCAGGTTGCCGCGTTTGTCGACGATGAAGGCCTGGAACCCCACCAGGCTGGAGATGCCCTTGAGGTAATCGTGCAGTGGCGTGTTGGAGACCGCGTAAGTGCCACTCAGCACCCGACGGCCCGTTGCAGTCTCGAAAGGCGCCGCAAAAGCCACCACCGGTGCCCCATTGACCGCCGACCTCAAGACATCGGAGACCGTCGGTTCGCCCGCCACGGCCGAGCGCAGGTACGGCCGGGAGTCGGTGATGGATGTCCCCCGTAACCGGTCGGTAGCAGGGGACGTCATGAGCAGCGTGCCCTCAGGTCCGACCAGCAACGCTGCCTCAAAGCCGAAGGCGGCCACAACGGGCTCCAACCGGGAGCCGACCTCGCCGGCAAGAAGTCGCTCCCCGACCCGTCGCTCGCGCTCCAGCACCTGCGCAGCGAACGTGGCGACGAACCCCGCCGACAACCTTGACCGGGCGTCGAAGCGGTCACGCAGTATCTGGTCCGAGCGTCGTTGGTCATGGGCAAGGCCGAACGCCGAGATGATGCCTACGAGCAACACCACCCCGTACAGGAACAGAGAAGGCAGGAATTGCCGCTCCCTGCCTGCTCCACCGGGCGGACGTCGCCTGCGCTCCGGCTGGCTCACCGCCCGACGACGACACCAACTCAGACGCCCACCATCGTCGCTGAGGGCGGCTTGATCCATATCAAAACCCTACTCACCGGCACTCCCAGGCTTGGCTCGCTCCTACCTTCACCAGCCGGGACTGAACCGCAACGAGCGCGCGGCCGTTGCCCCGTCCGACGGTGGGAATGGGCCGTCCCGCTTGTCGGTCTGGACCTGCTCTTCCTCAGCTTCGTCCTTGTCCAGCTGACGGTGCTGTTCGGCGGTTGCTCTGCCTGCTCGCGTTGGTGGTGGTGGCCTCAGCCATCCACCGCATGTCGCTCTACCAGCACGAGTACGGGTTCACCCGGCTCCGGCTCTTCGTCGACGCGGTGGAGCTCACGCTCGGCGCAACCTTCCTGTTGCTGCTGGCGGCTGGGGTTCGCCTGACCAGCACGTGGCTACCCCGCGCTGTCGTCGCCCTGGCCGCGGTTGCCCTTCTGTCTCTGGCCACCTTCAATCCCGACGCCTACATCGCGAGCCACGACGTGACCCGCTATGAGCAGACCGGCCGCATCGACCTCGAGTACCTGTCCATCCTGTCGGCCGACGCCGTCCCGGCTCTCGACCGCCTTCCAGCCGACCTACGCGGTTGTGCCCTCGAGCGGCTGGCTCGCGACCTCGCCGAGACCTCCGTTCCTTGGTACGACGTCAATCTCGCCCGGGTCCGCGCGGGGAGCGAAGGACGCCTTGAGGGGACTGTGGCGGTATCGGGAGAAACTTCGATGTGACGTAGATCACATTGAGGGTTACGGTGCGGAGGTCAACTCAACGAACCACGGATGACCCACGGAAGGCACGGGACCACCATGACGAAGCGCGCACTCTCTGCGCTCGCGGTGACGGCCACAGTGGCTGTGCTTGCAACCGCCTGCGGAAGCAGCGACAACAACGCCGACACCTCCTCGGGCAAGCCCGTCGTGGGGGTAATTCTGCCCGACACGACCTCGTCCGCCCGCTACACGCAGTACGACGCCCCGCTGCTGAAGAAGGCCTTCGACGACGCGGGCATCAAGGCCGACATCCAGAACGCACAGGGCGACAACGCGAAGTTCGTCTCCATCGCTCAGTCGATGATCGCCCAGGGCGTGAAGGTCCTGCTCATCGACCCGTCTGATCCACAAACTGGCATCAGCGTCGAAACCGCAGCCAAGGCCGCCGGCATCAAGGTCATCGACTACGACCGCGTGAACCTCGGCGGCTCGGCCGACTACTACGTCTCCTTCGACAACGTCTCCGTCGGCAAGCTGCAGGGCCAGGGGCTGTTGGACTGCCTGGGCACCAAGGCCAACCCGCAGATCATCATGCTCAACGGCGGCACCGATATCGACAACAACGCCGTGGAGTTCAAGAAGGGCGCCCACGAGGTGCTCGACGCCGCCGTCGCCGCCGGCAAGGTGACGATCGCCCAGGAGGTGGACGTCAGCAAGTGGGACAACGCCACGGCTGCGACCAACTTCCAGCAGCTGCTCACCAAGAACAACGGCAAGGTGGACGGCGTACTGGCCGCGAATGATGGCATCGGCGGTGCCGCCATCGGGATCCTGAAGTCCAAGAACCTGAAGGTGCCCGTCACCGGGCAGGACGCCTCGATCCAGGGGCTGCAGTACATCCTCTCGGGCGACCAGTGCATGACAGTCTTCAAGGACGTGAGCAAGGAAGCCGAGGCCGCTGCCAAGCTCGCCATCGCACTGGCGAAGGGCGACATCGCGGGCGCGGACGCCCTCACGACAGGGACGATGAACGACCCCAAGGCGAACAGGGAGATCAAGACCCTGCTCCTCGTCCCCGACGCCATCACCAAGGCGAACATCAGCACGGTCATCACAGCCGGGGCAGTGACCAAGGAAGAGCTGTGCAAGGGCGTCGAGTCGCTCTGCACGGCGGCCGGCATCACCTGATCCAAGGTCCGTCGGTGGGGGCCTGCTTCGGCGGGCCCCCACCACCATCCGAACGGAGCTCCGCGTGACCGAGCCGATCCTGCGTGTCGAAGGGCTCAACAAGAGTTTCGGAGCCGTGCACGTGCTCCACGACGTGGACTTCGCCGTCTATCCCGGCGAGGTGACTGCCCTGGTCGGCGACAACGGCGCGGGCAAGTCCACGCTCGTGAAGTGCATCGCAGGTATCAACCCGATCGACTCCGGCACGATGTACTGGGAGGGCCATCCGGTGACCATCCCGTCGCCGGCCGTGGCCTCCTCGCTCGGCATCGAGTTCGTCTATCAGGACCTCGCGCTGGCCAACAACCTCGACATCACGCAGAACATGTTCTTAGGCCGCGAGATCAGGAACGGACCCTTCCTGTCCGACGCCGCGATGGAGACCAAGGCCCGCGAGACCCTCCGCTCCCTGGCCGTCCGGACCATCAACTCGGTCCGACAGCCCGTCGCCAGCCTGTCGGGCGGGCAGCGGCAGACCGTGGCCATCGCCCGCGCCGTCCTGTGGAACGGCAGACTCGTCTTCCTCGACGAGCCCACCGCAGCGCTCGGCGTCGCGCAGACCCGTCAGGTCCTCAACCTGGTGCGCCGGCTGGCGGACAACGGGATCGGCGTCGTACTCATCTCTCACAACATGAACGACGTCATGGAGGTCGCCGACCGCATCGACGCCCTCTACCTCGGCCGGATCGCGGCCGAGGTGCTCAAGACCGAAACGACGACCAGCGAAGTCGTCGAGCTCATCACCTCCGGCCGCAGTGGGACCAAGGGGCTGCCCCCGGCCACCGCAGCGCAGAGCGCGTAGGAGCTGGCGATGGCGACCGATACCGCTCCCGACCCGTCCGAGCTCACCGAGGACGAAGACCCGCGCACGAGCTTCCGCGTGGACACCGAGCCCCGCGGCCTGCGCAGCGCCTTGCAGGACTACGTGATGCGGGTACGGCGAGGCGACCCAGGCGGGCTGCCCGCCGTACTCGGACTGCTCGTGATCGGGGTCCTGTTCGCCAGCACGACGCCGCTGTTCCTCACTGCGAACAACATCGGCAACCTCATGTCGCAGGCCTCGTTCATCGCGCTCATCGCCCTGGGCCTGGTGTTCGTGCTGATCCTCGGTGACATCGACCTGTCCGCGGGCGCGGCCGGTGGCGTGGCGGCCGGCTTCGCGGCGCAGGCCCTGCGGTCAGGGGACCTTCGCACCGCCCTGGGCGGGTGGGTGTTCACCGCGCTGGTGGTCGGCATGTTCGCGGCGGCGGGGCTCGCGGTGTGGAAGCGGCTGTGGGCCGTTGGGGGCATCGCGGCCGGCGGTGCACTGCTCGCACTCACCGGCGCGGCTGAGGGCAACGTGTGGCTCGCGTTCGCGCTCGCCGTCACCATCGGCGTCGCGATCGGCACCCTCAACGGCGTGCTCGTCACCGCGCTGGGCATCCCGTCCTTCATCGTCACGCTGGCGCTGTTCCTCACCTGGGTGGGCGTCACGCTCGACGCCGTCAAGAGCCAGTCGATCGGCACGAGCCGCTACGAGCCGTGGTTCGCCATGACGCACCGGAACATGTCGCCCTCGCAGGGCTGGGTCTTCTTCTTGGTCCTCGTCGGCGGGTATGCCGTGGCGACCTCGTTGCGCCAGCAGCGTCGTGGCCGTGCAGGCGTGTCCTATGACCGCGTCGAGTTGGTGGCCCTGCGCGTCGGCGTACTCGTGGTCGGCGGCGCGCTGGTCGTGTGGTGGTTCAACCAGAACCGCAATCCCAACCCCGGCCCGGCCATCAAGGGCATCCCTTGGGCGATGAGTGTCCCCATCGCCTTCATGGTGGTGTTCACCATCGTGCTCACGCGGACCTCATGGGGCAGGCACCTCTACGCCATAGGCGGCAACAGGGAAGCGGCCAGCCGCGCCGGCATCCCGGTCGATCGCGTGCGCATCATGGCGTTCGTGCTCTGCTCGGCGATGGCAGCCGTCGGCGGGCTCTTCCTCGCTGACTTCAGTGGCGGCGCCCAGCCTGCGCTCGGCCAGGGCAACACCCTCCTGTACGCCGTGGCGGCCGCCGTCATCGGCGGCACCTCACTGTTCGGTGGCAGGGGCAAACCACGCGATGCGCTCGTGGGCGCCATCGTCATCGCGATGATCCCGAACGGCATCCAGTTGCACCCCGGGCTGCCCATCAGCGTGGTGCAGGAGATCACCGGCGTGGTGCTGCTCGTCGCCGCCTCGGTCGACGCGATCACTCGGCGACGCACCGGAGCGGCGTAACCGACATTCCGCTCCAGGCAGGGTCGCGGCAGGTTCGGGGTGGCCGGTAGCGTCACGGCATGACCGAGCGCCCCTTGACCCTCATGGCCGTTCACGCGCACCCCGACGACGAGGCCTCCACGACCGGGGGCATCCTGGCCAAGTACGCCGCCGAGGGCATACGCACGGTGCTCGTCACCTGCACCAATGGGGAGTTGGGCGACACCCCGACGGCCAAGCCGGGCGACGACGACCACGATACGGCCGACGTCGTGGCGATGCGACTGGCCGAGCTCGAGGCCAGTTGCGTCGTGCTGGGCATCAGCCATCTGGAGACCCTGGGCTACCACGACTCCGGGATGATGGGCTGGGAGACCAACGACGCCCCCGGGTCCTTCTGGTCCATGCCCGTGGACGAGGCCGCTGCCCCCCTCGTCGCGTTGCTGAACAAGTACCAGCCTGACGTGGTGGTGACCTACGACGACTTCGGGTTCTACGGCCACCCCGATCACATCCAGGCCCACCGGATCACCCTCGCGGCCCTGGAGCAGGTGGGCTCGGACGCCAAGGTGTATTTCCCCGCCTTCCGGCGCAGCAGCATGCCGGTGTTCCGCGCACAGTTGGAGGCTGCGGGGATCGACCTGCCCGACATTGACGAATCCGAGTTCGGCGTGGAAGACGAGATGATCGCTGCCAGCATCGACTGCCGTGAAAACGCTGCCGCGAAGCGGGCCGCCCTGGCCGCGCACGTGAGCCAGCAGGAGAACATCTTCTTCCTGCGGATCCCGATGGAGTCGTTCACCGAAGCCTTCGGCGTCGAGGAGTTCGTGCGCTTTCGCCCGGCTGACCGGACGGCGCCGGAGAACGACTTGTTCGCAGGACTACGTCCGACACGCCAGGAGGAGTAGCCCTCCTTTGCTATGGGGCAAGGGCTTGGCACACGGCAGGCTCGGTCCTCCCGATTGATTGCGCGAGGTACGCGTGTGAGTTCCCTGCCCGTCACGGCCCTGCACCTGCCGGGAACGACGCACGGGGTGTTGCTCCTCGTCGAGGACGACCCCGACCACGCTTTCCTCGTACGGCGAAGCCTGCGCGAACAGTTGCCTGAGGACTTCGAGGTCGAGCACCTGTCCACTGCGGCTGAAGCCATCGCACGGATGGCACCGGGCGACGTCCGGTGCATCGTGTTGGACCTGTCGCTACCCGACGCGAAGGGACTCGAAGCAGTCTTGGCACTGCGCCGTACCGCCCCCCTCGTCCCCATCGTGGTGCTGACCGGCAACGACAACGACGAGCTGGGCCGACAGGCGCTGGAGCTCGGAGCCCAGGACTACCTCGTCAAGGGCCAACACGGCCCCGACGCCGTACGGCGCTCCGTCGTGTTCGCCCTTGAGCGCAGCAAGCGGCACATGGCCGAGCAGCGCCAGGCCCTTCTCGCCGAACGCCTCCAACTGGTGCTCGAGGCCTCGGCCGAAGGCATCTGCCTGCTCGACGACCGGGGTGACTTGACGTTCGTCAACCGCGCTGCGGCCGAGCTCCTGGGCGCCCCTGCAAGCCAGCTGCTCGGTCGACCCTTGCACGCCTTCCACGTGTGCGAGGTCGGGTTCTGCTCTCTGGACCTCGCCCTTCGGGTGACCGAGCAAGGCGATGCCGGCGAGCAGCACTTCCGCTCCCTCAACGGCGAGCTCCGGGTGCTCGAGGTGCGGATGCGCACCGCGATCGAGACCGGCGAGATCGTGGGCTCTGTCGTCAACCTCACCGACGTCACCGTGCGACGACAGGCTCAGGAGTCCCTCGCCGAGCGGGAAGCGCAGCTCGTCGACGCCCAACGACTGGCCCACCTCGGGAGCTGGGAGTGGGACCTCGCCACCGGTGAGGTCCTGTGGTCCGACGAGATGTTCCGCATCGCAGGGCTGGCTCCGACGTCCTTCACCCGCGACCGGCGGGCCTTCGACACCTATGTCGCTCTGGTCCCCGCTGACGAGCGAGGCGAGCTGGAGCTGCTCTTCGACGACTGGACCATCGCTCGCCCGCCGATCACCGTCGTGCACCGACTTGTGCGACCTGACGGCGTGCAACGATGGGTCGAGTGCCGCGCGAGTGCAAGCGAGCAGGAGCCCACGCTGCCTGGAAGGCCTGCCCTCCGCGTCGTCGGCAGTGTGCAGGACATCACCGAGCAGAAGGTCGCTGAGGACGCCCTGGCGCACCAAGCACTGCACGACGTGCTCACGGGACTGCCCAACCGGGCCCTGTTGCTGGACCGTCTGGACCGCGCGGTGGCCAACCCCCGCCGAACCAACGTCGCAGCTGTCTTCATGGACCTCGACCGGTTCAAGTGGGTCAATGACAGCCTCAGTCACTCCGCCGGCGACGAGCTCCTGGTGGCCGTGGCGCGCCGGCTGGAGGCGGTCATCCGACCCTCGGACACCCTCGCCCGTTTCGGCGGCGACGAGTTCGTCCTCATCTGCCCGGAGCTGACCTCCGAGCAGCAGCTGTTCGACATCGTCGAGCGCCTCACCACCGAGATGGAGCGCCCCTTCGTCCTGGACGGCCGGGAAGTGATCATCAGCAGCAGCATGGGGCTGGCGCTCGCGCCCATCGGCGAGCCCGCGGCGGCCGAGGCGCTGCTGCGCGATGCCGACACAGCGCTCTACCGGGCCAAGGAGAACGGTAGAGCGCGCTTCGAGGTCTTCGACCAGGCGATGCGCGAGCGCGCTTCGGAGCGGGTCGAGGTCCTCAACGACCTGCGCGCGGCCATGCAACACGACGACTTCCGGGCGTGGTACCAGCCGGTCGCGGACCTCGCCACCGGCCACGTGATCGGGTGTGAGGCCCTCGCCCGCTGGGAGCACCCGCAGAAGGGGGTCATCTTCCCAGACGCCTTCGTACCGTACGCCGAGGAGACTGGCGCCATCGTGCCGATCGGCGAGGCCATCCTGCGCCAGGCCTGCAAGCAGATGGCCACTTGGAACAGCATGCGCCCACCGTCAGCAGCCCTGACGGTGTCGGTCAACCTCTCCTCCCGACAGCTGACCTCCCCGCAGCTCGTCGCGACCGTCGAACGGGCGCTGAGCGATTCCGGCCTGAACCCCCGCAACCTGTGCCTCGAAGTGACGGAGAGCGTGGTCATGGAGGACGTGGCCCTCAGCGGTGCCGCCCTTGGACAGCTGCGTGAGCTGGGCATCTGCACGGCTGTCGACGACTTCGGCACCGGGTACTCCTCGCTCGCCTACCTGCTCAGTCTCCCCCTGGACGTGTTGAAGATCGACCGTTCCTTCGTGCAGGTGCTCGAGTCGAACCAGGGGGCTGCGAGAGCGATCGTCAAGGCGATCTCAGCGCTGGCGGACGCCGTCGGCCTGTCGGTGCTCGCCGAGGGGGTGGAGAACCTCGCGCAGCTCGAGCAGCTCGCCTCCCTAGGCGTCCAACGGGGCCAGGGCTACTTCTGGGGAAAGGCCGTTCACCCCGCCGAAGCCACCTGGGCAGCGCCCCTCGCTACGTCTGTACCGAGCGCCAGGATGTCACGGGCGGAGGCGACACCGTTCCCCGTCACGCAGCGCCGTCCGTGAACGCCGCCCACACCCTTGAGCGCTCCTTGCTCTCTGCGGTATCGCAGGAGCAGGTGGGTGACATGGCGCTCCCCGACCTGCTGGAGAGGCTGGGCGCCGATGGGGCAGCGCTGATCGATCTGCAAGGCCAGATCCTCGCCCAGCAGGGCGAGACCGCGGGGCTGGCCGGGGAACACATCGCGGCCCCCGACGACCACCGACTTGTCTGTCGCACGCAGGCGGCCTGGGTGGTCGTCCTCCGGGCAGCGGACGCTCCCGCGTTCGATGAGGCCGATCTGGAGCGCTTCGACCGGCTCGGCGCCGTCATCGACCTTGCGCTGCGGTGCTGCCGGCTGACGGAGATCGAGGACGAGGCCCGACGGGCCGTCGAAGCGGCCGACGCCGAGTTGCAGCTCGTCGTGTACAGCGTCTCGCACGACCTGCGCAACCCGCTGGTGTCGATCCTGGGGTACCTCGACGTGCTCGCCCACGACCACGCCGGGGAGCTCACTGGCGATGGCGAGCACTACCTGAAGCGGATCTGGGCGAACGCCCAGCACCTGCAGCAGCAGCTGCAAGGCCTGCTCGAGCTCTCCCGGATCGGGCGCGCCGACCCCCCCTCCCAAGCCGTGCCGCTCGGCGAGATCACGCGTTCGGTGGCCGAGGAGCTGCGGGCAGTCCACCCCGACGGCAGCGTCACGGTGTCCGGAGCCTTTCCGGTGATCCAGGTCAGCGAATTGCGGGCCCGCCAATTGCTCACCCACGTGCTGACCAACGCGGTGCAGCACGGGGGCCAACAGGCCCACGTCAACGTGCACGCGCGGGAAGCCGAGGACGGGAGCGTCCTGCTCACGGTCACTGACGACGGCAAGGGCGTCCCGGAGCACCTGCGCGAGAAGGCCTTCAACGTCTTCGAGCGTCTCGACAGCGCAGCCTCGATCCCAGGCACCGGAATGGGACTTCCGATCTGCCGACGGATAGTCGAGAGCCTCGGAGGCACGATCAAGCTCGTCACCCCACCATCCGGTCAGCCCTGCGGCACCACCGCCCAGCTCGCGCTGCCCAAGCGTGTCGTTCTGGGGTGGAGCACGGCCGTGGCTCCGTAGATTGCCGTCATGAGCGCCGCCACACCAGAGTCCCCCGGGACCGCACGCCTCGCGGCGACGATCCTCATCGTGGATGACGCTCCCGACATGCGATTCCTTACCCGGGCCCTCATCGAACGCGCGGGACTGCACGTGCTCGGTGAGGCACAAGACGGGCCGTCTGCCCTGGAATGTCTCCGCGAGTTGGGGCCGCCAACAGTGGTCCTACTCGACAACCAGATGCCTGGCCCCAGCGGTTTGGAGGTCGCCGCCGAGATCCTGGCCCGCGACCCACACCAACTGATCCTTCTGTTCAGCGCCGTGCTGAGTGAGCAGACGCTGGCGGAGGCGAGCCGAGTGGGGATCGCCGCCTGCCTGTCAAAGTCGGACGTCATCAAGGTCGGGACCGTCCTCGCGGACGTTGTTGCGATGCGCCCCTGACTGCGAGCGCATCCGCCAGAGCACGCGACCGACTGCCTGGGGGTTCAGTTCACTCGCAGGTGCAGCGCTGGTCCTGCGGGAACGGCGCGAGGGCCTCCTCGACGTGCTCACCGCATCCGGCCCACGTCGCCTTGCCACACTGGGGACACCGAACCGCCACGCACATGCTCCCCAGGCTAACGGGCGAGGCAACAGACTCACAGCCCGTTGCCAGCCCGATACCAGGAACCGGCCCCATCCTGGTCCCATGACGCTCTCCCGAACTCACCTCACCGTCGGCGCCGCAGGCCTCGTGGCAGGACTCGCCCTCGGCGTCACCGGACTCGCCCAGGCAGCGGACCCCACCCCCTCTCCCAGCAGCAGCCAGGAGCGGACGTTCCGTGACCGGATGCACGAACGGCCGGGCATGCCCGGTGGCCGCATGGACAAGCGCCTTCACGGCGGGTACGGCGGGCTGGTGACCGCCATCGACACCGACAGCCTCACGGTGCGCACCCCGGACGGCGCCCAGACCCTGGCGCTGACTGGCAGCACCACCTTCTACGAGGGCAAGACCCTCGCCACCCGCGACAGCGTCACCGCCGACGACGTGGTGCACGTACGCCTGGTCGACCCCCAGGCGACGAAGAAGGTGGCGGCGGTCGTGCGGGTCGTGCCCGCGCACATCAGGGGCTGGGTGACCGCAGTCGGTGACGCCAGCTTGACGATCAAGGACCTGAGCGGCTTCACCCGAACGGCCCGGACGAGCTCGGCGACGACCTACGCCAAGGACGGGGCGACTGTGCCCCGCACCGCCATCACCGTGGGGACCTTCGTGCGCGCTCTAGGCGAGGTCGCCGCAGACGGGACCTCTCTGGAAGCGACCCGGGTGACCACTGGCCGGCCCGACCAGGACGACCTGCCCAGCCCTCAGTAGGGCAGCAGGCGCCCTGTGGGAGTGCGCAGGTCCAGCGGCTGAGACGGCAGTTTGCTTCCCTGCTTCGTGACCTGGACCTGCTTGCTCATGGCTCCTCCATCGCGCTCTGCACGCGTGTGGCAACACATCTGGCTGAACGAACCTGCCTGGACGAGCGGCCCAGCCTCCGCAGCGACCTGTGCCCTGGCCCGCCTGAGTGAAACGGGCCTGCGTATTGCATTCGCATGAGGCACAGTGCGCGGATGACCTGGCGTGAGACGACCGACGTGGAGCAGTACCTTGCCGCAGCAGGAGATCTGCTCTTCGGCGAACCCGGGCTTCACACCATCGAGTTGACGGTGTGCGAGAACGTCCGCGCCCGCGGGGACGGGACGCGTTTCGCCTGGTGGCAGCGACCCGGTGAGAACGTCACCGGCTGCGTGTCGCTCACCCCGCCGTACCCGCTGCTGTTGGGTGTCGTCCCCGAGGAGTCGCTCCCGGCCCTGGCCGACCTCTGGGAGGTGCCCGGGGTCAACGGCCCCACTGCCCAGGCCGTTCAGGTCGCCGCGCTCGTGGCGAGGAGCAGTGGCCGCACCGCGACGCTTCAGCACGCGGAGCGGCTGTTCCGCCTCACCGAGCTCTGCCTCCCAGTGGCGCCGGGAGGCGGCCGCCTGGCCGACGATCACGACCTGGCCTTCCTCGTGGCGGCCCTGCGCGCCTTCGCCGACGAGGCGGGGGTTGTCGTCACGGACGTCGACCGCGTCGTGCGGGATCGCCTGGGGTACGGCGGGTTCGTGATGTGGGAGGACCCGCAACCCGTCGCCTTCGCCGGTGTGACGAGGGTGGCCTTCGGTGGCGGCCGGGTCGGTCCGGTGTGGACCCTCCCCGAGTGCCGCGGCCGCGGGTACGGCGGCGCGGTCACGGCTACGGCCTCGCAACTGCTGCTGGACCGCGGGGCTGGGGAGGTGGTGCTGTTCACCGACCTCACCAACCCCACGAGCAACGCCCTCTACCCGCGGTTGGGCTACCGCCCGGTGACCGACCGGGCCGTGCTGCTGCTCAGCGAGTGAGCGCCGACGAGGTCACGGTCCGCGCGCCAGGCGTCCCGCCGAGGGTGAGGGACACGACGGCGGAGTTGTCGTCGTACCTCGTCTCGAGGATCCGGTTGGCGGGGTTAGTGGTCACCCGCAGCTGGTAGGTGGCGTTGGGCAACGACGTGATGTTGAAGTTCTGCCCCGGCACACCCTGGTAGTAGGTGTCGCCCCAACCCGCAGGCATGACCTCGCGGAGCCAGATCGCGTCCTCGCCGAAGCAGTTGCTCCACAACCGCAGGCGATCGGGCTGCCACTGGGCGCCTGGCAGGCTCAGGTCTACGGGGTCGGTCGGCGCGAGGCAGAACGACTGCTTTCCGCTGAGCAGCACCCGGCTCCCCGTGCTGTCGAGCAGGTCGTACTGCGCCGCGTCCTCGTAGTGCCAGTGGCCGTGACCTTCCCGCCGGTCGAACTCGAACTGACCAACGTTCGCCGAACTGACGGGGTGGCCGTCGTCGTACAGGAACTGGGTGGCGGGCATGACGTCGGCGGCGCCCTGCCGGAAGCCCTCGACCACGAGCGGGCCGGGACCGGCGTTCCAGAGAGTGGCGCCGAAGTCGAGGAAGTCGGTGCCAGCGCCGTCGTTGGAAACCGACAGGCTGTGTGCGGGCAGAGCCGCAAGGTTGGGCAGCCGGCCCGCACCCGCGAGGCCCTGGGTGCCGCTGTCCTCTGCCGGCCGGGCAGCGAGAGGGCCCACCTCCCGGGGACCGGCGGCGCGGGCGCTGGTGCGGCACGGCACATTCGGGTCACACCAGTCCGGCACCTGCGTAACAACGGTGAGCTGCACGCTGGCGGTGGAGGTCGCGGGATCCAGTCCAAGCTGGCGGACGTAGGTCGAGGCCACCGAGACGGTTGCGGTGTAGTCGCCATCGGGCACGCTCACCCCGTCGAAGGACACCGAAAGCGGGGTGGCCCAGCCCTTGTCGATGCCCCACGGCATCGCGCGGGTCAGCGCACTGCCGCAGTAGTAGGGGTACGTCGGGTTGTCCGGGCCACTTCCGTCGACCCGCGACTGACCCCACCAGCCGCCGGGGCAGAAGTCGACCGTCTGGTCGGACACGGTCCTGCCGCGGGTGTTCTTCAGCGTCACCAGGAAGAACCCGGGGACACCACTGTCCATCTGGACAGCACGTGGGGTGCGCAGCGCCTTGCCCTGGAACGACACGGTCACCGTCCCGTTGGCGCCCCGCCGCGCGTCGAGCTGGAACGGCCCGTTGGTCGCGGCGGCGTACAGACCTGACTGGAAGTACAAGTAAGGGTCATCGCCCCATCGCACGGCTGTGACGTGCGGGATCACCGCTGTCAGCCGGATCCCTGGCGCACTGCCCACCGCCTGCGAGGCCGTGGGCAGCACAGCAAGCGCCGTCCCTACCGCTGCTGTGGCCGCAACGCGTGCCCATCCGTGCATGACGCCCCCCGTGTCTGCTTGCTGTATGGACGCACCATGGGGGCGAAAGGTTGCACTCCGCTAGGAACAATGACCCTTCGGCGTCAGGCGACTACTCAGCGTGACGAATCCGGCCGCCCGCACACGCAGCAGCACCTCGTCGCCCTCGCGCACCAGACAGGCGGGCCCGGACACCGACAGCCAGCGCGACCACCTGATCCGCACCGGCACGTCGCCGGGCTCCAGGCGCAGCCGCAACGCGGTGCGCGTGGCTTCGATCAGTCCCGAGGCGATCGGTGTGGGATCCACCACGGCCAGCACGGTCCAGTCGCGGTCCTGCCACACCGGCTGCAGCCCGCTCACCGGGCCGCCCCGCAGCAGCGCGCCCTCGCGAGCGCTCCCGAAGTCGAGCACGGCCGTCCGCGGCACGGCGACATGGTCAACCGCTCGCTCGTGCAGCCAATCGAGATAGGCCTCAGGGGTCAACTTTCCCTTGTAGAACAGGGGATTGAGCACATAGTCCTGCTGGCGAGCCCAACCTCGCGCGAGCAGGACCCGCTCCGCGACATACCACGACTCGCGGTGATCGCGCGGCGCTACGACCGCCACGCGCGTGGCGCCGAGAGCGAGCAACTCGGCACGCAGGGCACTCATCGGCGGACTGGTCGGGGCCTGCAGGTCGCCCCACGGTGGCCCGGCCTGCCAGAACAGCACAACGGCTGTGGCAGCGGCGAGCAGCACCGGCTGGCGCCGCGCCGTGGCGACCAGCACCGCCGCCGCGACGAGCAACCCGAGCCGAAGCACGTTGCTGCCGAACGGGTCCTCATGGAGCAAAAACCCCAGCACCGACAGGGCATAGAGCACCGAACCGGTCCGCACCAGAGGCACCTTGGTCAGCACCGCTACGGCCAGCGCCGCGACGACCGCGAGCCGGGCGGACTGCGCGGTGTAGGGCTGCACTCCCCCGCCCGGAAACAGCACCCCCAGGACCACCACGGGTACGACGCACGCCACCCCGAGGGTCCACCCGCCCACCCGGCGGTGCAGCACCAAGACCGCAGCAACCAGACCGAGGAACGCCGCGGCGACCGGGCTGAGCAGGGCGGTGAGCACCGCCAGCGCTGCGACCCAGCGACGCCGGGGCAGCACGCACAGCGCACCCAGGCCCGCGACCAGCCCGAGCGCGAAGGTCGTGCGCCCACTGGCCACGTCACCGGTGACGAAGACGGCTCCGAGCAACGCCCCGAGCACAGGTCGCTCGGTGTGGCGGAGCAGCCGCGCCAACAGAACCGAACCACCGACGGCGGCGACCAGACCGCTGAGCTGGACGCCGACCAGGGCCATCGCCCACGGTGAGAGCAGGGAGTACCCGAAGGGGTGGACCCCGCCGTACCAGGACAGGTCGACGGGGGTGAGCGGTGCCTCACGGGCGAACGAGGCGCGCGCAAGCTGGGCAGCGAGGTCGGTGCCGGAGTCGGGCCGGAGCCACCAGTGCAGCAGCCCGAGGACCAGCGCGAGGAGCCCGGCGTACCTCTCAGGCCGGCGCATCGGCGAGGAAGCGGCTCAGGGTCTCGCCCACCACGTCGGGGGCTTCCTCAATGACGAAGTGCCCGGCGCCCGGCACGGTCACCATCGCGCAGCGCGCCCCGAGGTCCTTGACGATCGACTCCCCGATGCTGATCGGCAGCACCGCATCGGCCGCCCCCCAGAGCACCAGCATCTCCTCGGCCGTGACGTGCGGCGGTCCGGACGGCTTGGTCCCGAGGTGCAGCGCTGCGGCGAGCTTCGGGCGGGCGGCGGCGCGGTAGTACCCCAGCATCGCGCTCACGTTGTGCGGCTCGCTGTAGGCCGCGACGTACTCCGCCTTGGCCTCAGCATCGAGCACGACGTCGGACTTCCAGCCCAGCCGCAGCATGGTCTCGACGACCTTGGCGCCGCCGAGGCGGAAGAGCAGTTCAGGGGCGCCCGGGATCGCGAAGAACGGGATGTGCGGGGCGCGTAGCAGGTTGACGTGCCGGAAGACGGTGTTGGCGACCGCGAGCCGGCGCACCCTGTCGGGGTGCGCGCCGGTGAGACCGAGCGCGACCGAGCCGCCCCAGTCGTGCCCGACCACGTCGACCCGCTGCCCCGGTGCGACCTCGTCCAGCAGGGCGATGACCTGGCGCACAACCGCGGCCACGTCGTAGGGGCCGGCGTACCTCGACCCGCCGAGCCCGGGAAGGTCCGGGGCGAGCACCCGGTGACCGTCAGCGGCCAGCGCCGGCGCGACGTCGCGCCACACCGTCGAGGTCTGCGGCACCCCGTGGAGCAGGAGCACGGGAGTGCCTGTGCCTTCTCCCGTCTCGCGGAGCAGGAACACCGTGTCGGCGCCCGTCACGTTGCGGACCTTCATGGACCGTCCCTCACTGGTAGAAGACTTTTTCGACCACGAGCCGCGCCCGCCGCGTCACCCGTCGGAACTCATCGAGGAACTCCCCCTGGGCACCCGCAGGGTAGCCAAGGGCTCGGGCCACCCCGGCGAGGTCCCGGCCGCTCGTCGGCAGCGTGGAGGTCGGTCGCCCCCGCACCAGCATCAGCGTGTCCCGCACGCGCGTCGACAACCGCCAAGCCCGCTCCAGGGTGTCGGCGTCCCCCGACTCGATCAGCCCCGCGTCTCGGGCGGCGTGCAGGGCAGGCACGGTCCGTGGCGTCTGTAGGGCGGGTACGGCGAACGCGTGTTGCAGCTGCAGCAGCTGGACCGTCCACTCGACGTCCGCGAGCCCACCGCGGCCCAGCTTCAGCGCCAGCATCGGGTCAGCACCCTTGGGCAACCGTTCGGTCTCGACACGCGCCTTAATCCGGCGTACCTCCATCAGCTGTGCGGGAGTCAGGCCGCCCTCTCGGTAACGCACCGGGGCCACAGCCTTCAGGAAGTCAGCTCCCACCTCTGGGTCCCCTGCCAGAGGCGCGGCGCGCAGCAGGGCCTGGCTCTCCCAGATGTGTGCCCAGCGCGCGTAGTAGGCGGCGTACGACGACAGGCTGCGCGTCAACGGTCCCTGCCGCCCCTCCGGTCGAAGGTCCGCGTCGACGAGCAAGGCAGGGTCGGGGGCGGGCAGGGAGAGCAATCGGCGCAGCTCGTTCGCGACGGCATGCGCAGCCGAGGCCGCCTCCCCCTCGGCGGCCCCCGGCTCGGGCTGGTGGACGAACAGCACGTCCGCGTCGGAGGCGTAGCCCTGCTCCGAACCGCCGAGCCGGCCCATCGCGATGACGGCGAGCCGCATGGGCACAGGGCCGCGCCGTTCGGCCTGCACCTTGCGCGTCGCGACGTCGAGGGCGGCGCTGATCGTGGCGCCCGTGACGTCCGACAGCGACTGGCCGACGTCGGGCGCGAGGCCGAGCAGCTCGGCGCTCGCGATGCGCAACAGCTCGTGGCGGCGCAGCGACCGCACGGCTACGACAGCCGGCTCCCACTCCTCACGGCGGCTGGCCACGGAACCGAAGGCCACCTCGAGCTGCTCACGGGTGCGCGGCAGCAGGTCGGCGTCGTCAGCGAGCAGGCGCACCGCGTCAGGCGCTCGGACGAAAAGGTCGGCGAGGTAGCGCGAGCTCGCCAGCAGCCGGGCCAGTCGCTCGGCGGCCTCGCCCTCATCACGCAGCAGCCGCAGGTACCAAGGGGTGCTGCCCAGCGCATCGCTGACCTGCCGGAAGGACAGCAGCCCCGCGTCCGGGTCGGCGGCATCAGCGAACCAGCTCAGCATCGCCGGCAGCAGGGTCTGCTGGATCGCCGAGCGCCGACTCACCCCCTCGGTCAGCGCCTCGAGGTGCCGAAGCGCAGTCACGGGATCCTCAAACCCCAGTGCTACCAGGCGTTCTCGTGCAGCCTGCGGGGTGAGTCTGGCGTCGTGAGCCGACAGCCGTGCGACTGCGTTGAGCAGCGGTCGGTAGAACAGCTTCTCGTGCAACCGCCGGACCTCGTTGTGGTAGCCGTGCCGCTCACGCAGGAAGATCGGCACGACGTCGCCGCGGTAGCCGCAGGCCCTGGCCAGTCGCCGTACGGCGGGCTCGTCGGTGTCGGGGGGCAGCAGGTGCGTGCGGCGCAACCGGTGCAGCTGAAGCCGGTGCTCGACGGTCCGCAGCCAGCGGTAGGCCTCCGACAGGTGCCGGCCGTCCTCGCGCCCGACGTAACCCCCTGCGGCGAGGGCGTCCAGCGCCTCCAGCGTGTTGCCGCTGCGCAGGGTCTCGTCGGCCCGACCGTGGACGAGCTGCAGCAGCTGCACGGAGAACTCGATGTCACGCAGGCCTCCTGGACCGAGCTTGACCTCGCGATCGGCCTTGTCGCCCTTGAGGGTCGCCTCGACGCGGCGACGCATCGTCTGCACGTCCTCCACGAAGCCGGGGCGCTCGCCGACGGACCACACCATCGGCGCCACGAGCTCGAGGAAGGCCTGCCCCAGCTGCTCGTCCCCCGCGACCGGCCGCGCCTTCAGCAGGGCTTGGAACTCCCAGGTCTTGGCCCAGCGGCGGTAGTAGGCCTCCATGCTCGCCAGCGTGCGCACGAGTGGCCCGGCCTTGCCCTCCGGGCGCAGTGCCGCGTCGACCGGCCAGGCCACCTCGGCGCAGATAAGCATCAGGCGACTGGCGAGCCAGGTGGCGGCGGTAAGCGCCTCTGACTCCTCCGCGCCCTCCGCCGGCTCGGCCACGAAGATGACGTCCACATCGCTGACGTAGTTCAGCTCACGTCCACCGCACTTGCCCATCGCGAGCACGGCGAGCCGACAGGGCGCACTTGCCGGCGGCCGCGAGCGGACCGCCACGGCCAGCGCTGCCTGCAAGGTCGCGCACGCGAGGTCGGCAAGCTGCGCGGCGACGTCCTGCACGGGTATCTCGCCGGCCAGGTCTCGGGCCGCGAGCTCGACGAGCGCCCGGCGGTAGGCGCGCCGCAGCCCGGGTACGGCGTGCACCAGGTCCAAGGTGCTGGCCGCGTCGAGCAGGTCGGCCGCGACGTCGTTGCGGGGCGCGTCGTCTGCACGGTCTGCGAGCGTGCGCACATCCGCTGGGTGGGCGATGAGGTGGTCCCCCAGGACCGTGCTGCCACCGAGCAGCTGTGTCAGCCGCTTCCGCAGCCCGTCGTCGCCCCGGAGCAGGTCAGCCACAGTGGGATCGGCGGCGAGCAGTCGCTCCAACGCGGAGACCGCGAGGTCAGGGTCCGGTGCTTCGGCCAACGCAGCAAGCAACACCCCCGCGTCCTCATCACTGGGACCGCCCGCCACGAGAAGCCCGGCATCGCGGAGGGACTCAGCCGCTGCAGCTGGGTCAGCGAATCCGAGCCGGGCAAGTCGACCCGTCTCGGTGGCAGCGCGCTCCTTCACACGCCCACCCTGCCAGAAGCCCCGCGCTCAGCGCCCTGCGCGCGCCTGCGGGATGCGAGCGTGCTTGGCTGCGTACATCGCAAGATCGGCCTGCGCCAGCAGCCCGCCGACCTCCTCAGGCGGGACCAGAGCCGTGCCGATCGAGGCATGCACTGAGAGCGGCCCGTGGGGAAGCTCGATCACGACCTCCATCGAGGTGCTCCAGCGCGAGAGGAAACCGGGGATCTGCTCGGGAGTGAGCACCGCGGCCACCACGAACTCATCACCCCCGAGGCGGCCGACAAGGTCCTCCTCCCGCGAGTGACCTTCCAGGCTCCGGGCGAACTCGACGAGGACTCGATCTCCTGTGTGGTGGCCGTAGGTGTCGTTCACGGCCTTGAAGCCGTCCAGATCGACGAAGGCTGCCGCCACGCTCTGGCCTCGCTTTGCTGCCTCGGTAAGCCAGAGCGCAACCCCGCGGCGCGACGCGCAGCCTGTGAGGGCGTCGAGCTCGGCGGCCCGGCGCGCCTCGATGAGAGCCTCGGCGCGATCGATCTCCGAGGCAATCAGGCGGGCGAACAGACCCAGCGTCGGCAAGTGATCTGCCGACTCCTCGACGACCTGCGAGTCGGCGCCGCAGAGGGTGCCCCACAGGCTGCCGTCGGCCAGGCGGACGGCCACCGACACATAGGTCTCGATCCCGAGGGCCTTCGCGGCCTCGGAGTCGCTCCACACGTCCGACACCTGGGTTGTGCAGGGCCGCCCCTGATCGAGGGCACGTCGGCACAGGGTGTCGGCCCACGGCACACGAAGGCCCTCCGGGATGCTGAAGCCAGCTCTCGCGTTGTTGCTGAAGCGGATCTCCTGCTCGTCCGCTGCCGCATGCACGACGGTGAGGTACGTCGAGGCGAGACCCGTGAGTTTTTGCAGGGCCTCCAGCAACGGCCGGGTGAGGCTCTCCAAGTTGTGTGCCGTGCCGACAACGTCTGCGACAGCCTGCAAGGTTGGCGCTCTTGTCGTCAGGCTTGTGCCGCCGCCGCCAGCGGCTCGTTCCAGCAGTGCGCATCCGCGTTCTGGCCCCACCTCGGCGACCAGCTCGTGCAGGAGGGCGCGCAGCTCGGCGGTGGGCGCGCTCATAGCGGCCTCCACCAAGCGGTCGAGCTCCATGCTCTTGAGTGTGCGCCGGGTACGGCGAGCCCATCGGAAGTCACGCCGCTCTAAGGCTTATGCCAGCAAACGCTATGAGGACAGATGGTTTCTCCGTTCTTGTGAATTGATACCCTAGGGGGGTAAGGTGTTCGCATGCCTGGTTACCACGACAACAAGGAAGACCACCTCAAGCGGCTGCGCCGCATCGAGGGGCAGGTCCGAGGAATCGCCAAGATGGTCGAGGACGACAAGTACTGCATCGACATCCTCACGCAGGTCTCGGCCGCCACGAAGGCGCTGCAGTCCGTCGCCCTGAACCTGCTCGATGACCACCTCGGGCACTGCGTCGTCGACGCTGCCCGTGCGGGGGGCACCGAGCAGGTCGTCAAGCTGCGCGAGGCCTCCGACGCCATCGCCCGACTCGTCCGAAGCTGAAGGAGAACCGCCATGAGCAACAGCACCTACACCGTCACCGGCATGACGTGCGGCCACTGCGTCTCCTCGGTCACCGAAGAGGTCAGCGCCGTCCCGGGTGTCACCGAGGTCAAGGTGGACCTTGCCTCTGGCCGGCTGACCGTGACCTCTGACGCCCCCCTCGACGAAACCCTCGTGCGCGAGGCCGTCGAGGAGGCGGGGTACCAACTGTCGTGAGCACCATCGAGCTCGACATCACCGGCATGACCTGCGCCTCCTGCGCCGGGCGGATCGAGCGCAAGCTCAACAAGCTCGAGGGCGTGGCCGCGACGGTGAACTACGCCACCGAGCAGGCGCACGTCACCTACCCCTCCTCCGTCTCCACCGAACTGCTCATCGCCACGGTCGAGGCGGCGGGCTACACCGCCGTGGTGCCGTCCCAGGAGCAGCCGGTGACGGCCGACGACCCGACCCGCGCCCTGCGCGAGCGCCTCATCGTCTCCTCCGTGCTTGGCCTGCCCGTCCTGCTGCTGTCGATGGTCCCGGCGCTGCAGTTCACGAACTGGCAGTGGCTCGCCCTCACTCTCGCCTCCCCTGTCGTCGTCTGGGGCGGGCTGCCGTTCCACCGGGCTGCCTGGACCAACGCCCGGCATGGCGCCGCGACGATGGACACCCTGATCTCCCTCGGCACCCTGGCCGCCTGGCTGTGGTCGCTCTACGCGCTGTTCCTCGGCACGGCAGGGCATCCCGGCATGACGATGCAGCTCAGCCTCACAGCCAGCGGCGAGGACGAGCTCTACCTCGAGGTCGCCTCAGTCGTCACGGTCTTCATCCTGGCCGGCAGGTACTTCGAGGCCCGCGCCAAGCGGCGCTCCGGTGCCGCTATGAAGGCCCTGCTGGAGCTCGGTGCCAAGGACGTGGCGGTGCTCCGTGATGGCGTCGAGGTCCGCGTGGCCATCACGGATCTCGCGGTGGGTGACACCTTCGTGGTGCGCCCGGGCGAGAAGGTCGCGACCGACGGCGAGGTGATCGAAGGCAGCAGCGCGATCGACGCGAGCCTGCTCACCGGCGAAAGCGTCCCCGTCGAGGTGGGGCCCGGCGACGCGGTCACCGGCGCCACTGTGAACGCAGGAGGCCGGTTGGTCGTGCGCGCGACCCGGGTCGGCGCCGCCACACAGCTGGCCCAGATCGGCCGGCTGGTCAGCGAGGCGCAGAGCGGCAAGGCGGAGGTGCAGCGCCTGGCCGACCGGGTCAGCGCCGTCTTCGTCCCCGTCGTGATCGCTTTGTCCCTGGGAACTCTCGGGTTCTGGCTCTGGATCGGCGAGGGCGCGAACACCGCCTTCACCGCCGCCGTCGCGGTCCTGATCATCGCGTGCCCCTGCGCGCTCGGGCTCGCCACGCCCACGGCCCTGCTCGTGGGCACCGGACGCGGCGCCCAGCTCGGGATCCTCATCAAGGGCCCGGAGGTACTGGAGAGCACGCGGCGCATCGACACGGTCGTGCTCGACAAGACCGGCACGGTGACAACCGGCCAGATGACCTTGCACTCGGTGACGACCACCGCCGACACCGACACCGACGAAGTCCTTCGACTCGTCGGCGCCGTCGAGCATGCCTCCGAGCACCCGATCGCGCGGGCCATCGCGCGGGCCGCCCAGGACAGGTACGGCGAGCTCGCGGCCGTCGACGGCTTCACCAACCACTCGGGGCTCGGCGTCCAGGGCGTCGTGGAGGGCCACGCCGTCCTCGCGGGCCGGCCCGCCCTGCTCTCGGAGTGGAGCCTGCACCTGCCTGCCGCACTCATCGAGGCCAAGGAAGCAGCCGAGTCCCTCGGCCGCACCGCCATCGTGGCCGCCTGGGACGGCGAGGTGCGGGCCGTGCTGGTGGTCGCCGATGCGGTCAAGCCCACCAGCGCCCGGGCCGTCGCCCAGCTCACCTCCCTCGGCCTGCGACCCGTGCTGCTCACCGGGGACAACGCCGCGGCAGCCCGCGCGGTTGCCGACTCCGTCGGGATCGACGAGGTGATCGCCGATGTGCTGCCCGAGGGCAAGGTCGAGCAGATCAAGCGCCTGCAGGGCCTCGGCCGGATCGTCGCGATGGTGGGCGCCGGCGTCAACGACGCGGCAGCGGTGGCCCAGGCCGGCCTCGGGCTCTCCATGGGCACCGGCACGGACGTCGCCATCGAAGCCAGCGACCTGACTCTCGTCCGCGGGGACCTGCTCGCCGTACCCGATGCCATCCGTCTGGCCCGCCGGACCCTGACGACCATCAAGGGGAACCTGTTCTGGGCGTTCGCCTACAACGTCGCCGCCTTGCCGCTCGCGGCGATGGGTCTGCTCAACCCGCTGCTCGCCGGTGGGGCGATGGCCCTGTCGAGCGTGTTCGTGGTGAGCAACAGCCTGCGCCTGCGCCGGTTCCGGTCCACCGCCGCCTGAGCGCCCGCCCCGACCCCCGAGTTCAGACCCAGCCGAGGTCAGTGAACTCCGGGGACCAGCGCCCCTCCGCGATGGCCCAGTAGCCCACCCACGCCACCAGCAGCACCAGGTGCATCAGGTAGATCGTGCGGATAGCAGTGAGCCGACCTCGTACGACGAAACCCACCGCCAACGCTGCCGACAGCGGCACCGACTGACCCTCGATGGCGTTGGTCGTCAGGGTCAGGGCCACCAGGGCTGCGAGGAACCAGCCGAGGCGGGAGAGCTCGAGGGTGCGCACCCCCAGGACCAGGGCTGCGACCACCACGGCCACTCCGAGGTACCAGACGTAGTGCCCCAGGTGCTCGTCCCAGAGCGTGATGACCGGGGCGTGTCCGAGCTCGTTGCCGATCGAGTTGGCCGCGAGGTGGATGCCGTGCCCCTGTGTGTAGACCACCGCGCCGACCCCGAGGACGACCCACGCGCGACGGGGCGCCTCGGCGCGCAGCAGGACCATCGCAGCCGAGCCCAGCAGGGCGTAGGGCAGGAAGATGTCGACCCAGTCGGCCCAACGGGTCGGACCGACGGTGCCAAGCGGACCGAGCAGGGTGCCCGTGTGGTGCCCGATGACGTAGACGACTGCGAGCACCGCCAGCCAGCGTCGGGGGTCGGTGCGCGAGGTCACCCGTCGACACTAGGACGCTAGGCGTCGTCGAAGACGAGTTTGCTCGTTACACGCGGGATGAAGGCGATGGCCGCCGTCAGGAGCAGCACCACAACGGCCAGCGCGAAGAAGACCTGGTGGGTGGCATCGAACAGGGCGGTGCGGGCGAAATCCGCGACCGGCCCCGGCTCGGCCAGTGCCGCAGTGGTCCCGTCGACGTCGCGGGGCAGCGATCCGGTCAGGCCGGCGGGCGGCTGCGCGAAGCGGTGCGACAACGTGGTGTTGGCGATGGCGCCGAAGGCCGCTGCTCCGAGGGCTGATCCCATCGAGCGACAGAACATGTTCGTCGCGGTGACCACCCCTCGCCGGTCCCAGTCGACCACCGACTGGATCGCCACGATCGTCGGACTGCCGATGAAGCCCATGCCCAGGCCGGTGAGGAACATGGTCGCGGCCACGTCCCACACGCTCGCCTGCGCACCGAGTCTGGCCGTCAGCACTCCTCCCGCGCCGGCGAACACCGCACCCACGAGGGCGGTGTTGCGAAAGCCGATGCGCAGGTAGACGCGCCCCGACAGGCTCGCCGCGATGGGCCAACCGATGGTGAGCGCCCCGAGGGCAAAGCCCGCCGCGACGGCGCCGGTGTCGAGCACGTGCTGCACGTACGTCGGGACGTAGGAGCTCAATCCCACCAGCAGCATCCCGACGAGGACGGCCACGAGGTTCCCGCCGATGAGCACCCTGCGTTGGAAGACCCAAAGCGGCAGCACGGGCTCGGCGGCGACTCGCTCCACGCGAACGAACAGCACGAGAAGCACGAGGGCCGAGCCGAGGACGACGGCACTGGTCGCTGAGCGCCAAGCCCACGCCGTACCGCCCTCGAGCAGGCCCAGGATCAGCAGCGAGCACCCCACAGTGAGCAGGACCGCGCCTCGGTAGTCGAGCTCGTGGGTGCGGCGCGGGACCTTCTCGGTGAAGCGTCGGTGCAGCGCCCAGAGGGCCACTGCGCCCAGCGGGAGGTTGATGAGGAAGATCCAGCGCCACGAGCCGTACTCACTGAACAGACCACCGAGCGCGGGACCGAGCACGCTGGACACGCCCCAGACCGAGGCGAGGTAGCCCTGCACCCGCGCGCGCTCCTCGACGGAGTACAGGTCGCCGATGATCGTCACACCGATCGGGAGCACCGCACCGGCCCCGATCCCCTGCAGCGCACGGGCCGCGATCAGCGTCGGCATGGACCAGGCGAGGCCGCACAGCAGCGAGCTCAGCACGAAGACGACGACGCCGAAGAACAGCACCGGCTTGCGACCGAGGACGTCGGCGAGCTTGCCGTAGATGGGGACCGTCACGGCCTGGGTCAGCAGGTAGATGCTGAACAGCCACGGGAACTGGCTGAACCCACCGAGGTCCTTCACGACGCTGGGCACGGCTGTCGCGATGATCGTGTTGTCCAAGGCGATCAGCGACGTGGTCAGCATGATCGCCCCGAGCACCGGCCCCCGCTCCGACCTGAGCCCGACGGGGCTCCGGGCCACGGTCTCGGCGGTCACAGTCGGCAGCTCCTCAGGCCGTCAGGGGTTCTCCTAGGTCAACCACGCGGCCTCGACCTCATTCCCCGGCCTCATTCCCCAGCGCCATTCCCCAGCGTCGGATCGGCCGCGCTCAGAGGGACAGCCGGTAGCAGCGCGACCGCTCGTCGTCCTTGTGGTCGCCGTAGGGCACTAGGGGTGTGAACCCGACGCTCTCGTAGAGGCCGATCGCCTGCGGTTGCAGCGATCCCGTCTCGAGCCACACCTCGGCCAGCCCCACCCCGCGAGCGTGGTCGAGCAGCGCCTGCAGCACCCTCCGCGACAGCCCGCAGCCCCGAGAGTCGGGCTCGACGTACATGCGCTTGACCTCACCGACGCCCTCGTGGTGAAGCCGCAGCCCGCCGCACGCGATGTCACGGCCGTCCACCGTCACGACCAGGAACACGCCGTACGGCGGGAGGAACTGCTCCGGGTGGGCCGGGCCTTCCTCGCCGCCACCGTAGAGGTCGGCCATCTCCTGAGCGAGGGCAGCCGTGAGCGGGCGTGCGTCGGCGTACGGGACGGCGCGCAGCTCCATCAGACGCCGACGGCCAACCGGGCGAAGCGACGCAGCACCTCGCTCCAGACCTCTTCGACGTCCGCGAGCTCGGGAACGGTCCGGGCAAGGACCGCGGGGTCGGCATCGTCGTGGGCAGCCCAGCGACCGACCATCGCGGCGTCGGCCTCGACGTGGAACTGGATGCCCCAGGCCCGCTCCCCCACCCGGAAGGCCTGGTGCGGGTAGCGCGTACCGGACATCAGCAGCGTCGCCCCCGGTGGCAGGTCCACCACCGCGTCGTAGTGCCACTGCACGACGGGCGGAGACAGCGGAAGGTCCCAGAACAGCGGGTCGTTGCCGGCGACGTCGCGCTTGGCCACCAGACCGAAGCCCAACTCCGGCCCTGCCTCCCCCCTCGTCACGCGCCCACCGGTGGCCTCGGCCAGCAGTTGGGCACCCAGGCAGACCCCAAAGGTGGGCAATGCGGCCTCCACCGCGGCACGCAGCAGCGACAGGGTGCCGTCCTTCCAGGACAACGAGTCGTCGTACGCCTGCTGAGGACCTCCCATGACGACCAGGGCGGCGAAGCCGTCCAACGACGCCGGGAGCGCGTCGCCGCGCCAGGGCGCCACGACCTCCAGCCCGAGGCCCTCGGCGGGCAGCCAGGTCGCGAGGTGCCCGGGGTCCTCGGACTCCGTGTGGGTGACGACGAGCGCGCGCACCTAGAGCACCGGCAGGTAGCGGTCCAGCTCGAAGGGCGTGACCTCCTGGCGGTACGCCGTCCACTCCGCCCGCTTGTTGCGCAGGAAGAAGTCGAAGACGTGCTCGCCGAGCGTCTCCGCCACGAGCTCAGAGCGCTCCATCGCCGTGATGGCCTCTGCCAGCGATCCGGGCAGGGGGGTCAGCCCCATCGCGCGGCGCTCGCCGTCCGACAACGCCCACACGTCGTCCTCGGCACCCGGAGGCAGTTCGTAGCCCTCCTCGATCCCCTTCATCCCGGCGGCAAGCAGCAGCGCGAAGCACAGGTAGGGGTTCGTCGCGCTGTCCGGGCTGCGCACCTCGATGCGGGTGCTCTGGCCCTTGAGCGGCTTGTACATCGGCACGCGCACCATCGCGCTGCGGTTGTTGCTCCCCCAGCAGACGTACGGCGGAGCCTCGCCGCCCCAGGTGAGCCTCTTGTAGGAGTTCACCCACTGGTTCGTCACGGCGGTGAACTCCGCGGCGTGGTGCAGCAGCCCGGCGATGAAGTGCTTGGCGACCTTGCTCAGGTGCAGCGGGTCGTTGCCGTCGTAGAACGCGTTCTGGTCGCCCTCGAACAGGGACAGGTGGGTGTGCATCCCACTGCCGGGCTGGTCGCTGAAGG
>JBKJSN010000040.1:0-22425 GCA_046595815.1 Mycobacteriales bacterium
CGGCGCAGCGGGAGGTGCCGGCGGCGTAGCGGGCGCAGGACGGGCCGCCGCGGGGTTCGTGACGCCCGGGGGCATCGTCCCCACCGCAGCCGTACGCGCAGCGGCAGGCACCCCCGCTCCCGAGCCCTCGGCCCCGCTGCGACTGTCCAGCTCCTTGAGCTGACCCTCGAGGTAGGCCTTGAGGCGGAGCCGGTACTCGCGCTCGAACGCCTTGAGTTCCTCGACCCTGGCCTGCGTGTCGCGCTGGTCCGCCTCGAGCTGAGCCATCGCCTGCTGGATCCGGGTGCTGAGCTCGCGCTCGGTGGCGGCGGCCTTGGCCTTGGCTGCGTTGAGGATCTGGTCGGCCTCGGCGCGGGCCTCAGCAATCGCTTGGTCCGCGGTGCGCTGGGCCATCAGCAGGGTGCGCAGCGCCGCCTCCTGCGTCTCCGCAGCCTGGGGGACGGCGGCTACTGCCGCTGCAGGTTCGGGCGCGGCGACGGGGGCAGGCGCCGCTTGCCGCTGCGCGAGCCGGGAGTTGTCGCTGAGCAGCCGGGTGAGCTCTTGCTCGACCTCGTCGAGGAACGCGTCGACCTCCTCCATGGCATAGCCACGGACCTGCCGACCGAACTGCTTGTTGGCCACGTCACTGGGGGTCAGGGGCACGTCGTCCTCCTGGGGCTCGGGGAGATCAGGCCGGTCATGCCGACTGGACCACGGACATGAGGATCGAGGTCACCACGAAGACGACGAAGAAGCCGAGGTCGATCGAGACAGTGCCGATACGCAAGGGGGGTAGCACACGGCGTACCGCCTTCAACGGCGGGTCCGTCGCGCTGTAGGCGAGCTCGAGGGCCATCGCCAGCAGTCCCTGCGGGCGGAAACCCCGGGCGAACATGAACACGTAGTCCATGACGAGTCGGAAGATCAGCAGGAGCAGGAAGATAAGCAGTCCTGTGTAGATGACCTCGCGGGCGATGTTCACGGCATCACGACTGGTTGAAGAAGCCGCCCTCGGCGATGCGGGCCTTGTCCTCCGCGGTCACCTCGACATGCTCCGGGGAGAGGAGGAACACCTTGTTGGTGACGCGCTCGATGCGGCCGCGCAAGCCGAAGATGAGGCCGGCAGCGAAGTCGACGAGCCGCTTGGCGTCGCTGTCGTCCATCTCGGACAGGTTCATGATCACGGGCGTGCCTTCACGGAAGTGCTCGCCGATGGTGCGTGCGTCGTTGTAGCTGTGGGGGTGAAGGGTGGTGATGCGGTACCCCTCGTCGTACGCCGCGACTGGCGCGGGCCGACGGGCGGCGTCGAGCGCGACTGCACCCTCGGAGCGCGGCGCGGTGTCGAAGGACCGGCGCGGTGCGGCCGCAGCCGCCGGCGCAGCGGGGTGCCGCCGGACCGCGGGCTCTTCGTACTGCTCCGCGGGGTAGTCGTCGTAGTCGTAGCCGTCGTTCTCGTCGTCCTCGACGAGGCCGAGGTAGAGGCCCAACTTGCGCATGGCCCCGGGCATGTCGGCTCCTTGTGTTCGGCGGCTAGTCCTTGGCGCAGACTACCCGAGGACAGGCGTTCGAGAGCCCAGGATGGCACTGCCGACACGCACGTGCGTTGCACCGACGTCGATCGCGGCCTCGAGGTCCGCGCTCATGCCCGCGCTGATCCAGCGAGCAGCGGGATGCTCGGCGCGCACCCGGGCGGCGATGTCGGCGAGTCGCTCGAACGCCTCGGCAGGCGCCACGCTCAGCGGCGCCACCGCCATCACGCCCAGCAGGTCCAGGCCGTCGGCCGAAGCGACCTGCTGCGCGAGAGCGGAAACTCCGTCGGTCGGCACCCCGCCACGGGCCGGGTCACCGTCGAGGCTCACCTGCACGAGCGCCCCGAGGTGGCGCTCGGCGCGGACGGCCCCCGCCGACAGTGCGGCGACGAGGTGCGGCCGGTCCACGGTGTGTACGACCTCGGCGTAGCGCGCCACGCTCGCCGCCTTGTTGGTCTGCAGCTGCCCGATGAAGTGCCACCGGGCGCGGGGGACTGCCGCCGCCTTGACAGCGGCCTCCTGGTCCCGGCTCTCCCCCAGGTCGAGCACTCCCAGGTCGCACAGCGTGGCTGCGTCCGAGACGGGCCAGGTCTTGGTGACCACCACCAAGGTGACCTCCGAGCGCTGCCTGGACGCCGCTTGGCAGGCTGCCTGCAGCCGCACCTCCACCGCTGCCAGTCCTGCCGCCAGCTCCTCGCGCCGGCTCAGCTGGTCAGCCACACCGCACCGCCGTGCCGCCCGGTGAGCCCGTCGCGCCGGTAGGAGAAGAACCGCTCCGGCTGCTCCAGGGTGCAGCCGCCGACAGCGGTGGAACCGATCCCGAGCCCGGACAGCTGGGCGCGGGCGCCGGCCGTGAGGTCGATCCCCGTCGTACCTGCCCTTGTGGTGCAGCGGGTACCGGGCACGGCCTTCTCGACCTCGCCGGCCAACGACGGCGGCAGCTCATAACAGGCGCCGCAGATCCCAGGGCCGATGACGGCGGTCAGGTCAGTAGCCCCCTCGGCCCGCATCACGAGGACCACCTCGGCCAGGACCCCCTTGATGAGTCCTCCGCGCCCGACGTGGGCAGCGCCCACGACACCGTCGCCGGCGAGCAGCACGGGCAGGCAGTCGGCACCCATCATCACCAGCGCGAGGCCGGGCACGGTTGTGACGAGGCCGTCGGTGTCGTCCAGGCCGCGACTGGTCTTGTTCGACAGGCCACGGACGACGCGGACCCCGGCGCCATGCACCTGCTTGCCGAAGGCGAGTCCCTCGACCCCCAGCTCCTCGACAAGGCGCGCACGGTTCTGCTGCACCTTGCCGTGCGCGTCCTCGACGTGCACCGCAAGGTTGAGCGAGTCCCAGGGCGGCAGGCTGACCCCACCCTGACGGGTGGTGAAGACGCCGCGCGCCGGCGCCGGGAGACCGGCGTCGAGCACTACTTCAGGAAGTCGGGGACGTCGAGGTCGTCCTCGAAGACCACCGTACGGCGAGGCCGCTCAGGAGCAGGGGTGCTTGCGACGTAGACCGGCTCGGCCGGGCGGGACGGCTCGCGGCGCGTCTCGACCAGGTCGATCTGCTGCTCGGGCTCCGGCTCGACCGCCTGGCGCTTGGGCGTCTCGAAGCGGCGCGGGGTCGGTGCGCCGCTGTCGAATCCGGCGGCGATGACAGTGACCCGCACCTCGTCGCCGAGGGCGTCATCGATGACCGCGCCGAAGATGATGTTCGCGTCGGGGTGCGCGGCGTCGGCCACGAGCTGCGCGGCCTCGTTGATCTCGAACAGTCCGAGGTCACTACCACCGGCGATGGACAGCAGCACGCCGTGCGCCCCGTCCATGCTCGCCTCGAGAAGCGGGCTGGCGATGGCCATCTCGGCAGCGGCGACCGCGCGGTCGGAGCCGCGCGCCGAGCCGATGCCCATCAGGGCCGAGCCGGCGCCGGACATGACGGACTTCACGTCGGCGAAGTCCAAGTTGATCAGGCCAGGGGTCGTGATGAGGTCGGTGATGCCCTGCACACCGGACAGCAGGACCTGGTCGGCGCTCTTGAAAGCGTCCATGACGCTGACCTGCTTGTCGCTGATGGACAGCAGTCGGTCGTTCGGGATGACGATGAGGGTGTCGACCTCTTCGCGCAGACCCTCGATGCCGACCTCGGCCTGGGTGGCGCGACGACGGCCCTCGAAGGAGAACGGCCGCGTCACGACACCGATGGTCAGCGCGCCGAGCGAACGGGCGATGCCGGCCACGACGGGCGCGCCACCGGTGCCGGTGCCGCCGCCCTCGCCCGCGGTCACGAAGACCATGTCGGCGCCCTTGAGGACCTCCTCGATCTCGTCGCGGTGGTCCTCAGCCGCCTGCCGACCGACCTCGGGGGCTGCGCCGGCACCGAGGCCGCGCGTCAGCTCCCGACCGATGTCGAGCTTCACGTCCGCGTCGGACATGAGCAGGGCCTGGGCGTCGGTGTTGATGGCGATGAACTCCACGCCCTTGAGCCCGACCTCGATCATCCGGTTGACGGCGTTGACGCCACCACCGCCGATCCCGACCACCTTGATGACGGCGAGGTAGTTCTGCGGGGATGCCACGGTGATGGGGGCCCTCTCTGCGTTCTTGGTACGGCGGACTTCGGCGGACGTTCACGTGCTGGGGCGCGCTTGGCAGCACGACCCGTGACGCGGGGAAGGCGTCGCGAGCCCGGGGAGGAGCTGCAACGGGGCCGGTTTCCCGACCCTCACCCTCAGGTAGACCCTTATAGTTATGTCAACCTGAGGTTGGCGGAGACGTTAGGGGGGTCCTCGCTCAGGGTCAACCGAGGTTGCGGCGTGTCGCCCCATGGATCGTGAACCGTCCCCGAAATCTCACTCGTCCCCGTGCGTCCTGACGTGGCAGCCTGTGACAGGTGTCAGAACCCAAACCTTTCCGTCACCCGCCTGCCCTTCAACCCGGCGACACGGTGGCGGTCCTGTCGCCGTCGTGGGGCGGGCCGGCGGCCTTCCCTTCGCCGTACGAGCTCGGACTGCGGCGGCTGCGCGAAGGCTTCGGCCTGTCGGTGGTGGAGTACCCCACAACGCGGGCGCCGGCTGCCACGCCGGCCGAGCGAGCCGCGGATCTGCATGCGGCCTTCGCCGATCCGGGCATCAAGGCGATCTTCGCGAGCATCGGTGGTGACGACCAGTTGAAGGTGCTGGCCCATCTGGACACCGCACTGCTTGCCGCCAACCCGAAGGCCTTCTTCGGTTACAGCGACAACACGAACCTTCACCTAATGCTGTGGAACCTCGGCATCGTCAGCTACCACGGAGCGGCGGTCATGGTGCAGCTCGGCCGGCCCGGTCGGATGCACCCCGCGACCGAGCAGTCCCTGCGACAGGCCCTGTTCAGCCGAGGCAGACACACCCTGATCGAACCCGGCGAGAGCTGCGACGTGGAGTCCTGGGACTGGAGCGACGCTGTCGGACCCGCCGTAGCCCACGCGCCCTCCCCGACGCCGCCGTGGTCGTGGCACGGCTCGAGCACCGCAGTACAAGGTCGGCTGTGGGGCGGGTGCTTGGAGATCGTGGACATGCATCTACGCACCAACCGGTACCTCCCCGATCCCTCGGCGCTCGACGGTGCTGTGCTCTTCCTCGAGACAACGGAGGAGCTCCCGAGTGCCGACTACGTCTCCAGGGTGCTCATGTGCATGGGCGAGCGCGGACTGCTCCAACGCTTCAACGGCTTGCTCATGGGTCGCCCCAAGGCCTGGTCCTTCGAGGTGCCCAACGACGCCGCGGCAAAGAAGAGGTACGTCGAGGCCCAGCGGGAAGCCGTCCTGCGGACGATGGCGGAATACCACCCCGAAGCAGTTGTGGTGCTCGACGTCGATCTCGGCCACACCGACCCGCAGCTGGTTCTCCCCCACGGCGGCTGGGCGTGCCTTGACCCGGCTGCCCGCACCATCGAAGTCTCGGATCTGGCGATGATCGACCCGACTCCCACCGGGTGAGACATCCTGACAACGCTCAGCGGCGAGTGACGACCGTCGGCGAGCTCACGTCGAACACGCGACCCTTCAGCCGCAGCAAAGCCACCAGTGCGGTCGCCTTGGCCGCTCCGTCCGAGGTGCCACCCCAGACGACCTGACGACCGTCGCGCAGCACGAGGCCGACCTCTTCCGGTGACCCGGCGCGCACGACGGCCACTTGGGTGCGCAACGACTTCGGGAGTCCCTCCAGCACCGACAGGGCCGCTCGGGTGGCCGCGTCCGAGGGGCCGGGGTGGGCGACCACCAGGCGGACCAGACCG
The DNA here is from genome assembly GCA_046595815.1 of Mycobacteriales bacterium. Taxonomy (GTDB): domain Bacteria; phylum Actinomycetota; class Actinomycetes; order Mycobacteriales; family SCTD01; genus RYN-111. Next base: position 5,777 of record JBKJSN010000040.1, read on the forward strand.
GCCGGGACGGAGGTCGCGGTGCCGAGCTTGGTGCCGGTGGCGTCGTACAGGGTCCAGGAGCGTCCGCTGCCGACCGCCGCGACCGGCTCCCTCTCCGTGACCACGACCTTGAGGGTGCGTGGCCAGGCGCGGCTTACCGAGACCGACGCGACGGGACCGAGTGCCCCGATGCGTGAGGCGACCTCGCCGGTGTCCACACGGGCCATCGGGGTGCCGGTGCGCACGGACGCCGCGCGCAGCACCTGCTCCGCAGTGAGGCGGCTCTCCCCCGACACCACGACCTTCTCCACGACCAGCCAGGAGGAGCCGAGCAGCACCCAGGCCAGCAAGGCGAAGGGCGCGACCGCCGCGCAGGCCCAGGCCCCACGACGCAGCAGCACGAGGCGCCGTGCGCGGCGCTGCGCTCGGGCCCGCTCCTTCAGTCGCGGGCCGGCGGGTACGACCCGAGGTGTCACGGCGCGAGTCCTTCCAACAGCCGCAGCACTTCTGGCCCGAGCTGGGTGATGTCGCCCGCTCCGAGGGTTACGACGAGGTCGCCGGGCGCGACCCTGTCGGCGACGGCGGCAGCTACCGAACTCCACGAAGGCTCGAACAGCACCCGATCGTGCGGCACGTGCTCGGTGATGAGAGCACCCGTGACGCCGGGCACCGGGTCCTCCCGCGCGCCGTAGACGTCCATGACCACCACCTCGTCCGCCAGCCCGAGGGCCTCGCCGAAGCCTTCCGCGAACATCGCCGTCCGCGAGTACAGGTGAGGCTGGAACACCGCGATGAGCCGGCCGCCGAGGGTCATCGTGCGGGCCGCCTCGAGCTGGGCCCGGACCTCCGTCGGGTGGTGCGCGTAGTCGTCGTAGACCCGCACTCCCCCGGCGGTGCCCTTGAGTTCCATCCGGCGGCGCACGCCGGTGTACCCACCCAGGCCCTCGATCATCAGGTCGGAGGGCAGTCCGAGTCCGATGCCCATGAGCAGTGCGGCGGCGCTGTTGCGCGCGAGGTGCTCGCCGGCTACCTGCAGCCGCACGTCACCGATCGGCCGCCCTCCGAGCACTGCGCGGTACGCCGAGGTGCCGCCGCTGACGACGAGGTCCTCCAGACGCAGGTCGGCCTGTGGGGACGTGCCGTAGGTGCGCACGTCGATGCCCTCGTCCCGGGCGAGGGTGGCGAGCTGGATCGTGCCTGCGTCGTCGGCGCACATGACGACGTACCCGAGCGGGTCTACGGTGCGAACGAAGGATGCGAAGGCGGTGTCGACCGCGGCGGCATCGCCGTAGTGGTCGAGGTGGTCGGCCTCCACGTTGGTCACGACGGCTGCGAACGGGTGGTAGACGAGGAAGGAACCATCGCTCTCGTCCGCCTCGACCACGAACAGGTCCCCGCCGCCTTGATGCGCGTTGCTCCCGGCCTCGTTGAGGTCACCGCCGATGGCGAAGGACGGGTCGGCCCCGCAGTGCTGCGCAGCCACCGTCAGCATCGAGGTCGTCGTGGTCTTGCCGTGAGTGCCCGCGACGGCGATCGCGCGGTGCCCCACGAGCAGCTCAGCGAGGGCCTCTGCTCGCTTGAGCACCCGCTGCCCGCTGGCCCGGGCTGCGGCGAGCTCTGGGTTGTTCTCCCTGATGGCGGTGGAGATCACGACCGTCTCGGCGTCCACGACGTTGGCCGCGTCATGCCCGATGTGCACCTCGGCACCGAGGGAACGCAGGGCAGTGAGTCCGCGGGAGTCCTTGGCGTCGCTGCCGGAAACGGCCACGCCCCGCGCGAGCAGCACGCGCGCGATGCCGCTCATGCCGGCGCCGCCGATCCCGATCAGGTGCACCCGACCGCTCATCGCGCACCCCCCGCAGCTGCCTTCAGGACCAGAGAGGCGAGGACCTCGTCCGCATTGCGATGACCCAGATCGCCTGCGGCAGAAGACATCTGGGCCAACCTGTCGGCATCGGTCACCAGCGGGAGGACTGTCGAGATGAGGTAGTCAGCCGTCAGATCGGCGTCGTCGACGAGCAACGCCGCCCCGGCGGACACCAGGGACTGGGCGTTGAGCGACTGCTCTCCGTTGCCGATCGGCAGGGGGACGAACACCGCCGGCAGCGCGACGGCTGCAAGTTCGGCACACGTCATGGCCCCCGACCGGCACAGCGCCAGATCTGCTGCGGCGTAAGCCCTCTGCATGCCGTCGACGTAGTCCAGCACGTGGTGAGTGGTGGGGCAGTCAGCTCCCAACGACGCGCGCACCTGCTCCGCCTGGGTCGGTCCGGCGACGTGCAGGACGTGGACGCCCGCGGCCGCCAGCGCAGCCGCCGCCTCGCACACGGCAGCGTTGAGCCGCCGGGCTCCTTGGGACCCCCCGGTCACCAGGAGCACCGGCCCGTCACCGAGCCCGAACTCTGCGCGCGCGGAGGGGCGGGTTGCGATCCGGTCGAGCTCGGAAACCTCCCGTCGCAGCGGGATGCCCACCACCACGGCGTTCCGCAGCCGTCCCTCCGCACCCGCGGTGGCCACGGTGACGGCGAAGCGCGCACCGAGCCGGTTGGCCAGGCCCGGTCGGGCGTTGGCCTCGTGGACGACGACCGGGATGCCGCGTCGCCTCGCGGCGAGGTAGGCAGGCACCGAGACGTAGCCGCCGAAGCCGACCACGGCCGAGGCGCCCACTGCGTCCAGGTGCTCACCTGCGACCCGGACCGCCGCACGCAGTCGCCCGGGCACCCGGAGCACGTCGACAGTCGGGCGACGCGGCAGTGGGACCTTCGGCACGACGACCAGGTCGTAGCCCCGGAGCGGGACGAGCCGCGACTCCAGCCCTTCCGCCGTACCGAGAACGCTCAGGCCGACGCTCGGGTCGTTGCGCCGCAGCGCATCAGCCGTAGCGAGCAGCGGCTCGACGTGACCGGCCGACCCGCCACCGGCGAGCACGATGTGCGTCATCGGCGCACCAACGCGCGCACGCGTCCCCGGCGTTGCTTGAGCGCTGCCGCGGCGCCTGGTTCGGTGCGGGCGAAGGACAGGAGCATGCCGAGGGCCACCATGGTCTGCACGAGCGCGGAGCCGCCGAAGGACATCAGCGGCAGGGGGATCCCGGTGATCGGCAGCAGGCCCACGACGGTTGCCATGTTGACGAGCGCTTGCGCTGCGATCCAGACGGTGACTGCTGCGGCGGCGAGGCGGGCGAAGGGATCCTTGGTGCGGTTGGCGATCCGGAAGCCGGCGTAGACGAGGGTCCCGAACAGCAACAGCACCGTGAGCGTGCCGAGCAGCCCCAGCTCCTCTCCCACGATCGCGTAGACGAAGTCGGTGTAGGGGTTGGGGAGCCCGCCGGCCCACTTCTCCCGGCTGGCACCGAGCCCGAGGCCGAACCAGCCACCGGAAGTCATCGCCTGCAGGCCTTGGCAGGCCTGGTAACCCTCGTACAGCCGCTGGTGCGCCGCGCACGGGTCAAGGAAAGAGGTGAGACGCCGCAGGCGGTAGGGCTCGGTGACCGCCAGCAGCGCGCCCAGGGTCAGCGCCACGGTCAGCAGGACCCCGAAGACGCGGAACGGCGCGCCCACCACCCACAGCAGCGCCATGAGCACGCACATGACGACGATGGTGGTCCCCATGTCGGGCTCGAACATGACGAGCAGCGCGACCAGGCCGGCGACCGGCACCAGTGGCACCACCAGGTGCTTCCAGTCCCGGAGCAGCTTCTTCTTGCGCACCAGCAGGTCTGCACCCCACAGCGCGAGGCCGAGCTTGGCTAGCTCGCTGGGCTGGAGGCTGAAACCGCCCGCGATGGGAATCCAGCGCCGGGCCCCGTCGACGTCGCGGCCGATCCCCGGGATGAGCACGAGGACGAGCAGCCCTATCGCCGCGAGCAGCAGTGGGGTCGCCACCTTGCGCCACACGTGGACCGGCATACGCGAGGCCAGCCACATGAGCGGAGCCCCGATCGCGATGAACAGCCCTTGCTTGAAAGCGATGGTGTACGACGAGCCGTAGGTGGCGTAGGAACGCACGCTCGAAGCGCTCAGAACCATGATGAAACCGATGGCCAGCAGCAGTCCCGTGCTCACCAGGACCAGGTAGTACGACGCGAGCGGCCGCTGAAGCACCGGCGTCATGGCAGGGCCTGCACGGCCTCGGCGAACAGCTCACCGCGCTGCTTGTAGTCGCGGAAGCAGTCCATGGAAGCGGCCGCGGGTGCGAGCAGGACGGTGTCACCCGGCTGCGCCAGCGCACGCGCAGCCACCACCACCTCTTGCATGGCCCCATTGTCGAGTCGCACGACTTCGACGACGGGTACATCGGGTGCGTGTCGCGCCAGTGCGGCCCGGATCACGTCGCGATCGGTGCCCAGCAGCACGGCCGCCCGCAGCCGTGGGGCGGCCCGACGTACGAGCTCCTCGACCTCAGCGCCCTTGAGCAGGCCGCCGGCGATCCACACGACCGGGGCGTAGGCGGCCAAGGACGCCGCCGCCGCGTGCGGGTTGGTGGCCTTGCTGTCATCGACCCAGCTCACCCCGTCCACCGTGGCGACGAGGGCATTGCGATGCGGCTCCGGGGAAAAGTTGCGCAGCCCGTCACGGACGGCCTCGGCCGGCACGCCGTAGGAGCGGGCAAGGGCTGCGGCCGCGAGCGCGTTGGCGACGTTGTGGGCACCGGACACCGTGAGGTCGGCGAGCGTCGCCAACTCCGTCGCCTCGCCGGGTACGTCAGGGAAAGCGCGGTCGACCAACAGGTCCTCGACCACGCCGAGCTCCCCAGCGCGTGGGCTCTGCAAGGTGAAGGACACCCGCTGGCCGCGGGCGCGATTGAGCAGGGTGCGGACCACCTCGTCGTCGGCGTTGCCGATGCTGACGTCGGAGTCGAAGACCTTGCCCTTGGCCAAGGCGTACTCCTGGAACGACCCGTGCCAGTCGGTGTGGTCATCCGCCAGGTTGAGCAGCGCCCCCGCCGCAGGCCGGATGCCCGGAGCCCAGTGCAACTGGAAGCTCGACAGCTCCACAGCCAGCACGTCATAGGGCTGGGGGTCAAGCACAGCCTCGAGCACGGGGAGCCCGACGTTGCCCGCGGCGACCGTGCGATGTCCGGCGGCCTGCAGCACCGCCTCCAGCATCTTCACCGTCGTGGTCTTGCCATTCGTGCCGGTCAGCGCAAGCCACGGTGCCGCGTTCGGTCCTCGCAGCCGCCAGGCGAGCTCCACCTCGCCGATGACCTCCACACCCCGCGCCGCGGCCTCCTGTAGGAGGGGGGAGGTCGGTCGCCAACCAGGCGACGTGACGACCAGGTCCAGATCCTCGGGCCAGTCAGCGGCAACGGAGAAGCCTTCTGCCGCAAGGGATTCCAGTGCCTCGGCGTCGGCATCCACCACGGTCACCCGGGCGTGCAGGTCACGCAGGACGCGGGCCGCGGCAGCCCCGGACAGACCCGCGCCGGCCACTGCGACACGGCGACCGTCGTACACGCTGGTCATGACGACTGCGTCACCGCAGCGAGCCGTTGGACAAGAACTCGGCGTAGAACAGCCCCAGCCCGAAGGCGACGGCGAGGCCGGCAAGGATCCAGAAGCGCACGATGACGGTGTTCTCGTTCCACCCGCCGAGCTCGAAGTGGTGGTGGAACGGCGCCATGCGGAAGACCCGTTTGTGGGTGACCTTGAAGAAGCCCACCTGCAAGATCACCGACAGCGTCTCGATGACGAACAAGCCGCCGAGCACGACGAGCAGCAGCTCGGTCCGGGTCAGGATCGCCAGGCCGGCGAGCAGACCACCGAGGGCGAGCGACCCGGTGTCTCCCATGAAGATCTTGGCCGGTGATGCGTTCCACCACAGGAAGCCGAAGCAGGCTCCCATCGCGGCCGCGGCCACCAGTGCCAGGTCGAGGGGGTCCCGGACGGAATAGCAACTCGCCGTGGCAACCCGCTCGCACGCGTTGCCGAACTGCCAGAAGGCGATGATCACGTAGGCAGCCAGCACCATCACCGACGATCCGGATGCCAGGCCGTCGAGCCCGTCGGTGAGGTTCACGGCGTTGGAGGTCGCCGTGATGATGACGTAGGCCAGCAGCACGAACCCGACGGTGCCCAAGGTGAGCGCGCGGTAGTCGCGGACGAACGACAGGTGCGTCGAGGCCGGGGTCAGGCCGGTCGTGGGGTTGCGGAACTGAAGGGCCAGGACACCGAACGCCACACCGGTGACGAGCTGGCCGCCGAACTTCGCCAGCGCCGTCAGCCCGAGGGAGCGCTGCTTTCGGATCTTGATGAAGTCGTCGAGGAAGCCGACCAGTCCCAAGCTTCCCATCAACCCGAGCAGCAGCAGGCCACTGGCCGTCGGACCGCGCCCGGGGTGACGCAGGGCGACGAGGTGCGCCACGAAATACCCGACGAAGGTGGCGACGATGATGACGGAGCCACCCATGGTGGGCGTGCCGCGCTTGGTCGCGTGGCTCGCTGGACCGTCCTCACGGATCTCCTGGCCGTACCCCTGCCGACGGAACAGCTTGATCACCATCGGCGTGCAGAGCAGGCTGAGCACCAGGGCCGTCATCGCGGCCACGAGGACGGAGATCACGCAGCGCCCTCCAGGGCAGCCTGGACCGCGGGGACACCTGAGACAAGCACGACGTCATCGTCCTGCACCTCGGCGGTCAGCAGGGTGAGCGCGGCCTCCTCATCCTGAACGTGTCGCGACTCCTCGCCCCACGATCCCTCCAGCACAGCGCCCGCGTGCACGGAGCCGGCCTCGCCGACCGCCACCAGGGCAGTGATGTCCAGGCGCACCAGGAAGCGACCGAGGTCCATCAGTTCCTCACGTGTGGCGCCGGAGACAGGACCCAACACCGCCCACGTACGGCGAAGCTTGCCCTCGCTGGCCACCGCCAGGTCCTTGAACGCCAGCCGCAGGTCATCGAGGTCGGCCGGGCTGGTGAGCAGCCTCACGCCAAGGCCTCCAGGACCTCTCGCAGCACGGTGCGATCGTCGAAGGGCGTGAGGACACCCGCGACCTCCTGACCGCTCTCGTGGCCCTTGCCAGCAACCACGACGGTGTCCCCAGGGCCGGCCAGACCCACGGCCAAGGCGATGGCGGCCCGACGGTCGGGCTCGACCCGCGCCCCGGGCTGCGCCATCTCAGCCAGGATCGCGAGCGGGTCCTCGCTACGTGGGTTGTCACTGGTCAGCACCGCCACGTCCGATCCCTCGACGGCGGCCCGGCCCATGAGGGGGCGCTTGCCCCGGTCCCGGTCACCGCCACAGCCGAGCACGACGATCACCTTCCCCGGCGTGACGTCTCGAACCGTCCGGAGCAGTGTGGCGACCGCCTCAGGGGTGTGGGCATAGTCCACGAGCGCCGTGAAGGGCTGCCCGACGTCGACCCGCTCCATCCGACCAGGGACGCCGATGAGGGACGCCACGCCGCGGACCGCGTCTTCAACGGCGATGCCTGCAGTGACAAGACACGCCAACGCGCCCAGGGCATTGCTCACGTTGAAGGCCCCGGGGAGTTGGACGCTGGCGGCCGTCTGCACTCCGGGCCCGACAAAGGTGAACTCGCTGCCGTCGGCCCGCAAGATGAGCTCTTCGGCCCTGAAGGCCCCGCTCTCGCCGTACCCGGTCAGGGGGATCAGTTGCTCGGCCAGCAACCGGCGCCCAGCCTCGTCGTCGCAGTTCACGACGCCGCGCTCCGAGCGGCGGGGGGCGAACAGCGACGCCTTGGCCTGGAAGTACTCCTCCATGTCGGCGTGGAAGTCCAGGTGGTCCTGGCTGAGGTTGGTGAAGATCGAACCGGTGAAGCGCACGCCATCGACCCGCCCGAAGGCAAGCGCATGGCTGCTGACCTCCATGGCCACGGCCGTCACACCTCGTTCGCGCATCACGGCGAACAGGGCGTGCAGGTCCGGCGCCTCCGGGGTGGTGCGCTCGCTCGGCACTGTCTCGCCGGCCACGCGCGTCATCACCGTCCCGAGCAGCCCGGTGACGTGACCTGCTGCGCGCAGCCCCGCATCGAGCATGAAGGCCGTGGTCGTCTTGCCGTTGGTACCCGTGACGCCCAGGACCTTCAGCGCCGAGGAGGGGTCGCCATGGACCCAGGAGGCCACGGCCCCCAGGACAGCGCGCGGGGGCTCCGCGACCAGCACGGGCAGGCCTTCCACCTGCGCCAGGCCCTCGCGGTCGGTGAGCACGGCCACCGCTCCCGCTTCGCGGGCCTGGGCGACGAAAGCGGCCCCGTGCACCCGGGCGCCCGGCAACGCGGCGTACAGATCACCGGGTTGCACCACGCGTGAGTCATGCGTGCAGCCGGTGACGAACACGCCATCCAAGGCGCCGTACGGCGAGAGCCCAGGCACCGCACCGAGAAGTTCCCCCAGGGGTCTCGGCGTGGGTCGAGCGGGCCGCAGCAGCACGGCGATGAGGCTAGTCGGCGAGCAGGGGGTACGGCCGCGGACGGGTCCCGGTCGGGAGCACGTCGTAGGCCCGCAGCGCGAAGCCCATGACCTCGCTGAACAGCGGGGCGGCGACCACACCGCCGAAGTACCCCCGGGCTCCGGTGCCCTGCAGCACGACGGCGGTGACGAAGCGGGGCGCGTCAGCCGGTGCCATCCCGATGAAGGAGGAGGTATAGGTGCCGTCGTAGCGGCCCTGCCGTGGCCCCGAGGTCGCGACGCGCTGCGCCGTCCCCGTCTTGCCGGCGACGCGGTAGCCGGGGATGGCCGCCATGGGCGCGGTCCCCTGCTCGGACACGACGGACTCGAGCATGACCCGGATCTGGGCCGCCACCGCAGCGGAGACGACGCGTCGCTGCGCGGGCGCGGGGGCGGGCTGCACATGGCCCGCGTTGTCACGGACGGCCTTGACGACGGTGGGGGTGACGCGCACACCCCCGTTCGCGATCGTGGCGTACACCGAGGCGGCCTGCAGGGCGTTGACCGAGACGCCCTGTCCGATCGGGATCGTGCCGATCGAGGTGACCGACCAGTCCGCGGGCTCGGGCACCAGCCCCTTGCTGTCCCCCGGCAACTCGATCCCTGTCTTCTCCCCGAAGCCGAAGGCACGCATCATGCGGTAGATCCGGTCAGCGCCGACCTGCTCGGCCACCTTAACGGTGCCGATGTTGCTGGACTTGGCAAGCACCCCCGCGAAGGTGAGGTACTCCAAGCCGTGCTCCTCCGCGTCGTTCAGCGTGTGGTTCCCGACCTTGTACGTCGGGGGCACCTCCACCCGGGACAGCGGGGTCACGATGCCGGCTTCGAGCGCTGCCGCCGCCGAGACGACCTTGTTGACCGAGCCCGGCTCGAACACGTCGCTGATGGCGGGGTTGGTGAGCCGGTTGCCGTCGGCAGAGGTGAGGTTGTCAGGGTCGAACGTGGGGGCAGTGGCGAGGGCCAGCAGCTCGCCTGTGCGTACGTCCATCACCACGACCGTGCCGTTCTTGGCGCGGGTCGCCTCGACCTGGTCGGCAATGAGTCGCTGGGCGTACCACTGCAGGTCGCGGTCCAGGGTGAGCACGACGTCCTTGCCCGGAACGGGCTCGCGCCGGCGGTCCGCGCCGGTGGGGATCACCCGGCCAAAGGCATCGAATTGGGCCGAGACCTCCCCCGGGATGCCGGCGAGCACCTTGTCGAAGGCCAGCTCGATGCCCATCCGGCCGACCCCTTCGCGGTCGGTGAAGCCGAGGACGCCGCTGGCGAGCTCCTTGGAGGGGTGCACCCGACGGCTCGTCGACTCTGCTCCGATCCCCGGCAGGCCGAGGTCCAGGACCCGCTGAGCGAGCCGGGTGTCCACGCCCTTCTTGAGGTAGACGAAGCCGCGGTCCGACCGCAGCTGCTCCTCCAGGCGCGAGACCTCGAGTCCGAGCAGTGGTGCCACGTGGGCAGCGATGGCCTTCGGGTCACAGGGGGTCTTCGAGGCGCTCTTGCAGCCGGCCCGGCGCAGCAGTCGAGGCTCGGCGTACACGTTCTTGGCCACGACGCTGATGGCAAGGGGATTGCCATTGCGATCCAGGACATCACCGCGCTGGGCGGCCAGGGCGATCTGCTGGGTGCGCTGGACCCCCGCGCGCTCGGCATAGGCCGCGGGCTGCAACCCCTGCAGCCACACCAGGCGGCCGCAGAGAAGCAGGACGACCGCCGTCACGAAGACCAGGCCGCCGCGCAGTCGCACGGCCGGGCGGCCGAGAGCCTGCTTGCGCTTTGCAGGACGACGAGCTGCCGGACGGGCTGGAGGACGACGGGCCGGCGGCTGCCGGCGAGGCGCGGGTCGGCTCATCGGTTAGCACCTGTCGACGAGGGCGGCGGGCTCTGGCGGGGCGCGGTCCACGTGGTGGAGCCCGACGGCTTCGCGGGGCGAGAAACGCGGGGCGCCGGGGAGGCGCTGGCCGGCTTCGGAGCCACCAGCGCCGGGAGGGGCCGGCCCTGGGTCGCCTTGCCCAGGACGCGTCCGTCGGTCAGCCGCAGGAAGGCAGGCGGGCCTCCCGGCACCATGCCGAGGCGCGTCGCATGCTCAGCAAGGCGACCAGGTGCCTGCATCGCCTCGACCTGGCCCGCGAGTTGCTGCTCACGCAACTGCAGCTCGCGGCTCTGCTTGGCGAGGTCGTGGAGGGTGAACGAGCCCTGGGCCACCATCGTGTTGAGCAGCAGCAGGCCGAGCAGCCCACCGACGAGGAGTACGACGAGCACCGCGGCGAAGGGGGTGCGGGCCGCCTGGGACCGGCGCTGCGGCACCAGGCGCAGCAGGCCACGGGTGCCTGGTGTGGCCTTCGGGGCGCGAGCCGGTCCGGTGCTGGGAACGCGCAGCGGGATGGCGCGGGCGGGGCTGGTCATGCGGCGGCCCTGGCACGCTCGGCAGCCCGCAGCCGCACGGACTGCGCACGCGGGTTGTCCGCAACTTCCTCGGCGGAGGCCTGCTCCGACCCGCGGACGAGCAGCCGCAGTTCGGGCTGGTGACCCTCGGGGACGAACGGCATGTCGACGGGGACGTGACTGGTGGAGCGCTCGACCAATGCCGACTTCACGATCTTGTCCTCGAGCGACTGGTAACTCATGACGACGATCCGCCCCCCGACGGCCAGCGCGTCCAGGGCAGCGGGGATGGCACGCTTGAGCACACCCAACTCGTCGTTGACCTCGATCCGCAGCGCCTGGAAGGTCCGCTTCGCCGGGTGCCCGCCGGTACGCCTTGTGGCCGCCGGGATCGCGTCCCTGACGAGCTCGGCGAGGCGGGCGGTAGAGGTCAGCGGCGCCTTCGCCCGCTCCCGGACGATGGCGTCGGCGATCCGCGAGGCGAACCGCTCTTCGCCGTACACCTTCAGGACGCGGGCGAGCGCCTTGCCGTCGTAGGTGTTCACGACGTCTTCGGCGCTGATGCCTGTGGTCGGGTCCATCCGCATGTCCAGCGGTGCGTCCTGCGCGTAGGCGAAGCCCCTGCCTGCCTCGTCGAGCTGCAGCGAGCTCACCCCGAGGTCGAACAGCACGCCTTGCACGCGTTCCAACCCGAGGTCAGCCAGGACCCGGGGCAGTGCGTCGTACACGGCGTGCACAAGCGTCACGCGCTCGCCGTACGGCGAGAGCCGCTCCCCTGAGCGGCGCAGCGCTTCGGGGTCCCGGTCCAGGCCCACGAGGCGGGCGGGCGTGCGGGCGAGCAGCGCCTCGGAGTGACCACCCATGCCGAGCGTGCAGTCCACGACGACCGACTCGCTGCCGGTGAGCGCCGGGGCCAGCAGCCCCAGGCACCGGTCGAGCAGCACCGGCACGTGGGCCGGGGGCTCGGAGGTGCTGCTCATCGGTTCCTTCTCTCGTGCAGGTGCAGGTGGTGGGTCTTCCTGGTGCCAGGTCCCCGCCCGCGCCGCGCCTGGCGCCGGGGAAGGTGCGTCAGGTGCGGAGCGGTCGGAGACCTCGCGCCAGGAGCTCTAGATCGGTGGGTCAGAACACGCCGGGGAGCACCTCCTCGGCCTGCTCGGAGAACGCCTGCTCCTTCTCCTGCTCATACGTCGCCCACGCCTCGGCGTCCCAGATCTCCAGGCGGGTGTTGGCCCCGATGACCACGCAGTCCTTGGTGAGACCGGCGTACTGCCGCAGCCCGGTCGGGACGGAGATGCGGCCCTGCTTGTCGGGCGCGTCGTCGAAGGCGCTCGCGAAGAACACCCGGCTGTAGTCCCGCACGGCCTTGGCCGTGAGCGGTGCCGCCTGCAGCCGCTCGGCCGTGGTGACGAAGTCCGCGCGCTTGAAGACGTAGAGGCAGCGCTCCTGCCCCTTCGTGATCACCACGCCGGCCGCCAACTCCTCGCGGAAGCGGGCCGGCAGGAACAGCCGGCCTTTCTCGTCGAGCTTCGGGGCGTGCGTGCCGAGGAACACCGGCTCGCTCACCCCCCTGCTTCTTCGGGATTCCGCCCTCTGGCTCCCGCTTGCCCCACGTTACTCCACGTTTCCCCACTGTCAACGACCTCGACGGGTTTTTTGACCCCGGAATGACGGGAAATCCGCAGGTCAGAGGGGGTGGGGGGAAGGTGGGGGAAAATCACCCCGGTACGGCGGACCGCTCCCCCCCCGCGGTCCCCTCCCGCACCCGGTACGCAGCGGTCCTGGCCACCGCGACGCCCTCGTCTCGCCAGGTGGTGCGAAGTGGGGCGACGGGCTCCGGGTCGGGGTGCCATGCTCAGGCCAAGCCCGACCCCAGGAGCCCGACCACAGGAGATGTCTTGGCCCGCCGTACCACCCCTCGGACTGCCGACGACCTGTCGGACCTGCTCGTGCACGCCCAGCAGGTGCGCGACAACGTCGAGAAGGTCATCGAGGGGAAGCCCGAGGTCGTGCGGCTCGCGCTGGTGGTGCTGCTCGCGGAGGGCCACCTGCTCATCGAGGACGTCCCCGGCGTCGGCAAGACGATGCTGGCAAAGGCCTTGGCCCGCAGCATCGACTGCACCGTCCGCCGCATCCAGTTCACGCCGGACCTGCTCCCGAGCGACGTGACGGGCGTGTCGGTCTATGACCTGCACACCCGCGAGTTCGAGTTCCGCCCTGGCGCGATCTTCGCCAACCTGGTGGTGGGCGATGAGATCAACCGCGCCTCGCCCAAGACCCAGTCCGCGCTGCTGGAGGCGATGGAGGAGCGCCAGGTCACTGTCGACGGCACGACGTATGAGCTAGAGGCGCCCTTCATGGTCGTGGCCACCCAGAACCCCATCGAGATGGAGGGCACCTACCCCCTCCCCGAGGCGCAACGCGACCGCTTCACCGCTCGCGTCTCGATGGGCTACCCCAGCCCGCAGGCCGAGCTCGACATGCTCGACACCCACGGCGGCCCCGCGGCGCTCGACGACCTCGAACCCGTCACCGACGCCCAGGCGATCCGCAAACTCATCGACGTCGTCCGCACGGTGCACGTGAGCGAGGAGGTCAAGAGGTACGTCGTCGACCTCGTCGGCGCCACCCGTGTCGCACCCGAGCTCCGGCTCGGCGCCTCACCCCGCGCTGCCCTGCACCTGCTGAGGGCCTCGCGCGCCGCCGCCTCGCTGGACGGCCGGGACTACGTGCTGCCCGACGACGTGCAGGGCCTCGCTGTGTCCGTGCTCGCGCACCGGCTGCTGCCGACGGCCGAGGCCCAGGTGGCCCGCCGTACGACGGAGGCGGTGGTGACGGACCTCCTCAACCGTCTCCCCCTTCCCGACGCGGGGCGCTGAGGAGCATGCGCGCGGCCCTTTCCGGCCTGACCACCAGGGGCCGCTGCCTGCTCGCTGCAGGCATCACCCTCGGAGTGTGCGCCGTGCTCCTCGGGCAGCGCGACCTGCTGCGGGCCGCGGTGTTCCTCATTGGGCTGCCCCTGATGGCCGTGGTCCTGGTGTCCCGAACGCGCTACCGCCTCGCGTGCACTCGGGCGCTCGACCCGCCGCGGGTGGAGGCTGGCCAGGTCTCGACCGTGCGCTTGCGACTGGACAACATCAGCCGACTGCCCAGTGGCGTGCTGCTCATGGAGGACGCCCTGCCCTTCATCCTCGGCGGGCGACCCCGCTTCGTGCTGGACCGCATCGAGCCCCACGGCGTCCGCGAGGTGAGCTACCCGGTGCACTCGGAGGTCCGCGGGAGGTTTCGCGTCGGACCACTGTCGGTGCGCCTCACCGACCCCTTCGGTCTCGTCGAGCTCACGAGGTCGTTCAGCTCCACCGAGGACCTGGTGGTCACGCCCATCGTCAGCACCCTGCCCGCCGTACGGCTCGGTGGGGACTGGTCCAGCGGAGGTGACGCGATCTCCCGGGCCGTCGCCGCGACAGGGCACGACGACGCGGCGACCCGCGAGTACCGCGAGGGCGATGACCTCCGCAAGGTGCACTGGCGCTCCACCGCCCGAGTCGGTGAGCTCATGGTCCGGCGCGAGGAGCAGCCGCACACCAGCCGGGGCACGCTGCTGCTGGACTCCAGGGCGGTGTCCCACCGCGGACAGGGCTCCGGATCCTCACTGGAGTGGGCCGTCAGCGCCGTGGCGAGCGCAGGCGTGGCGTTGGTGCGCAACGGCTATGCCCTTCGGATGCTCGCGGACACGGGGGCGGACCTCGTCCCGCGCGGCCTGCCCGTCACCGAGGGCGCGCTCCTCGACGCGCTGGCGGGCGTGCAGCCCTCCCCCCGGGCGACGATTGACGGTGCGCTGGAGGTGCTGCGGCGCACCGGGGTGGAGGGGGTGCTCATCGCCGTCGTCGGGGCCCTGTCCGCTGACGAGGTGGAGCAGCTGGCTCGCCTGCGGCACGGCGCGGGCACCTGCGTCGCCGTCCTGCTCGACACCCCCACCTGGGCCGGCTCCCCGGGCACCCCGACGCACTCCGCTGCGGCGGCCCTGTTGCGCCGGTCGGGCTGGCGGGTCCTGGAGGTCGCCCACGGCACCACCCTGGCCAGCGTCTGGCCGCAGGCAGGCGTCCGTGGCAGCCGCGTGGAGCTGACCCGATGACCCGGCACACCCGACGCACCCTGGCAGCCGGCTTCGCTACGGCGACGGCACTGGCGGCGCTGTTCCCCGTGCTGTCGGGCGGCTACTGGTTCTGGCGCGTGCTCGGCGCCATCGGTGTGGTCACGGGCGCCGGCTTGTTCTCGCGTGCTGTGCGGCTCCCGGCGGTGCTGCAACCGCTGGTGTCCATGGGTTTTCTCATCGGTTACCTGTCGCTGACCTTCGCCCCCAGCACGCTGAAGTACGCCGTCGTGCCGACACAGAGCACCCTCGAAGTCTTGCGCGCCCTTGCCGCTGCGGGCGGAGCGGACATCGAGCGGTACGGCCCACCCCTCACGCCCGGCCCGGGCGTCGTGCTGCTCATCACGGCCGGCGTCGGGGCGGTGGCGCTGCTCGTCGACGTCATCGCGGTCCTGCTCGACCGGGTCGCCCTCGCCGGCCTGCCCTTGCTGGCGCTGTTCGCCGTCCCCTCGGCTGTTTTGCCCAACGGCCTCGGGGGCCTGGTGTTCGTGATCGGCGCAAGCGGTTGGCTCGTGCTGCTGCTCGAGGAGGGCGGCGAGCGGGTCGGTCGCTGGGGCACACCGATGCGCTCAGCCCTGCCGAACGCCCGCCCAGGAGGGGAGGACAGCAGCCAGGGCCGGGTGGGGCGGCGCATCGGCGTCGCCGCCCTGGGGCTGGCAGTCCTGGTGCCAGCTCTGGTGCCCGGGCTGGACCATCGATTGATCGGCGGCAACGGCGGAGGCGGGACCGGCCAGGGGGACGGTCCAAGCCGGGCCACGACCTACAACCCGTTGACCACCCTGCAGGACCAGCTCACGCTCCCCCATCCTCGCCAGTTGCTCGTCTACTCGACCGACGACCCCACCCCCGACTACATCCGCATGACGACTCTCGACACCTACAACGGCAGTGGGTGGGCCTCCTCCAAGCTCGAGGCTGACCGCGACGAGGCGAAAGTGCAGAAGGGCATCGCCCGCCCTGTCGGGGAGGACGAGGGCGCTCCGCGCCAGGACGTGACGATGCGCATCGCCATCGACGGCGATCACCTCGAGGTGCATTGGTTGCCACTGCCTTTCGGCCCGCGGAAAGTCGAGGTGGACGGCACCTGGCTGTGGGATCCGACCAGCCAGACAGTGTTCTCGGCGTCGGGCACGACCAGGGGGCTCAAGCCCTACACCGTCACCGCCTCACGGGTACTGCCGACCCGCGATGCACTGCTCGGGTCAGCCGGCCGCCCCGTGGACCGGGAGATCACCGCCCGCTACGGCACCTCGGTGCAGGCCAGCGCCCAGGTGATCGCCCTCGCCAAGCGCATCACCCGCGGTGCCGACACGCCGTACGACCAGGCTGTCGCGATCCAGCGCTGGTTCACCGATCCGGCCAACGGCTTCCTCTACGACGTCCAACCCTCGTTGCCGCGCGACGGCCAGGAGCCCCTCGACGCCTTCCTCGAGGGCAAGCGCGGCTTCTGCGAGCAGTACGCCACCGCCATGGCGGTCCTGCTTCGGGTGGTCGGGCTGCCCTCGCGCGTGGCTGTCGGGTTCACCGCGGGCGAGCAGGTCCCCGGTCGCGAAGGCACCTACAGCGTCACGACCTCGGACGCGCACGCGTGGCCGGAGGCGTGGTTCGCCGGCAGCGGCTGGGTCCGGTTCGAGCCGACGCCGGCAGCCTCGGGCTCGACCACGCCCGACTACACGCTGGTCCCGAGTGCGATCCCGAGCAGCACTCCGAGCAGCCAGCCCACGCCCAGCCCGAC
>JBKJSN010000092.1:0-5990 GCA_046595815.1 Mycobacteriales bacterium
AGCGTCTGGTTCATCCGCCGACTCCGCACCGAACGACGGCTGACCGTCGTCAAGCTCGGCAAGCACATTCGGATCGACAGCACCGACCTCGACGCGTACATCCACGCCAGCCGCCAAGAAGCCCTCGGCGCCCACACCCAGCAGGTGGCCTCCGATGGCTGAGGGGGCTCGGCGTCGCGCGCGGGTCGCAGGGGTCGATATGGATCACGATGAGGTCCTGCGTGAGTTGGCAGAGGAGAAGATTGTGGGTGCGCGCCGGGCTCGGTCGGGACCTGTGGTGACTCGCGCTTCTCGCCGTCAGCCGAGTGCCGAGCAAGAGGCGCTCTTCCCGTCCAGCGCGAGCGAGGAGGTCGCGCCCAGGCCCGCCCGGATTCTCAAGATCACGCCAGCCGACCGGCCCGCGGGCGAAGACCAGCCGCACCACGTCGACCCGGCGAGTGCCTTCCTCACCGCGCTCGAGGTCATCGCCCGCTACGGCTGGGGGCGCACCAAGGGCTACCGGATGCTGCGGTCCGAGGGCTTCCCCCGTCCCATCGGGGGCGACCGGTACCGCCTCGACACCCTCATCGCGTGGGAGAACGCGCAGCTCGCCGCCGGGCGCCGGGCGAAGCCGGTGCCCAGCCTCCCCCCTCGCAAGCGCGTTCGCGCCAGCTGAGGTCAGTAGTCCTCGAGCGCCGCTGTGACATCCGCGAGCGCGTCAACACCCGACCTGACGTAGTGGTCGAGCACGGTCGCCAGCTTGTCGCCGAGCCACGCGGCGACGTCGGCCCAGTCCCTGCCCAGCTCGTCATGCCAGAAGCCGGCGGCATGATGCCGAAGGTTCCGGTAGACGATGTGCTTTGGCCAGGCCTTGTCCTTGTCGTTCGTCGCGAGCCAGCGGCGCACCCGGTGCCAGCGGTCGTTGAACAGCTCAGTCCGTGGAGGCAGCCCGGTGTCGGTGTCGACGAAGAGCCAGAGCTCGTCCTCGGGTGGGACGTCGAGCTCCCACCAGCGCTCCAGCGAGCCGGCGAGTCGCCCCCGACGGGCGCGTTCCTCCGTCTGAGCCTGCGTCACCTGCTTGACCGAAGCGTCGGGCGGCAGCCCGAAGAGCTGTGCGCATCGGGGAAGCAGCGCCGCTCTCAGGGAAGCGGGCAGCGGCGCCTCGTGCACCAAGCCGTTCTTGACGGGACCCCGGAACGCCTTCGCGTCCGCGAGCCGGGGTTGGGTCCAGGAGGCATTGACCGAGGCGATGCCGCGATCCAAGAAGATGTCGACGGCCCGGAGCGCGAGCTGCTCGCCGAGCCGCAAACCGGCGTACCCCGCGACCCGGATCTGCGTTCCCAGCATCGGGAGCCTGCGGAGTTCATGGGGACCGTGCTGGCTGAGGTGATCCGCCGCGGCGGCCATGGCGTCGACGTGACGACGAGAGGGCCGGAGGTCCGGAGGCACGTAGCCTCGGCCGGCTCCCTGCAGGGTCTGCTGTCGGGGGAGTGCGAGCCCCTCCAAGGGATCGACGTCCCGCGGCAGCCAGCCTTCCCGCCAGGCCAGCTTGCGCATCGCGGCAAGGTCCTGACGGATGTCCGCGAGCCGACCGACGGACTTCACCCCGCGGGCCTTTGCGTCCTCGATGACCTGGCGGGAGTGGGAAAGGCGCCACTTCGCGACCGGCAGGTCACCCAGCACGGGTTCGATGTGGCGACGCAGCCGGTTCTCGCGCTGCTCGATCGTCCGCACGGCCTTCGCCTGGGCCCGGCTGTCGGCGAGGTAGGCCTCGGCCAGGGCGCTGCCCGTGCGGCCGCGTTGCACGCTGGCGCGCACCGGTGTCGCCACCATCGAGTCCAGCGCCTTCTCGACCTGACTGAAGATTCGGCGCGCCTCGGCTTCGGTTGGGGCCGTGCGTGCCGTCCACGTCCAGGCCTCGTTGGTCTGCTCCTTGAACGTCACCCGATACAGCGTGTACCGCCCCGCGGGGGCGTAGAGCGCCGCGCGCCACGAGCGTTGGCCGCCGCTCTCGCGCGCCTTGCCGATGGCGATCCGGGTGTCTGCTGTGCTCATGCGATACCTCCCCCGGCGAGGAGCTCCGGTGACCAACACGGCACGATCCGACTCATGGCGGACCGGTTCGGAACGTTGCAACCCATCGCGGCAGCCAAACTCGTATGTCTAACTCGTATGTCTTAGCACGGTATCAGACAGATGAGATCACTGGAAAGGTGTGACAGGGATGCCCAATCGACTGGCCGCTGAGACGAGCCCGTACTTGCTCCAGCACGCTCAAAATCCGGTCGAATGGTGGCCTTGGGGACCCGAGGCCTTCGCCGAGGCGGAGCGCTTAGACAGACCAGTTTTGTTGTCCATCGGGTACGCCGCCTGCCACTGGTGCCACGTGATGGCGCACGAGTCCTTCGAGGACGAGGACACCGCGGCCTACATGAACGCTCACTTCGTCAACGTCAAGGTCGATCGCGAGGAGCGGCCGGACGTCGACGCGGTCTACATGGAGGCCGTGCAGGCGCTGACCGGGCACGGTGGCTGGCCGATGACCTCGTTCCTGACGGCAAAGGGGGAGCCCTTCTTCTGCGGCACCTACTGGCCGCCTCAGGCCCGGCATGGGATGCCGTCGTTCACCGAGGTGCTGGCTTCCGTCGTACAGGCGTGGGAGTCGCGGCGTGGCGAGGTCGAAGAGGCCGGCCGCGAGGTCGTCGCCCGGCTGTCGCGGCCTGGACCGACCGACACCGTCGAGGTCACACCGGAGCTGCTCGACAAGGCCGCGGCGGCACTCGGACGGTCCTACGACGGGGTGCACGGCGGCTTCGGTTCGGCGCCGAAGTTCCCGCCCTCGATGGTGCTGGAGTTCTTGCTGCGCAGGGCATCTCGCACCGGTGAGGGGCTGGAGCGGGTCGCGCACACGTGCGAGGCGATGGCGCGGGGCGGGATGTACGACCAGCTCGCCGGGGGGTTCTCGCGCTACTCGGTGGACGAGCAGTGGGTGGTGCCGCACTTCGAGAAGATGCTCTACGACAACGCGCTGCTGCTCAGGGTCTACCTGCACTGGTGGCGGGCCTCGGGGTCGCCCTTCGCGCGGCGGGTGTGCCTGGAGACGGCCGACTTCCTGCTCCGCGACCTGGGTACGGCGGAGGGCGGGTTCGCGAGCGCGCTCGACGCCGACGCCGCAGGGGTCGAGGGCTCGACGTACGTCTGGACGCAGGAGCAGCTGATCGAGCTGCTCGGGGAGCAGGACGGCGCCTGGGCCGCAGAGCAGTTCGAGGTCACCAGTAGCGGCACCTTCGAGCACGGAGCCTCGGTGCTGCAGCGGCTGCTCGAACCCGCGGATCCCCAGCGTTATCAGGGGATCTGCGCCCGACTGCTCTCGGCCCGGGCGCAACGGGTGCAGCCCGGCCGCGATGACAAGGTGGTCGCTGCCTGGAACGGCCTGGCCGTCGCCGCGTTGGCCGAGGCCGGCGTACTGCTGGGGGAGCCGCGCTACCTGCAGGCGGCCCAGTCGGCGATGGCGCTGGTGCAGCGGCTGCACTGGGTCGACGGTCGGCTGCGACGGGTCTCGCGTGACGGCGTCGTCGGCGCGCACGCGGGCGTGCTCGAGGACTACGCCGACGTGAGCGAGGGGCTGCTGGCGCTCTACTGGGCGACGGGCGACCTGGAGCACCTGCGCGGCGCGCACTCCCTGCTCGAGGTGGTGCTCACGCAGTTCGGCGACGACAAAGGAGGGTTCTTCGACACTGCGCACGACGCCGAGCAGTTGGTACGGCGTCCGCAGG
Organism: Mycobacteriales bacterium; assembly: GCA_046595815.1. Taxonomy (GTDB): domain Bacteria; phylum Actinomycetota; class Actinomycetes; order Mycobacteriales; family SCTD01; genus RYN-111. The sequence continues at coordinate 3,756 of JBKJSN010000092.1, forward strand.
ACCCCACGGACAACGCGACGCCCTCGGGCGCGGCCGCGGCGGCCGGAGCGTTGCTCACCTATGCGGCGCTGACCGGGTCGGAGCGGCATCGGCGGGCAGCGGAGGGGTGCCTGGCCACCCTGGCCCCGCTGTTCGGCAGGCACGCGCGCTTCGCCGGTTGGGCCCTCGCGGTCGGGGAGGCCCTGGTCGCCGGACCGGCTGAGGTGGTCGTGCTGGACCGGCCCGATCTGCTCGTGGTTGCCCGGATGGCGACCTCGCCGGGCGCGGTCGTGGCGGTCAACGGTCCGCTGGCCCAGGGGCGTGCCCCGGGGGCGGCCTACGTGTGCCGGCAGTCCGTGTGCGAGCTCCCCACCACCGAGGTGGACCGGCTGCGCGAGCAGCTCGCCGTACGCGCCTGACCTCCCTAACGTCCTCCGATGTGGCCATGTCTACGCGGAGGGCGTGAGGACGTAAGGGGTCAGGAGAAGGGGTCAGGAGAAGGGGTCAGGAGGAGGGGTCAGGAGGCGGCGTAGACGACCAGGCTCACCGCGACGTAGTGGACGACGAAGGCCGCCAGCGTGAACGCGTGGAAGATCTCGTGGAAGCCGAACCACGTGGGCCACGGGTCAGGCTTGCGGCGGGCGTAGACGACAGCGCCGACGGAGTAGAACACCCCCCCGACCGCCACGAGCACCAGCACGGCGACCCCACCGCGGTGCAGCACCTGGGGCAGGATCGCCAGGCCCGACCACCCCATCGCGAGGTAGAGGCCGACCGAGAACCAGCGGGGACCGTTCCAGGACGCCTGCTTGGTGATGATCCCGGCCGCCGCGCCGGCCCAGATGAGGACGAACATCGTCCAGCGCCACGCTCCGTCGAGCAGCAGCAGTGTGAAGGGGGTGTTGGTCCCTGCGATGAGCACGAAGATCATGGAGTGGTCGAGCCGCTCCATGTGGTCGCGCACCCGGGGGGACCAGCTCCCGCGGTGATAGGTGGCGGAGGTGCCGAACAGCAGCACCACCGACGCGGCATACACGATCGCCGCGACGTGCGGCATCCGGCCCCCTGCGAGCGTGATGAGCACCGTCCCCGTGACCAGGGAGGCCATGAAGGCTCCCTGGTGCAGGACGCCACGCAGGCGGGGCTTCACCTGGTCGGTGAGCGTCTCGAGAGTGTCCGTCACGTGTCTCTCCGGTTGCGTAAGGGTGCCCTTTCTCACAGGGGGTCCCCCTGTCGGTCATTGAGCGTGGGGGGCACACTGGCGGGTAACCGTCGGGCAGGCGGTTCCCCCATAGGTAATGACACCGTACGAGCGGCACCTCGATGGAGAGGATCCCATGACGACTTCGGCCACCATCCCCGGCCTCGATCAAGCACCCACCAAGAACGCGAAGCTTCTCGCGTGGGTGCGTGAGGTCGCGGAGCTGACCAAGCCCGCACGGGTCGAGTGGGCCGACGGCTCGCAGGCGGAGTGGGATCGCCTGACGCAGCTGCTCGTCGACAACGGGACCTTCACCAAGCTCGATGAGGCCAAGCGCCCCAACAGCTTCTACGCGAAGTCCGACCCGAGCGACGTTGCCCGCGTCGAGGACCGCACCTACATCTGCTCCGAGGACGAGGCCGACGCCGGCCCGACGAACAACTGGATGGCCCCCACCGAGATGCGCGGCATCTTGAACGGCCTGTTCGACGGTTGCATGGCCGGCCGCACCATGTACGTCGTGCCCTTCTCGATGGGCCCGCTCGGCTCCTCCATCAGCCAGCTGGGCATCGAGATCACCGACTCGCCGTACGTCGTGGTCTCCATGCGGATCATGACGCGCATGGGCCAGGCCGCGCTGGACGAGATCGGCGAGGACGGCTTCTTCGTGCCCGCCGTGCACACGGTCGGCGCGCCGCTGGCCGACGGGCAGGCAGACGTGCCGTGGCCGTGCAGCGACACGAAGTACATCACCCACTTCCCGGAGACCCGCGAGATCTGGTCCTACGGCTCCGGGTACGGCGGCAACGCCCTGCTCGGCAAGAAGTGCTTCGCCCTGCGCATCGCCTCGGTGATGGCGCGCGACGAGGGCTGGATGGCTGAGCACATGCTCATCCTCAAGCTCACGCCGCCGAGCGGCGAGGCGAAGTACGTCGCCGCGGCCTTCCCCAGCGCCTGTGGCAAGACGAACCTCGCGATGCTCCAGCCGACCATCCCCGGCTACACCGTCGAGACCGTCGGCGACGACATCTGCTGGATGCGCTTCGGTGAGGACG
>JBKJSN010000018.1:0-3685 GCA_046595815.1 Mycobacteriales bacterium
AGCGTCAGCAAGCTTCAATGCGAACGCGGTGAGGCGTTCCGACTTGGCCCGCACCTCCCCTATCCCAACCCTCTCGAGCAGGTCGAGGGAAGCGCGCAGCGGCACCATCGCCAGCACCGGAGGTGTGCCGCTCACGACCTGGCGGATGCCCGGTGCCGGTACGTAACCCGGCGCCATCGTGAACGGGTCGGCCCGCCCCATCCACCCCCACACCGGCTGGCGCAACAGCTCCTGGTGCTCGGCCCGGACGTAGGCGAAGGCCGGAGCCCCGGGCCCGCCGTTGAGGTACTTGTAGCCACAGCCCACGGCGAGGTCGACCCCCCAGGCATCGAGCTCGATCGGCAGCACACCGGCGGAGTGGCACAGGTCAGCGAGGAGCAGCGCACCGGCGTCGTGAGCGACTTGGGCGATGGCAGCGAGATCACTGATGTACGCCGAGCGGTAGGACACCTGGCTGAGCACGACCAGCGCAGTGTCCGGGCCGACGGCGGCAGCGACCTGGTCAGCGGTGACGCCGAGGTCAGGGTCGCTGTCGATCCAGCGGAGCTGGAGCCCGCGCTCCGCCGCGATCCCCTCCAGGACGTAGCGATCCGTGGGGAAGTCGTCCGCCCCGAGCACGACCTGTGTGCGCCCGGGCCGCGCGTCGACGGCCGCACGAGCGAGCTTGTAGAGCAGGACGGTCGTGGCATCGGCGACGACGACCTGGCCAGGCACGGCGCCCAAGGCGATGCGTCCGAGCTGGTCGCCCACCTGCTCAGGCCAGGTCATCCAGCCCTCGTCCCAGCTGCGGATCAGCCGGTCGCCCCACGGGCCATCGATGAACGCTGCCAGCTCCTCGCGCGCGGCGACAAGCGGGCGGCCGAGGGAGTTGCCGTCGAGGTAGGCGATCACGTCGCCCATAGGCAAGAACGCCTCGCGATGCTGACCGAGCGGATCGCTCGCATCGAGCTCCAGGGCCTCGCCGCGGAGGGTGTCTGTCATGCCTCCAGCCTGGCAGAAGCCTCGATCAGCTGAGCGTTTCGGAGGAGGCGCGCGGCTGCGGGGCCGTGGCGCGTTCTCGGCGGGCGGCCTTCGTCACGTACATGAACTGGTCGGCCTCCGCCACAAGCTCCGCCGGCGTACTGCCTGGGCGAGCCGCAACCACGCCGACGCTCGCGCCGATCGTCAGGGTCAGGGTGCCCATCCGGTAGGGGGCGGCGAGCTCGGTCTCGATACGGTGGGCCAGGCCCAGCATCTCCACTCCAGCACCGATCCCTTCCACCACCAACACGAACTCGTCGCCGCCGTACCTCGCCACCAGGTCGCAGTCGCGCGTGATGGCAAGCAGTCGCCGACCGACCTGGACCAGCAACCGGTCGCCAACCTGGTGACCATGCCGATCATTGACCGCCTTGAAGCCGTCGAGGTCCAGGAAAGCCACCACGAACGGCGGCAAGGGCTGCCGGCTCAAGGCCTGCTGCAGGTGGGTGTCGAGCAGCACGCGGTTCGGAAGCCCGGTCAGGGGATCATGCGTGGCCACCCGCTGGAGCTCGGCCTCAACCTCCCGGCGCCGGCTGATGTCGCGGGCGGAGATCAGCACCTCGAGCTTTCCGTCCGGTCCAGGTACGGCTTGCGCCACGCTCTCCAGCCACGCGTACCCACCATCGGCGCGGAGCAACCGGCGCTCGACCGTGAAGGCTTCTCCTGGGCTGCCGAACGCCAGGGCAACCGGGTCCGGGTCTTCCGGGTGGCGCAGGTCGACGGTGTTCACGCCGACGATGTCCTCGGGCTTCCAGCCCAAGATGCGCTCGATCGACGGCGCTGTGTAGCGGACCACCGCGTCGGGGCCGATGCGGGTCACCATGTCGGTTGAGTGCTCCACGAGGAAACGCATCTCCGCCTCGGAGGCCCGCAACCGTTCCTGCTTGCGGGCCACGGTCTCCGCCACGAGGCTGCAGACGACGGTGACCAGGACCACTGTTGCTGCATCCAGAGGCACACCGTGGTCTGCCGCGAGGACCGAACTCGTGTAGATGCCCGCGGCCACCGGAGCGAGGTAAAGGCTTCGCCCCCGCCGCTCGTGGCTGCCGAGCCACACGAAGACGAGCACGAACAGCGGCGACAGCATCCGTGGGGGCAGGACGTCGAGGGCGTTCGATGCCCCGATGAGCGCGAGGGCCAGCGCCGCCATCACGAGCGGAGCCCTGAACAGGGTCACGGAGGGTCTGGGGCTCATGCGTCCACTTTCGGGCGAATCGGGTCGCTTCTTGCGGGGCGCCAGGCAAAACCATCCGAAGATGGCTCGATCTGACTACCGAGGTTGACCCGATCGCCTCACGAAAGCAGTAGCACCCCCCAGCCAATGGCCGAGGGGTGCTGCTGAGGTAGAGGCTTCCTACGGTCAGCCGCGTGCGGCGCCGACCCGGTCAAGCGCCCACGTCACGTGGGTGATGACCTTGTTGCCGCCGCCGAAGTCGCGCTCGAACACCGACTGGCTGCCGTCCGAAGCGCGGTAGACCTCACGACCCCACGACGCGCGGTCGTTGCCGACGCTGGGGCTCGTCGCCGCCGACGCCTTCACAGTCGTGGTGGTGTCGAGGTGGGCGTAGATCGAGGCGAGCATGTCGTAGTCGTGCTGGTTCGGGTGCGTGCTCACGGTCGAGGTCGCGTTCGCACCCGTGTTGGAGAAGTAGTCCATGCAGGTGTTCTGCGAGCTGCCGTCCTCGCTGGTGTGACCCAGGCCGAAGGTGTGCCCGATCTCCTGGCACATCACGTGCAGCCGCTCGTTCGGGTTGTTGTAGGTCGCGGTGGTGAAGTAGCTGTCGTTCATCTTCGCGGTGCCCTGCGTGATGTGCGTGCCACCGGTGACGCTGATCGAGGCCAGTCCGAGCCAGCCGTTGTTGCCGTACGCCGCGTTGCAGACCTGCACGGTGCCCGCGTTGGCGGCGCACTTACGGCCGGTCGTCGTCCCCGCCGCCGGAACGAGGTCCATGACCGCGGACTGGGTCCAGTCAGAGTTCGCCGTGTTCAGGTAGGAGTCCCAGGTGGCGTCCACGTTGTCGCCGACAGTAAGCGCGAACGGGTTCGCCGTACGGGCCCAGTGGTAGGAGCCCCAGGAGTGCGTGGCCTCAGCGGGGGCGAGCGAGAGTGCGGTGGCCAGCGAGGTCATCGTGGCAACCAGGACGAGTGCAGAACGAACACGCATGCAGATTTCTCCTCATCGATGAATCGGGTGCAGGCAGCGTGACACCGCTCACATCGACAGGGATATCACCCCGGCGCCATATTTGTCCGATTCGAGCCTCAGCGCTGCAGCGCCCAGGTGACATGCGTGATGACCTTGTTGCCGCGGCCGAAGTCGCGCTCGAACACCGACTGGCTGCCATCGTGCGCCCGGTAGACCTCACGACCCCACGAGGCGCGGTCGTTGCCGACGCTCGCGCTGGCGGTCGTAGGCGCCGCGACCGTCGTCGACTGGTCCAGGTGCGTGTAGATCGTCTCCAGTTGCTGGAAGTCGTGGGCGTTCGGGTGGGTGCTATCCGGCGAGCTCGAGTAGTCCATGCACGTGCGCTGGGAACTGCCGTCCTCGCTGGTGTGCCCGAGGCCGAACGTGTGCCCGATCTCCTGGCACACCACGTGCTGCTTCTCGTCGGCGTTGTTGTAGGCGTCCATCGCGAAGTAGGTGTCGTTCATCTTCGCGGTGCCC
>JBKJSN010000068.1:0-40998 GCA_046595815.1 Mycobacteriales bacterium
CGGCCCACCGGCCGGCCTCGGCGAGCAACGCCTGGGCGTGCGGCACCCCGAGCTCCCCGGCCTCCACCAGGCCCAGCAGCTCCGGGACCTCGCACACCCCCACCGCGGTGGCCAGCAGCGCTTGGCCGGTGCGGGGGTGCACGTTCATCAGCAACGCCAAGTGGTCCCCGGCGAACTCCACCGCGCGGGCTCCCACGGACTGCTGCAACGCCACGGCCGCGCGCCACATCTGGGCGGTCTGCTGCTGCACCAGCACCCACTGATGCGCGAACGCATCCGACAGCACCGGCACCGACGTGCGGAACGCCGCGATCTGCTCGGCACTGTCCGGCCCGGTCAGCACCGCCCCCGGCCGGCCATAGAGCAGGTCATCACGCGCCATCTCGACCGGGACCTCGGGCAACGGCGTCCAGTCCAGCGGCTGAGCCTGGCACACATTCGCGCACCAACCCCCACACACGCACTGACCCAGCTCATCCCACACCGGCCACTCGAGCACCTCATCAGGCACGTCCGGAACCGAGACATCCAGCATCTCGGCGGACAGCACGACCGGCCCCTCTCGACAACGTGTTCGACCCCAAACACTACCCCCGACCACCGACACCCGCAACCCCCGATGTGGACGAAAACCCCTGTGAATACAGGGATGTCCGACGATCAGGCCGCGATGGTGAGCAATGCCGTGAGGTCGGCGAGGTTGAGCTCCTCCAGGGACGCCACGACCAAGCGACGCGGCGCGCGATCGAAAGCGATGCCCTGCACGCTGGGCACGGCGACGACCGCGCAGCCGGCCGCCTCCCCGCTCGCGACACCCGCCGGCGAGTCCTCCAGCACCACGCATTCAGCCGGATCCACGCCGAGCAGCGCCGCCGCCCGCAAGTAGGGGTCAGGGTGCGGCTTGCCTTGCGCCACCTCGTCCCCGGCGATCGTGACGGCGAACGGCCCGATGTCATGGGCGAGCACCGCATCGACCAGCACCCGGTACGACGAGGAGACCAGCGCAGTCGGCACCCCGGCCGCACTCAGTGACGCGAGAAGGTCTGCAACCCCAGGCAGCAGCGCTGGCGGGGCAGCGAACAGCGAGACCATCCGGTCCAGGAGCCAGTCAGAAGTACGGGCCACTGTCGCCGCGTCGGTCGGCCCGCCGTACCAGCGCAGGATGGTGGGGACTGCGACCTCCAAGCGGGTGCCGACGATGGCGGCCTTGAGCTCGGGGGTGAACTCGCCACCGAGCATGCGCGCGAGCTCGACCTCGGCCACGGTCCACACCGGCTCGGTGTCGACCAGCAACCCGTCCATGTCGAACAGAACAGCCGCGACGCTCACCGGGCTGCGAAGTACTTCGCCTCGGGGTGGTGCACCACGATCGCCGACGTCGACTGCTCCGGCGTGAGCTGGAACTCCTCGGACAGCTCGATCCCGATCCGCTCCCACTGCAGCAGCTCGGCGACCTTGGCTTGGTCCTCCACGTCGGGGCAGGCGGGGTAGCCCCAGGAGTAGCGGGCGCCGCGGTGCTCGAGCTTGAGGATCCCCGCGAGGTCGGCGGCGTCCTCTCCCGCGAAGCCCAGCTCGGACCGGATCCGTGCATGCCAGTGCTCGGCCAGGGCCTCGGTGAGCTGCACCGACAGCCCATGCAGCTCGAGGTACTCGCGATAGGCGTTCTTTGCGAACAGCTCGGCGGTCACCTCCGACACATGCCGCCCCATCGTGACGACCTGAAAAGCCACCACGTCCGTCTCGCCGCTCTCCTGCGGCCGGAAGAAGTCGGCCAGACACAGCCGCCGGTCGCGGCGCTGGCGGGGGAAGGTGAACCGGCACCGCTCGTTGCCCGACTCGGGGTCCAGCACGATCAGGTCCTCGTCCTTGCTCACCGCCGGCCAGTACCCGTGCACGACGGCCGCCTGCATGATCCCCTCGGACTGCACCCGGGACAGCAGCTCGCGCAGCCGCGGGCGGCCCTCAGTCTCGACGAGCTCTTCGTACGACGGTCCCTTGCCGGCCCGGGAGCCGCGCAGGCCCCACTGACCCAGGAACAGCGCCCGCTCGTCGATCCACTCTGCATAGTCAGCCAACGGGATGCCCTTGGTGATCCGCGAGCCCCAGAACGGCGGGGTCGGCACCGGGTTGTCGGTGGCGACGTCGGAGCGCCCCAGCTGGACCGGCTCGTCCTCCTGTGCAGCACGTGAGGCAGCGATCGCCTTCGACCGCGCGTGGCGCTCGCGCCGCTCGGTCTCCTTCTCGGCGTCGAGCGCGGACTGCTCCGGCGTGACCTCGCCCCGCTTGACGGCCATCACCTGGTCCATCAGGCGCAGGCCCTCGAAGGCGTCGCGGGCGTAGCGGACATCGCCGTCGAAGACCTCCGCAAGGTCGTTCTCGACGTACGCGCGGGTCAGCGCCGCCCCGCCGAGGATGACGGGGTAGGCCTTGGCGATCCCCCGGGAGTTCATCTCCAGGAGGTTCTCCTTCATCACGACAGTGGATTTCACGAGCAGGCCGCTCATCCCGATCACGTCGACCTGGTGCTCCTCGGCCGCCTCGAGGATCGCGGTCACCGGCTGCTTGATCCCGAGGTTCACCACGGAGTAGCCGTTGTTGCTCAAGATGATGTCCACGAGGTTCTTGCCGATGTCGTGCACGTCGCCCTTGACCGTGGCCAACACGATGGAGCCCTTGCCCGCCTGACCCTCGACCTTCTCCATGTGCGGCTCGAGGTGGGCGACGGCGGTCTTCATGACCTCGGCGGACTGCAGCACGAACGGCAGCTGCATCTCACCGGAGCCGAAGAGCTCGCCGACGGTCTTCATGCCGTCGAGCAGCACGTCGTTGACGATGTCGAGGGGTGCGATCCCCGCGGTCATCGCCGCGTCGAGGTCGTCTGCGAGCCCGGTCTTCTCGCCGTCGACGATGCGCCGCCGCAGCCGCTCCTCCAGCGGCAACGCCATGAGGGCGTCCAAGCGGGACGCGGCCGTCGTGGTCGTCTCGACGTTCTCGAACAACTCCAGGAAGCGGGTCAGGGGGTCATAGCCCTCGGCCCTGCGGTCGTAGACCAGGTCGAGCGCGACCTCTCGTTGCTCGTCCGGGATCCGGTTCATCGGCAAGATCTTGGAGGCGTGCACGATCGCGCTCGTCAGCCCGGCCTTCTGGCACTCGTGCAGAAACACCGAGTTGAGCACCACCCGGGCGACGGGCTTGAGGCCGAAGGAGATGTTGGACAGCCCCAGCGTCGTGCCCACCCGCGGTCGGCGCTCCTTGAGCAACCGGATGGCCTCGATGGTCTCCAGGCCGTCGCGGCGCGACTCCTCCTGGCCGGTCCCCAGGGTGAAGGTCAGGCAGTCGACGAGGACGTCGGCCTCGTCCAGGCCGTACTCGTTGACCAGGCAGTCGACCAGGCGCTCCGCGATCGCGACCTTCGTCTGCGCCGTACGGGCCTGACCTTCTTCGTCGATGGTGAGCGCGACGACCGCGGCCCCGTGCTCCTTCACGATCGGCATGATCCGGCGGAAGCGACTTTCGGGGCCGTCCCCGTCCTCGAAGTTCACCGAGTTGATCACGGCACGGCCACCGAGACACTCGAGCCCGGCTTCGATCACCGGCGGCTCGGTGGAGTCGAGCATGATCGGCAGCGTGCTGGCCGTGGCGAGCCTGGAGGCGGCATCGCGCATGTCGATCGCGCCGTCCCGGCCTACGTAGTCGACGCACAGGTCGATCAGGTGGGCGCCCTCGCGCACCGCCTCGCGGGCGATGTCCACGACGCTCTCCCAGTCGGCGGACAGCAGCGCCTCTCGGAAGGCCTTGGAACCGTTGGTGTTGGTGCGCTCCCCGACCATCAGCACGCCGGCGTCCTGCTGGAACGGCACGCTCGCGTAGAGCGACGAGGCTGACGCCTCGCCACGCGGCGAACGGGGTACGACGGGCTGCCCCCGCAGCGCGCCGACCACTGCTGCGAGGTGCTCAGGCGTGGTGCCGCAGCACCCCCCGACCAGGCCCACGCCGTACTCGCGGGCAAAGTCGCTGAGCGCCTTGGCCAGGTCGTCCGGTCCGAGCGGATAGACCGCACCGTCCTTGCCGAGCAGCGGCAGCCCGGCGTTCGGCATGACCGACAGCGGCACCCGGGCGTTCTGCGACAGGTAACGCAGGTGCTCGCCCATCTCCGCGGGCCCGGTGGCGCAGTTCATCCCGATGACGTCGATGCCCAGCGGTTCGAGCGCGGTCAGCGCAGCGCCGATCTCCGAGCCGAGCAGCATCGTCCCCGTCAGCTCGACCGTCACCTGGGCGATCACTGGCACGCTCCGGCCGTGGGCCGTCATCGCTCGACGAGCACCGACAACGGCCGCCTTTGCCTGGAGCAGGTCCTGGCAGGTCTCGACCAGCACGGCGTCGATGCCGCCCTCGAGCATCCCCTCCACCTGCTGCTGGTAGCCGTCGCGCAGCACGGCATAGGGAGCGTGGCCGAGGGTGGGCAACTTCGTACCCGGGCCGACCGAGCCGATGACCCAACGCGGCTGCTCGGACGTGGACCACGCGTCTGCTGACTCGCGCGCGATCCTGGCTCCTTCGAGCGCGGTGACGCCGATCCGGTCGGTGATGCCGTACTCAGCCAGGGCGGAGTAGTTCGAGCCGAAGGTGTTGGTCTCGACTGCGTCGACACCGACGGCGAAGTAGGCGTCGTGCACGCTGCGGACGACGTCGGGGCGCGAGACGTTGAGGACCTCGTTGCACCCCTCATGTCCCTCGAAGTCGTCGAGGGACAGCTCGTGAGCCTGGAGCATGGTGCCCATGGCTCCGTCCGCGATAACGACGCGCTCACGCAGGGCACTCAGCAGATCCGGCTCAGACACAGCGGGAGTCTATCGGCGCGGTCCCAACCGATCCCCGACCGCGGGGTAGGTTGCCGCAGAGGTAGCCCCACGAAGCGCTGGAGGGTGCATGAGCGGCAGTTACAAGACGGTCATGGTCGGTACAGATGGCTCGGCGTCGTCCTTTCGTGCAGTCGATCGCGCGGCGGTCCTGGCCCGCGATGCCGGTGCCACGCTCGTCTTGGTGACGGCCTTCCGACCCATGAGTCCCCGAGAGCAGCTCGACGCCCGCCAGCAGCTCGGCGAGGAGGCGTACAAGGTGACCGGCTCCGCTCCTGCCGAAGACGTGCTCAGGGATGCTGCCGGAAGGGCACAGAAGGCCGGCGCCGAGCGGGTCGACACGGTCGCCATCGAGGGTGACGCAGTGGACGCCCTGGTGGACGAAGCCCGCCGGCGCGACGTGGACCTCCTTGTCGTGGGCAACCGGGGGTTGAACAGCCTGGCTGGCCGCCTACTCGGTTCCGTCCCCGCGAACATCACTCACAAGGCCGGCTGCGACGTGCTCGTCGTGCACACAACAGGCAAGGGCGTCGAGCCGTAGTGGCGCTGCCTGAGCTGCAGCCTCCGTTGCGCGCCCCGGTCCTGGTTGCAGCCTTCGAGGGCTGGAACGACGCGGGCGACGCAGCGACCAACGCTGTGGCTCACCTCGCAGAGGCGTGGGACGCGGAGGAGGTCTGGTCGCTGGATCCCGACGAGTTCTACGACTTCCAGTTCAACCGGCCGACGATCGCGCTGGAGAACGGCACGACCCGCCGCATCTCGTGGCCGACGACGACCTTCCTTGCCGCGCGCATTCCGGGAGCAGAGCGCGACCTGGTCCTGGTGACGGGCGTCGAGCCCAACATGCGCTGGCGCGGCTTCTGCGAGCAGGTCCTCGCTACTGCGAACGCGTTGGGTGTGGTCGAGGTCGTCACCTTGGGTGCCTTGCTCGCCGACACCCCCCACACCCGGCCCGTGCCGGTCAGCGGCACCTCCTCACATCCGCGGCTCGCCGCGCAACTCGGGCTCGAGCACAGCCGCTACGAAGGCCCGACCGGCATTATCGGCGTCCTGCAGGACGCCTGCGAGAAGGCACAGGTGCCCGCGGTGTCGTTCTGGGCAGCAGTGCCGCACTACGTCCACCAGCCACCGTGCCCCAAGGCAACGATCGCCCTGCTTCGTCGGGTCGAGGACCTGCTCGACGTACCCATCCCCCTGGGGGATCTCCCCGAGGAAGCTCGGGCCTGGGAGCGGCAGGTCGACGAGCTCGCTGCCGAGGACTCCGAAGTGGCCGAGTACGTCGCCTCACTGGAGGAGCGCGAGCCCGAGGAGGATCTTCCTGAGGCCAGCGGCGAGGCGATCGCGAAGGAGTTCGAACGGTTCCTGCGACGGCAGGACCCCGAGACCTGACTCGGGAGCGCTAGACCAAGACCCCGAGCAGCGCGTCCGCCACGGTCCGCACCAGCTGCGGGGAGGCCGCGTCGGCGCCGTCTGCTGCGCACCACGCGTCGACGGCCGCCAGCGCTGCAGGGGTGTCCAGATCGTCAAGGAGGGCCTGGCGTACGGCGTCGAGCAAGGCCGTTCCGTCCGGACCGGCTTGCCGCGCCACCGCCTCGCGCCAGCCCGCCAGGCGGGTGACGCCCCCGTCAAGCTCGGCGTCGGTCCACATCCGGTCGGCGCGGTAGTGCCGGGCGAGCAACGCCAGGCGCAGGGCTGCAGGCTCGGTGCCGGCCGCGAGCAGCCGGGAGACGAAGACCAGATTGCCCAGTGACTTGCTCATCTTCTCGCCGTCGAGCCCGACCATCCCGGCATGCACGTACGCCCGTGCGAAGGGCGCTTTCCCCGTCGCGACCTCGGCCTCTGCGGCCGACAGCTCGTGGTGCGGGAAGACCAGGTCGGACCCGCCGCCTTGGACGTCGATCTGGTCTCCGAGGCGGTTGAGTGCCATGGCCGTGCACTCAACGTGCCAGCCGGGGCGCCCGGGGCCGAACGGGGAAGGCCAGCCAGGCTCCCCCGGTCGCTGTTGCATCCAGAGCAGACAGTCGAGCGGATCCTTCTTACCGGAGCGGTCCGGATCGCCCCCACGCTCGGCCGACAACTGGAGCATGGTGGCGACGTCGAGGTTGCTGACGCTGCCGAAGCTCTCCGCGGCGGCGACGGAGAAGTACAGGTCACCATCAACGCTGTAGGTTGCCCCGAGCGACTGCAACGTGGACACGAGCGCGGCGATCTCCTCCATGGCCTCAACCGCTCCGACGTACCAGGTGGGCGGGAGGACGCGCAGAGCGGTCATGTCGCCGCGGAACAGCTCGGTCTCGCGGAGGGCGACCTCCTCCCACCGCACCCCGTCGCGAGCGGCTCGCTCCAGCAACGGGTCGTCGATGTCCGTGACGTTCTGGACATACCGAACCTCATACCCCTGATCGCGCCAGACCCGGACGAGGGTGTCGAAGGCGAGGTAGGTGGCCGCGTGCCCGAGGTGGGTGGCGTCGTACGGCGTGATCCCGCAGACATACAGGCGTGCCACGCCGCCCACGGGTTCGACCGGGGCCAGGGCTCCGGCGGCGGTGTCGTGCACCTGGAGCGAGAGCCGCTCGGCTGGTGCGGGCAGCCGCGGGACGTCGACAGCCGGCCAGGAGTGCATGGATCGCAGCGTAGTCGCGGGACCTGACCACCCGTGAGGGTGAACCTCTTTAGCCCAATTGCCCCGAGACCAAATGCATGCGAGCACTCGGACTCACCTCAGCCGCCCTGACCATCGCGGCCGCCACCGTCCTCGCGGCCTCGCCCGTCGCCGTGACGGGAGCCCCTGCCCCGGCTCCCGTCAAGGCGATCTGGACCGAGCCCGACGCGGTCATGGCGGGGACGGCAACCACCACCACGACGAGCACCTACAAGTTCTCCACCCTCGTCGGTGGGAAGCCGGTGCGCTGGAACCCCTGCGCCGCAGTGCACTGGAAGTTCCGCGCGTACGGTGCTCCCTCAGGTGGACTCAATGTCGTCAAGTCCGCCATCGCCCGGGTCGCCAAGGCGACGGGCATCACCTTCGTGTACGACGGAACCACGACCTCCACGCCCACCAGCGCCTGGCTGCCGACGAGCACCTCGAACATCCGACCCATGCTCATCGGCTGGACCGACGGGTACCACAGCGACCTGCTGCGTAACCGGCCCAAGTCCGTGCTCGGGGTAACCCGTACCGCCTACTTCGGAGGCACCGTCAACGGCGTCCAGGTCGCCGCCACGAAGGCGGCCGTCATCGCCCTTGACCGCACCGACAAGCTCCCCCTGACGGGCGCGGTCTCCTGGAAGACCACCATGCTCCACGAGCTCGCGCACGCCATGGGCCTGGACCACGTCACCAGCAGCAGCCAGCTCATGTACCCCGTACTCGGCCGCAACCTGACCGACTTCAACTACGGCGACCGCAACGGTCTCTACAAGGTCGGCAAGGCCTCCGGCTGTGTCAACATCGGCTACTAGCTCAAAACGGCGGCCACGGGATCGCCGGCCAGTCCTCAGACGGGTACGGATAGATCCCCCCGGCAAGCAACCGCTCCACACGCTGCAACGTGGCCCGCACCTCGGTGCGGTCCACGTGCGTGTGCAGCGCAGTGCCCAGCGCGCCCTGCAGCTCGGTGTGCAGGTGGGCCAAGACGTCCCTGGCCTCCTGGCTCAGAGGTTGGCCCGCCCACTGCCAGAGCAAGGTGCGCAACTTGTCACTGGAGGAGAAGCAGACGCCGTGATCCACGCCCAGCACCCGGCCATCACGAGTCGGCAACAGGTGTCCACCCTTGCGGTCGGCGTTGTTGACCACGGCGTCGAGCAGGACCATCCGCTGCAGGTCGAGATGATCGCTCGCTGCAAGCTCGCGGAGGTCGACGCCGTCAACCATCTCGATCCAGAGCTGGCACATCCCCGGGCCGAACGGGCCCTCACGAAGCACAGTGGGGGGCACTAGCCCCCAACCGGTGGCCTCACTGACGAGGTAGGTCGCCACCTCCCGACCCGCAAGGGTGCCCTCGGGGAAGTCCCACAAGGGCCGCTCCCCGCGGATCGGTTTGTAGACGCAGACCGTGTGTGCGTCCTCACCGACCACCGTGCAGTACAGGGTGGCGTTGCTGGCGTCGACCAGCCGCCCCTCGACGGTCAGCGTGCCGGTGCGGAGAAGGTGCAGCAGATGCTCGCTCAGCGCCGATGACCGTTCTGGCGGGGGCAGACGTGACCGCTCGGGTCGAGCGGGAGGCCACACAGGGGGCAGGGGGGCCGACCGGCTGCCAACAGGCGCAGCGCGCGGTTCACGAATCCACGAGCCATGCCGGCCGTGATGCGCACGCGCAGCGTGGCGGGCCCGTCGGCGGCGTCGTCCAGAGGCTCCACGTCGATTTCAGCGTCGTCCTCCGGCTGCGCCATCGCCTCGATGACGCACAGGTCGGCCTCGCCGTCCCAGGCCAGCCCCATGTTGCCGACCCTGAACTCCTCCTCGATCGGCGTGGCCAGCGGTGCGTTGTCCTCGACCGTCGGGCTCAGCGCCGCACCTGCACGCTCCACGGTGGACAGCAGATCATCCAGTCGCTCGGCGAGCACCCGCACCTGGACCTTTTCCAACGCCACGCTGATCGCCCGGCCACCGCCGATCGCCTGCAAGTAGAACGTCCGTTCGCCGGGCAGTCCCACTGTGCCGGCCACGAAGCGCTCGGGCGGGTCGAAGATGAACACCTGCCTCGCCATGACAGGAGCCTATGCGCCGGCGCCGGCGCCGCCGCCGACCGCACCGTCAGCGCCGCGTCGGCGTGACTTGCCCTGCGAAGGCAGGGCGCTGGTGCCGGTGTCGTTGAGGCGGAGCACGAACGGTCGGGTCTCGGCGTACCGGATCACCGTGAGCGACGCGGGATCCACGGCAAGTCGTTGGAACTGGTCCAGGTGCAGGCCGAGGGCGTCAGCGACGATCGCCTTGATCACGTCTCCGTGCGAGCACGCGAGCCAGGTCGCGTCCGCGCCGAGCCGCGCGTTCCAGTCGCGTACGGCGGCCACCGCCCTGTGCTGGACATCGCGAAGCGCCTCTCCCCCGGGGAACACCGCCGCGCTGGGGTGCTGCTGGACGACCTTCCAGAGCGGCTCCTTGGCCAGCTCGCGCAGCGGTCGACCCGTCCAATCGCCGTACTGGCACTCCCCGAAGCGTTCGTCGATGACCACCTCCGTGCCGGTGGCGGTGAAGGCCGTCTCCACGCAGCGCTCGAGGGGGCTGCTGACGACCGCGGCGAACCGGGTCCCTTTCAGCCGTTCGGCGACGGACTCGGCCTGCGCCCAACCCCGCTCGTCCAGGTGCACCCCCGGAGTCCAGCCCGCGAGCACGGGTCCGGTGAGCGCGGTCAGGCCGTGCCGCAGTAGGACCAGGATGCTCACGCAGCGAACCTAGCGGCAGGAGAGCAGGGGGTGCGCGTCGAAGTCCGAAGGACCGTTGTTCAGATCAGCAGTCCGGAGCTCTCGTGCCGCAACGCCCGCTCGTCCCCCTCCTGCTCGTCACCGCCTGCCTCGGAGCCGGCGCGGGGCTGCTGACTCCCTCGGCACAGGCCGACACCCAGCTGCGGTTCAGCTCCACCGTCGTGGTCGACCCGCAGCGACTCGGAAGCGAGCCGATCATCAAGGCGGACCCGTCAGGCGGGCTCTACGCAAGCTCGATCGTCGGTTTCAGCAACTCTGTGTCCTTCCTGTGGAAGTCCCAGGACCACGGTCAGCAGTGGGATCTGGTCCGGGCCTTGCCGAACGCAGCGCCCGCGCAGCGCCCGAGCCTGACCCACGGTGGCGGGGACTCCGAGATCGTCATCGGCCCGCGGGCGCCGCACGGGACGGGCTACACCGTGAGCTTCTACGACCTGGAGAGCCTGGCCGACATCGGCGTGGCCACGTCGTTCGACTCGGGCAAGACCTTCGACCAGCAGACCACGAACGCCCTCGCCGGAGATGTAGCCGGGACGGACCGGCAGTGGGGCCAGCTCTGGCGCGACCCAGAGGGCAAGGACCACCTTTTCTTGGTCTACAACGCCCTGCAGTCGAAGAACGGAAAGCGCACGATCTTGCGGGAGTCCCTTGACTACGGCAAGACCTGGACCAACCTCGGGAACGGGACTGCCCTCGACGGAGTCTTCAGCGCCGGAGCGCTCGGTCAGCTGCGGGTCGACCGGGGCGGGAACCTGTTCTTCACGAGTGAGAACTCCCCCGCGGTGAACCTCGTGCGCGGCCTGCGCCAGAAGAACGGGACGTACACCTTCTCGTCCACCCTCGTCAGTGCGGAGCCGGGCACCAACACCCGCCAGCTGTTCGTCACCTCTGCCTTGGACAACGCCGGCAACATCTACGTCGTGTGGTCCCGCCAGGAGGCCCGCAGCCCCGACGTAGGCATCTACACGGCGGTCTCTACCGACAAGGGCCGCACGTTTGGCAAGCCAGTGAAGATGAGCACGGGCAAGATCACCAACGCGAACTTCCCGTGGATCATCGCCGGTGATGCCGGTCGCGTCGCGGTCGCGTTCTACGGGACGACCACCAAGGGCGACAGCACCAGCAACGCCGGCCCGTGGGACGTGTACGTCACGCAGAGCACCGACTTCCTCAGCGCCCGTCCTCACCTGCAGCAGGTCAAGGTCTCGGAGCACCCGAGCCACACCAACCCGATCTGCCTGTCCGGCCTCGGCTGTACGGCGGGTTCGGCCCAGGACCGCAACCTCGGCGACTTCTTCCAGCTCGACATGGACCCGACCGATGGCTCGGTCATCGTGATCTGGGCCGACACCGCCAACCAGTACGGCGCCCTCGCCGGCAGCGCAGTGAACTCCTACGCGAAGCAGGTTGCAGGGCCGTCGCTGCTCAAGGGCAAGTCTGTGCGCACCGCAGGCTTCACGCCCGGGCGCAACAGCGTGGTCGACCGGGCGAACGATGCCCGTCCGTTCGCGGAAGGGGTCAGCAACCGGTCCATGGACCTCACCAAGGTCTCGGTGCGGGAGTCTGGCGAGAACCTGATCATCACGGCGAAGCTCAACGGCTCGGACCTGACCAAGATGCTCGACCCAACGATGGGGCCGTCCGCGAGCGTCGTGGTCTCGTGGTGGGCCGGGCAGAAGAACGCTGACAACGGCGACCTGGGTCAAGTGCACTTCGTCGGGATGCAGACCCAGGGCGCGGCGCCGCTGTTCTTCGCAGGCTCGCCCACCTACGTCAACTCCTCCAGCGGGACCTCACGCTTCGCTGAGTTCGTCCCGGGGCCCAAGGCCCTGCCGGTCTCGGGCAGCTTTGACGGCGGGACCGTCTCCTGGACCATCAGCAAGGCGGCGGCGGGGCTCGGCGGCTCCTTCGCCCCCAACAAGCTCTTCAGCGTGACGGGAACCACGCTTCAGGGCTTCCCGACGTACACGCACAACTCGGCTGCCAACCAGGTGGACGCGACGCCGCCGTTCACGTTCATCGCTCGGTAGCCGCCCAGCGGCTACAGCCAGCCGCGCTTTTTGAGGTAGAGCCATAACGCGCCGGAGATGCCCAGGAGAAGGGCCATCGAGGTCACGAAGCCCCAGGTCTGCCCGAAGCCGGGGTAGGGCACGTTCTGGCCGTAGAAGCCGGTCACGGCGGTCGTGACGGCGAGGATGGCGGCGCCTGCCGTGAGGCTGCGCATCACCTCGTTGAGGCGGTTGCCTTGCAGGGTGAGGTTCGTCTCGAGGATCGTCGTCACCAGGTCTCGCAACGACTCCGTCCACTCGCTGACCCGCAGGACGTGGTCGTAGACATCCTGGAAGTAGGGCTGCATCGCGTCGTCGATGACGTGCAGGTCCCGGCGCAACAGGCTGTTGACCACCTCGCGCATAGGCAGCACGACCCGGCGCAGCACCACCAGGGACTTGCGGACTTCGTACGTCCGCCGCTGGAGCTCGCGCGACCGTGGTCGCTCGTCGAAGAGCGTGTCCTCGAGGTCGTCCAGCTCCTCATCCAGCAGCTGCACCGCCGCGAAGTGACCGTCGACGACGAGGTCGAGCAGCCCGTGCAGCAGGAAGGGAACTCCGGAGGCGGCCTCGTCGGGCGCCCCGTCCCAACGGTTGAGCAGCGACTCAAGCGGCAACCGATCCCCCGACCGGACGGTCACGAGGGCGCGCGGGGTGATGAAGGCGGCCACCTCCTCCACGACCAGTTCCGCGGAAGACTGCTCGAGCGCGACGACGTACGAAGACAGGAACAGGTGGTCGGCGTACCGGTCCAGCTTGGGCCGCTGGCGCAGGTGGATGGCGTCCTCGATGGCCAGCGGGTGCAGGCCCAGCTCCTCGACCAGGACGTGGAGGTCCTCCACCGAGGGCTGCAGGAGGTCCAGCCAGACCACGGTGTCCGCGGCGGCGAGATGGTCGCTGACCAGGCTGACGTCGAAGCCCTCCGCGACAACCTCGCCGCCTCGATAGGCGCGCGTGTGTGCGACGCAACTCGTCCCGTTGGAGGCGCGGCAGGCGTCGACGGTCACGATGCTCAGCCTTGCAGTGCGAGGCCGACGAGCACCGCTGTGCCCAGGACTACCCGGTAGGGCACGAACGCTGTGATGCGGTGCGTGGTCACGAAGCGCAGCAGCCCCCAGATGGAGGCGTACGCGACGACGAAGGACACGATGGTCGCGACCACCGTGGCCGAGGCCCCGGCCTGGTTGTGGGTGGCGTCCTTGAGGCCGAGTACGCCGGCACCCAGCAGCGCGGGGATGCCGAGCAGGAAGGACAGCCGGGTCGCCGCCACGCGGTCGAGTCCCCGCAGCAGGCCGACGCTGATCGTCGCTCCGGAGCGGGACACGCCGGGCACCAGCGCAGCGCACTGCCCGACTCCGATCAGGAACCCATCCTTGACCGACAGGGCGCGCTCGGGGCGGTCCTTGCGGCCGCGTCGCTCGGCAACGACGAAGACCGCCGAGAAGGCGATGAGACCGACTCCGACGACCCACAGGTGGGTGTCCATTTCCTTGATCGCGTCCCTCAACGCCAGCCCCACGAAGGCAATGGGCAGGGAGCCGATGAGAACGGCGAGGGCGAACCGGAAGTCCTCCGTCCCCCGCTTCGTCGTGCTGACGAGGCCACCGAGGAACGACCGCGCGATGATGAGGATGTCGCGGGCGAAGTACAGGATCGCCGCGGCGATCGCACCGCTCTGGATCACTGCGGTGAAACCGATCAGCGCGTCTTTCTGCTGCTGGGTGTCCGTCGGAAGGCCCATCAGTCGCTCGGCGATGAGCAGATGCCCGGTGCTGGAGACGGGGAGGAATTCAGTCAGCCCTTCGACGATGCCGAGGACGACGGCCTGCAGGGTGTTCAACGGAGCTCCTTGCGACGACGTGCAGCGGCGAGAGGAACTACGGCCGCCAGGGCGAAACGGTAGATCACGCTGGCTGTGACCAAGGACCGGCCCGTCGCGGCGCGTCGGGCGACTGCGTAGGCACTGACGCCCGCAAGGGCGGTCGGGACGAGGGCGGGCGCTTGTCTACCGCGCAGGGAGGTCAGCCCTGCGGCTCCGAGGGTGACGGGCAGCGACATCAGCGTCGAGGTCCGTACGGCGACCTCGCGGTCGACGCCACGAGCACGGAACGCGGTCAAGCTGGCTCCAGCCCGGGAGACACCCGGCACCAGCGCGGTCACCTGAGCGAGGGAGGCGGCCCGCAGGTCATTGCCTGTCAGGGCTTGGTGCTGACTCCGCGGGCCAGGACCCACTTCAGCCTGTCGGTCGGCCACCCAGAGCACACCCGCCGACAGGGCCATGAGGACCGCGGTGGGGACGGGTTTGCCGAGGCGTCGATCCACGGGGCCCTGCAGCACGAGCCCCGCGATTGCCGCGGGCGCAGCAGAAAGGATCAGCCGCCGTACCTCGTCGGGCCGCAGTTGCCGCACGTTCTCGCGGTGGGCAAGAGCCAGCCCCAGCGCTGAGCCGGCGTGCAGTCCCGCCGCGAAGCGGGTGCGGTCTGCAGGCGGCTCCCAGCCTGCCAGCCAGGGCAGCAGCGTGAGCTGCGCTGAGGAGGACACGGGGTAGACCTCGGCCGCTCCTTGGACCAGGCCGAGGAGCGCCTCCTGCCAGCCCCTCAGTTCGCGACGCCCGCCCGCTCGAGTGCCTCGACTGCGGTGCGCAGGCCGAGCTTGCGCTCCTCGAGCGACGCCGCCACAGGAGTGATGATCAGTGAGGTCACCCCTGCGCCAGCGAGGGCCTGCATCTGGTCGGCCACCATCTCCTTGGTGCCTAGCAGGGTGGTGCGTTCGATGAACTCGTGGGGTACGGCAGCGGCGGCCTCGTCGTACTTCCTGGCGAGGTAGAGCTCCTGCACCTCCGCGGCCTCCTTCTCATAGCCCATGCGGCAAGCGAGCTGGTTGTAGAAGTTCTTGTCCCGGCTGCCCATACCGCCTAGATAAAGCGCGTGGTACCAGCGGATCTGGTCGGCACAGGCCTTGATGTCCTCGCCGAGCACGAGGGGGATGCTGGGCGCCACGTCGAAGCCCTCGAGGGTCTTGCCGACCTTGGCACGCCCGGCCTCGACCTGGGTGAGCTGCTCCTTGCCGAACTCCGGGCTGAAGAAGATCCCGAGCCAGCCGTCGAACAGCTCCCCCGCGAGCTCGAGGTTCTTCGGACCGACCGCAGCCAGGTACATCGGGATCTGCTCGCGAACCGGGTGCACCGTGAGCTGAAGGGCCTTGCCCGGGCCGTCCGGCAGCGGCAGAACGTAGTGCTGGCCCTGGTAGGACACCCGCTCACGGCGCAGCGCCATCTTCACGATGTCGGAGTACTCCCGGGTCCGGGCAAGCGGCTTGTCGAACTTCGCGCCGTACCAGCCCTCGGAGACCTGCGGGCCGCTGACGCCCAGGCCGAGGCGAAAGCGCCCGCCGGACAGGGTGTCGAGGGTCGCGGCCGTCATGGCGGTGGAGGCTGGCGTGCGCGCCGGGATCTGGAAGATCGCCGAGCCGACGTGGATGTTCTTGGTCTGCGCGGCCACCCATGCGAGCACGGTTGGTGCGTCGGAGCCGTACGCCTCCGCTACCCAGCACGAGTCGTAGCCGAGTGTGTCGGCCTCCTGTGCCAGCGCGAGGTTGTCCGCGTCGTTTCCGGCGCCCCAATAGCCCATGTTCAGTCCAAGTCGCATCTGCGAAAGGTACCGTCCGCTCTTGTGAATGCACCGTGAAGCACCGACACCTGGGCCGCAGCGGTCTCGTCGTGTCCCGGCTCGCCCTTGGCACCATGACCTGGGGCGGTGACACCGACGAGGATGACGCCGCAGCGCAGCTCATCGCCTTCCACGAGGTGGGCGGCACGCTGGTCGATACCGCCGACGTCTACGTGCAGGGCGAGAGCGAGCGGGTGCTGGGCCGACTGCTCAAAGACGTGGTCCCGCGCGACGAGCTGATCGTCGCCACGAAGGCGCATGGCAAGACCGGCCCGAACCCCATGAACCGCGGCACCTCCCGTGGGCATCTGCTGTCCGCGCTCGACGCGTCCTTGAAGCGCCTGCAGACCGACTACATCGATCTGTGGCAGCTGCACTCGTGGGACGCCTATACCCCGTGGGAGGAGGCCATGGCCGCCCTCGACACGGCGGTGGCGTCAGGCCGGGTGAGGTACGCCGGGATTTCCAACTACAGCGGATGGCAGCAGGCTGCCTGCACCTCCTGGCAACGCGCCGTACCCGGCCGTGCGCCGTTGGTGTCCAACCAGGTCGAGTACTCACTCCTGCAGCGCGGTGTGGAGCGCGAGGTCGTGCCCTCGGCTCTGGAACAGGGCATCGGTTTGTTGCCTTGGTCACCGCTCGGCAGAGGAGTGCTGACCGGGAAGTACCGGAACGGCTCGCCAGCGGACAGTCGTGGGAGTGCCCAGCGCTGGTCGGCCTTCATCGAGCCGTACCTGGATGACCGATCCACCTCGGTCGTCGAGGCGCTGCTCACCGCGGCCGATGGCCTGGGCGTCTCGCCCGTGTCCGTTGCCCTGGCCTGGGTACGAGACCGGCCGGGCGTGGTGGCGCCGATCGTCGGTGCTCGGACGGCAGCCCAACTGCAGGCATCACTCGCTGCGGAGGAGGTTGTCCTTCCCGAGGTCGTGCGGCAAGCCCTGGACGATGTCAGTGCGCCTGCCCTCGGCTATCCTGAGCGCGTTCCTGGTTGGAAGTCGGACGACATCGAGCACTGACACCAGGTGCTCGGATGGCCGAGCATCTGGCAGCCTGACAACGCGCCCACGGCCTTGACTGAGAAATTTGATCACCTCGCCCGCGGCAAGCGGGGGCGCGAAGTAACGGCCTTGGGCAAGACCGAACCCAAGCTCACGCACCTCCGAGTGCTGACGATGCCGTTCCACGCCCTCCGCCACGGTCACGAGCCCCATGGCGTGGGCGATGTCGAGCAGTCCCCGCACCAGGATGCGGCCGCCGGCCCCCCTGTCGAGCTCCTCGATCAAGGAGGAATCGATCTTCACGCCGTCCAAAGGGAGCGACCTCAAGTTCGCCAAGGACGTGGCCCCTGTGCCGAAGTCGTCGAGCAGGACGTGGACGCCCAGCTCGCGCAAGCCGGCGAGGACGTGGTGGGTCTCTGGGTCGTCCGCCTGGAGCGCCGGTTCCGACAGTTCGACCACCAGATGCTCGGGAGCCAGGCCGACCTCCTCAAGCACGTCCCTGATCTCGTCTGCCAGCTTCCGATGGCGCAGACCGGATTCGATGAGGTTCACGTGCACGCGGAGGTCCTTCGAGCCCGGCCGCATGTTCTGCCAGGCCTTTACTTCTCGGCATGCCTGACGAAGAACCCAGTGGTCCAGAGCCGGGCCGAGACCACACTTGGAGATCTGTGGCAGGAACCGTGCCGGGGCTATTACCTGTCCTGGGATCCGCTCCCAACGAACGAGCGCCTCGAGGCCGCTCACGGCACCGGTCGCCAGGTCCATAACTGGCTGGTACACCAGGGTGAAGTCGTTGTCCTGCAGTGCCTCCCGAACCGAGTCACTGAAGTCGGTCCGCTGCTGGTGCTCCTCGCCCATCCCGACATGGAATACCTGCGCCTGCCCCCGACCCGCGGCCTTTGCCCGGTACATCGCAAGATCTGCGTCATGCATGAGGTCGCTGGCACTCGCCGCGCCAGGGCTCGCCGTGTTCACGCCCACGGAGGCGGTGACCGTGACATGGCGCCCGTCCACGATGTACGACGGATGGCTCGCCGACACGATTCTGCCGGCGACCTCGTGCGCCTGGACGTCCGTGGTGTTCTCCAGCAGGACCGCAAACTCGTCACCACCGAGCCGTGCAGCCGTATCGGAAGGACGCAGGCAGGTCCGCAACCGATCCGCGAACTCGGCGAGGACCGCATCTCCGGTTGAGTGGCCGAGGTCGTCGTTGACGTGCTTGAAGTGGTCGAGATCGACGTACAGCAGCGAAAGGGGCTCGTTGGTACGCGCCGAGCGTGCGAGCCCTTGGCGTACCCGGTCATGGAACATGCGTCGGTTCACCAACGCCGTGAGTGAGTCGTAGGTGGCCTGGTGGCGGATCTCCTGCTCAAGCGCAACTCGTTCGGTGACATCCCTAAGGTTGACGACCAGGCCTTGGCGCCCTGTGGCATCGTCACGCGCCGACAGCGAGGCTTCGAGCTCGCACCACTGGCCATCGGCTCTGGCGAAACGTGCGGTGAGGGTGTCGGCCGAGATGTTTCCAGCCAGTGCGCCCTCGATGACCTCGGCGACATGCAGCCGGTCTTCTGGGTGCACCAGGTCCAGCACCGCGTGGCCTTCCACCTCGTGCTCGACACGGCCAAGAACAGTTCGGACTGCCGGGCTGGCATATCGGAAGATGCCTGCGTCGTCCAACTCCGCGATGACGTCCGAGGAGTTGTGAATCAACCAGGTCAGGCGGGAGGTGACCCTTCTGAGGTCTTCAGTGCGGGTCGTGACCCGTTCCTCCAGGCGCATCGTCATCGCATGCAGCTCTCGCAGCGTGAGCACCTGGCGGATCACGACCAGCAGCACCATGGCGCCCCCCACACCCTGAACGAACGTGTCAAGACTCCGACCGGACACCAGCAACCCGAAGTTGGTCAGCAGGACCACGACGACTGCGAGGAAGGGGATGGTCAGCGACAACTGCGAAACTGCCGCCGACCTTGGTCCCCTGCGGTCCTGATTGCGTGAGGCTGCGAGGGCTATGAGCAGGAATGGCGTAAACCATCCGACGTCCACCCAGACGTCGCCGGTCGCGTAACTTCCCCGCGCTGACTTCAGACCGTATGCCGTGCTGGCGATGCTCAACCAGACGAAACCCGCTCCCAACAACATGAGGCTCACGGGGTCCTTGCGCCACCGCGTCGCGACGACCAGCACTGCGGCTGCCATCGCAAGGCTGGCACCGATGTAGAACATGGTCGTGACGCGCACCGAGGTGCTCTCCGCTGCGCGATAGGCGGGAGCCAGGACGAGGATCCACCCCTCGATGAGGCAGCAGAGCGAGATGATGGTCGCGTCGAGCGCTGCGACCAGACTCCCGCGCCCGGACTCCCCGGAGAGACGAACGAGGCCGGCCAAAGTGGTGGGCACCGCTAGGGCGATGAGCACCTGCGCTGGCGAGAAGCCCTGGGCTGCGGTGTGCCCGAACACTCCCTCCTCTATGGCGAAGAAGAGCTGCGATGCGCCGAATAGCGTGCAGCCGATGCCGATGAGCAACCAACTCCGCTCCGTCTTTCCACGACGGTGGTAGCGGTGGAGCGCCGACGCGCCCGCTGCGAAGCCCGCCAGCGCCAGCATGGCGTCCACTGCGAAGACGAAGGCCGATCGTGACAAGGGCTCGAGGGCGACGAAGAGCTCGAACATCACCGTGAGCGTGAGGATCGCTCCCCAAACATAGGCGCGCCCAAAGCCACGAAGGAACACCGGAATCACACCCACCCCCAGGAGCAACGAATGCCACGGTACTTCCGCCTAGGGCGTGGCTCTAGCGCTCCGGTGGAAGATGTCCACGGTGCCGGAAATGTCGATCACATATGGGTGATGAAGCGGTCAAGGACCTTTGTTCCGAAGGAAAGTGCTGCTACCGGGACACGTTCATCGACTCCGTGAAACAGGCCGGCGAAGTCCAGATCCGGAGGCAACTTCAGCGGCGAGAAGCCGAAGCACCTGATCCCCAGGCGGCTGAAGCTCTTGGCATCGGTACCGCCCGAGAGGGTGTACGGCACCGGGCGTGCGCCCGGATCCTCGGCTTTGAGTGCTGCGCACATGGCATCGACGAGCGCACTCTCGAATTCGGTCTCAAGTGCGATGTCGTAGTGGACGTACTCGCGAGTGATTCCCTCCCCGAGCACCGCATCGATCTCCTGCTCCCACTCACTTTCGAAGCCAGGCAGGAACCGGCCGTCCACCATCGCGTGCGCCTCGCCAGGGATGACGTTGTGCTTGTACCCGGCGTCCAGCATCGTCGGGTTCGCGGTGTTGCGCAGGGTGGCACCGATGATGCGCGCCAGGGGGCCGAGCTTGGCGACGGTGGCCTCCAGATCGTCCGGGTCTAGCTCCAGCCCGAAGGCGTCGCTGACCTGGTCGAGGAAGGTGCGCACCGTCTTGGTGGCATGCAGCGGGAAGGTGTGCGCACCCAGGCGCGCCACCGCCTCGCAGAGCCTGGTCACCGCGTTGTCGTCGTTGACCATCGAGCCGTGCCCCGCCGTACCCGTCGCCGTCAGGCGCATCCAGGCCATGCCCTTTTGCGCAGTCTCGATGAGGTAGAGGCGCAGGTCATCGTTGACCGTCAGGGAGAAGCCGCCGACCTCGCCAATGGCTTCGGTGCATCCCTCGAACAGGCCCGGATGGTTCTCGACGAGCCAGTGGGCGCCGAACGTGCCACCTGCCTCTTCGTCTGCAACGAAGGCAAGCACCAAGTCGCGTTCTGGCATGCGGCCCGTGCGCATCCGGTCCCGCACGACAGCGAGGGTCATGGCGTTCATGTCCTGCATGTCGACCGCGCCGCGGCCCCAGACGCAGCCGTCCGCCACCTCCGCGGCGAAGGGGTCGTAAGTCCACTCCTTGGGCTGGGCGGGTACGACGTCGAGGTGGCCGTGGATGAGCAAGGCCGGGCGGCTCGAGTCCGTGCCCTGGATGCGGGTGACGACGCTGGTCCGGTTGGGCGCGGACTCAAGGACGGTGGGTTCCAGGCCCACCTCGGCGAGCAGGCCAGCCACGTGCTCGGCTGCCTGCCGCTCGCCCTTCCCCCGCCCCGTGCCGTCGTTGACGCTCGCGCACCTGATCAGGTCCTGAAGGATGGTCACAGCCTCATCGGCGACAGCGCTCATGATGGGCACGCTAACCGGTGTCTCCGCTATAGTCTTGGCCGCGGTCCGGGTCTCCCGGGCTCACCTTGTCCGGGTGGCGGAATTGGCAGACGCGCTAGCTTGAGGTGCTAGTTCTCAGTGATGGGAATGGGGGTTCAAGTCCCCCCTCGGACACAATTATTCGGAAGTGCCCCCGGGCTCTGTCGGCGGTGCGGTGCCCTGGCGTGTCCCACACAATTGCGGGGGAAGCGGTCTCATCCCTGCTGCGTTTGAGCATGACGGCGGGCCGCGTGCCGGTCGCTTGTGTGGAACACGCCGGCGCGCGAGGGGTGTCGGGCTAGCCGCCGAGCTGGTCCGGGTCGGCGAGCAGTCGCTTCAGCGCGTCGAAGTAGATGGCGCACTGCACACCGTCCACCAGGCGGTGGTCGCCGGTGAGGCACAAGGTGAACTGCGGCACGACGGCAACCACTCCATCGCGTACGACGGGCCGCTCGGTGACGACGCCCATGCTGATGTAGACGGGGGTCCGGGCGAAGGGCACCGGAGCGAGGAAGACCTCCTCCACCCCGAGCGGCGCGACGTTGCTGATGAACACCGATCCGAGGGGGTTCCCCGGCTGACCGAGCACCGGCACCCCGAACCCGCCGAGCAACAGGGAGGTCGCCATCATCATGGGCCGCATCAGCACGCCCGGCATGTATGCCGCCACTCGCGTCGAGGTGTTGAAGCCGTCATGGGACCCCTCGCGCAGGGCCTTCACCCCGGCCCACACCTGGTTGGCGATCTCTGCGGGGGTGAGTGTGTCGGCCTTGTCGATCTTGCAAGGGGCAAGGTCGGTGCCCTGGCCGATGTCGACGGCAAAGCCGATCGAAACGTCCTCGAAGGGCACGATGCGACTCCCCCGCACTCGCGCGTTGCCGCCGGGAATCGCGTTGACTGCCTGCGCCGCAGCCGCACCGACAACGTGCATGATCGTCAGTCCGCGGGCGCCCGCCGCGCGCCGGCTGTCGACGTACGCCTGGAGTGGGGCGGCATCGATGACGAGGCGAGTCATCAGGCGTCCCTCTTGGGGCGCCCGCCAGGTGGCCACGGCGACCTTGCGCCGCACGGCCTGCGCCCGGGCGGCCGGGTCCTTCACCGAAGCTGTACGGCGAGCCTCCCGCGCGACGAGGCCCCCAAGGGCAAGGGCGGCGAGCAGCGAGGTACGAGCGGGCCTGGGCACCAGGCGACTCTAGGTGCTCCGGACGAGTGCGCCGACCATCTCGGCGTACCGAACGGGCACTGGTGCACGATGGTGGCCGACTCAAGGAGAACCCCGTGCTCGCAGGCAAGAACGTGCTCCTCACCGGCGCCAGCGGAGGTATCGGCATCGC
Organism: Mycobacteriales bacterium; assembly: GCA_046595815.1. GTDB lineage: Bacteria > Actinomycetota > Actinomycetes > Mycobacteriales > SCTD01 > RYN-111. The sequence goes on from JBKJSN010000068.1 coordinate 22,486, forward strand.
GCTCGCCGAAGCTCTCGTCGCGCAAGAGGCCAACGTCATCGTCTCCGGACGGCGCGAGGCCGAGCTGAACGCCCTGGCAGCACGCCTCGGTGGACGCGTCGTGGTCGCCGACCTTTCCGTGCCTGCTGACGTCGAGCGGCTCCTCGCCGAGGCGGGCGAGGTGGACGTCCTCGTGGCGAACGCCGCGCTGCCCGGCACCGGCGCACTCTCGAGCTTCACGGCCGAACAGGTGGAACGGGCGCTGGCCGTCAACCTGCGCGCACCGATCATGCTCGCGCACGCGCTCGTGCCTGGCATGGTCACCAGGGGAAGCGGTTCGCTCATCTTCATCTCCTCCCTCGCCGGGCTCACAGCCTCGGCGAACATGTCGCTCTACAACGCGACGAAATTCGGACTGCGTGGCTTCGCCCTGGCACTGCACGACGAGTTGCTCGGCACCGGCGTCGGCGCCAGCGTCGTACTCCCAGGGTTCGTGCGGGACGCGGGGATGTTCGCCGAGACCGGCATCAAGGCCCCGACCGGCTTCGGCACGTGTGCACCCGGCGAGGTCGCCGCAGCTGTGCTCGGAGCGATCGCCTCGAACAGGGGGGAGGTGCTCGTCGCGCCGCGGCTCGACAGGTTCGGAGCCAGGCTCGCGGGTCTTGCCCCCAACCTGGCAAGCAGGCTTCAGGCACGCGGTCTCCTCGGCGGTGTCGGCGAGGAGATGGCCGCGGAGCAGCAAGCGAAACGCTGAACGCGCGGTCAGTCGCTGGGCAGGTGCTTGTCGATGAGAGTCAGCAACTCGGTCACGTCGACCGGCTTGGTGAGATAGGCAACAGCGCCCGCGGCTATCAGTCGCTGCACCTGTCCGGCTGTGGCGTCCGCGCTGGCAACCACCACTGGTATTCCAGCGGTTTCGGGATTCTGCCTGAGTGCGTGGAGCACATCTTCGCCGTGCATGTCGGGTAGGTGCAGATCGAGGACGATCAAGAAGGGCTGGTGCTCGCGGGCGAGCTCCAGGCCGAGCCCTCCGTGGATCGACGCCACCACGTCGATCGAGGAGCGGAGTGAGCAAATGCGCTCGATCAGGCGCAAGTTCGCGTCGTTGTCCTCAATGTGGAGGAGCCGGTGACGCTTTGTGGCTTGGGGCGCCGAAGGGATGACGGCGCCTGGGTTCAGCCGTTCCAACCGGTGAATCGGTCCCTCGGCCCGAGGAAGCGTGACGGAGAAGGTGCTCCCCCTCCCCAAGGTGCTCGTCGCGGTCAACGTGCCACCCATGGCCTGCACAAGGTGCTTAGACAGCGCCAGACCGATCCCCGAACCTTCAATGCCGCTTCGTTCGGCACCCAGCCGTTCGAAGGGAAGGAACAACTGAGAGAGCCGCTCTGCAGGTACGCCGGGTCCGGTGTCCGTGACGTTGAGCGAGATGTTGCTCTCGTCCGGGTAGGCGCAGCCGATCGCAACCGTTCCGCGATCCCTGTTGTACTTGACCGCGTTCGAGAGCAGGTTGAGGAGCACCTGCTGGGCCCGCTGACGATCGGCAAAGGCATAGGAGTCGTCTAACACGGCCCGGTCCACGACCATCTGGATGTTGCGCCGATCGCCCAACGGACGGATCAGGTCGACTGCGTCCTGGATCAGACCGCGGATGTGCACCGGTTCCGGCGACAAGGCAAGCTCCCCAGCCTCGATCCGTGAGATGTCGAGTACCTCGTTGATGAGGGAGAGCAGGTGCCGGCCCCCCTTCAGGATCTGGTGCACCGACTCCCGATGCTCATCGGGGAGGTCGCCCAGCTCCAGGAGCTGACCGAACCCGACAACGGCATTGAGCGGCGTACGAAGTTCATGGCTCATCCGGGACAGGAACTTGCTCTTGGACTGGTTCGCGGCATCGGCAGCCGCTTGCGCAGCGGTTTGTGCCTGCTGGGCCTGCCGTCGTTCGTCGATGTCAACGACGTACCCGACGACGGCCACGACGGTGCCCTCTGCGTCGGTCTCCGGCACGAACAGGGCACTGACCCACCGCTGTTGGCCATGGAGGCAGGCGCGGTATTCAAGGGATTGCTTGTCCGCCATCCCTCGCTCGACAAGGGAGTGAACGGACTCGTAGACAGCCAAGTCCTCGGGGTGCACCCACTCCCGGAAGTCCTTGCCGAGGACCTCCTCCGCAGCCAGCCCGAACTGATCCTGCACGTTGGGACTGACATAGGAAATCTCACGCTCGGGCAGTGAGACGCGGCGCATCACTACAGGAGCAGCGGCCAGCAAGCCGTTGAGGAACGCCTGGGTGTCCTTAAGCTCCCGGGTGCCCTCCTCGACCAGACGCAAGGCGTAACTCCTGCGCCGGAGCAGTGTCTGGACCACCGCCGCCGCCAGGAAAGAGGCCAGCAGCCCGCCGGCGAGAAACAGCCACGGGGCTTGCCGCGTGAACGATCCGACCAGCGGCCCTCTCGCGCCAACCACCAGCAACCAGGTATCCGCGCCAACGGGGTACGGGGCACGCACCAGTGTCCCGGTCAGAGGGATCTGCGCCTCCGTTGTGAGCACGAGCTCGGAAGGTGCCGCCGCCGATGAGGTGTAGAGCGCGATGCGCAGGTCGGCGAACGGGGACCCGGGAACCTGCGGTGCGGCCACGTCAGGCTTCAGGACCGACTCCTGATACGCCACGAAGTCACCCGCCCCCGTGGTCGGTTGGGCGAGGATGAGCCGCTTTCCCTCAGTGTCGGGTACCAGCGCGGTCACGAGCGCCCTTGCTCCAACCGCTCGCTTCAGCACCGCTGAGCGGACGCCTCCTACGGGGCTGCCCTGGGGCGGGCTGTCACCGGCGCCCGCGACGACGGCGAAGCCCCCCGCCGTAGCCCGCGCTACGCCGATGCGGACCACTCCACCCTTCATCAGCGCGGGCGCACTCTGGGTGAACAGCCGTGCAGCTGCCGGGTCTGGCAACGACCCGAGGGCGCCGAGCGCTTGGAGGGATGTCTGGATGTTGCTCGTGGAGTTCGCGAGCAGGGCGCTGACCTCCCTGGTGCGCTCCTTCAGCAGCTGCTCCTCTTGGTCCGCCACGACGCGACGAGCCACCCCGAACAAGCCTAACGAGATGCTCGCAAGCGCCAGGAGTACGACGATGGGCAGCACCAAGCGCCGCGCCTGTCCCCCCACGGCGTCACCCGGGTGCGTCATCTCAGCGGCCGGCGCTCGTGGAGCGGGCTCGCGCCTGCTCCGGCCAGCGCAGCGACTGCGCAGCGAAACTGGCCCCCACCTCGTGGCGGGTCTGCGCCAACTCCAGGTCCCGATCTCGAGCCGCACGAGCGTTCTCCACAGCACGGGAGCACCCGAGAAGGGAGTCGATCGCACGCAGGCACAGCCCGCCAACCATCGTTGTCGAGAGCATCGCGACGCTCCGAACCGTAGGTGTGCGAAGGCTGCTTTCGGTTGCCTAGAGGAGCCCAGGACGAGGGTCGTCCGTGGCGGACGTTATGCGCCGCACGTCAATCGAACAAGTGTCCCAAACCCGACAGTTCGGATTCCCGTCTCGTCAGCGAGCCCGCCCGCGCGCCCCGCGACGGCAAGGCTGAACGGTGCAACGCGGTGACCGCTCACGCGGCGCTCCCCGCTGCACGGGCACAGCCAGAACCCCTGCTCCGGCTGCTTACGATCAGCCGCCGGCACGCACCTTGTGGTTGATGGCGTCGACAGCGGTCGGCGAAGGGGTCTGGCCACTGGCTTTGACGTTCTTCTGGGCCTTGGGCTTGCGGGCCTCACGGCCACCCTTGTTCTTGCCTGCCACGACGGGCTCCTGTCCAACGCGTGCATGAACCGCAAGTGCGGTGCGGTGCTGTCCCGCCGTACGCCGCCTTCGAGGCCGGACTCAGGGAGCCCGATGGCCCAACTCTCCCACGGGGATCGTGTCGTGTCGCACCCGCCACACCCGGTGCCTGCCCTGGTTTGGAGTGCCGTCGGTGTCGCTGGGCGATCTGTCGCTCTTGCTCGGCTCGCCCCATGATGAGACGGTGAGGGCATGCCTCCAGGCGAGCCGGTCATCATGTCGCTGGTGGCGTCGTTGGGCCTGACCTCATGAATCGCTTGTTGGAACGATTCGCGACGATGAGCGTCCTGGTCGTTGATGACAACCAGATCAACGTGAACCTGTTGACGTCCTTGTTGCGAGGCCTCGGACTCACCAGGGTCTCGAGCGAGTTGGACTCACGACGGTTTGCGGCCATGCTGCCCGTCGTCGAGCCGGACCTTATTCTTCTCGACCTGCACATGCCGCACCTCGATGGTCACCAGCTGCTCGAACAGGTGCGCACTTACGCCGCGGGCACGTATCTTCCCGTGCTCGTGCTCACGGCGGACACGGGCAAGAACAGCCGGGAGCGGGCCCTTGCCGGCGGGGCCCGCGACTTTGTCACCAAGCCCTTCGACCTCACCGAGGTTGCGCAGCGCGTCGCGAACCTCTTGGAGACGCGCCAGCTCTACGGCGCCATGCGGTCTTCCCTGCTGACGTTGCAGAAGCGACCCGCAGTCGAGTCACAGCCCGTGCAGGACGTCCTGAGAGACCGGAGCATCACGCCGCACTTCCAGCCGGTCATCGACCTCACGAGTGGCCAGGCGGTCGGCCACGAGGCTCTTGCGCGCTTCGCGACTCCGCACGAACGTGGCCCTGCTGGCTGGTTCAGCGACGCCTTCGAAGTCGGCCTGGGCACCGAGCTCGAGTGGATGGCGGTGACCGAGGCCGTGCCCTTCCTCGACACTGCTGCTCCACACACCTTCCTCGCTCTGAACATGTCTCCGGCGACCGTCATGCTGCTCGAGCACGAACAGCTCTGCGACTCCAGCCGCTGCCCCGATCTGGTGATCGAGCTCACCGAGCACGTTCCGGTCGAGGACTACGGAGCGCTCCATCACGCCTTCGCCAAGATGCGTGCCGACGGTGCCCGCCTCGCCGCGGACGACCTCGGAGCGGGCTACGCCGGCTTCCAGCACCTGTTGGCTCTCCAGCCCGACATCATCAAGCTCGACATCTCGCTGGTGCAGGGCATCGACCAGAGTCGCTCGGCGCGAGCCCTGGCCCGGGCGCTGCTTGCCTTCGCCGAGGACGTGGGCGCGACGGTCATCGCCGAGGGGGTCGAGCAGGCGGGCGAGCTGCAGGTGCTTCGGGACCTCGGAGTCGATTGGGCCCAGGGCTTCCTACTCGGACGGCCAGAGCCCACTGCCGCGTGACGGACAGGTCGTGACCGGGAGGGAAGACCCCCGCCGTGTCGAACTCCCTGATGTGCGCCGCTTCCGTCTCCCCCTCGCTCTCCTAGCGCTCACCGTCGTCGCAGCTCTTGCCCCTCCGGGCCTTGCAGCCCGCGGGCCGCGTGTCGAGTTGCTGCGCACAGGGTTCTTCAACGCAGGTGAGCCCAACATTGCCGTCACCCGCGACGGTGCGCTGTTCGCGACGGCCAAGGAGCGCGTCGTGCGCTCCACGGACCGAGGCAGACGCTGGGTTGACGTAACGCCCACGGGTCACGAGCTCACCTTGGACCCGTTCCTGCATGTCGACCGCGCGACGGGTCGGGTCTTCAAGTCCGACCTCGCCGGGACATGCCAGCTGCTCAGCTGGAGCGACGACAAGGGCAGCACGTGGACCAGCGCGCCGGCTGCCTGCAACCTGTCGGACCACCAGAGCATCACGACAGGCCCACCCGTGCTCACCACGACCGTGGGCTACCGGAACATCGTCTACAACTGCTCACAGACCCTGGGATACAACGGATACTCGGCCGGTTCGGGATGCGACAAGTCGCTCGACGGAGGCCTGACCTGGGCGCCGACCGGCACCCTCGCCTTCCACGACCCGAGCCCGTACGGCGTGGGCGCGGGCAGCGGCGACTCCGGCGTCCCCGGTCATTGCCTGGGCGACGTCGGCGCGATCTTCACGGCCAAGGACGGCACGCTCTACGTACCCCGCGGCTGGTGCAACCAGCCCTGGCTGGCCGTCAGCCACGACGAGGGGCTGACCTGGACGCGCACCCAGGTGGCTCGCAACGGCATGAACACCACGCTGGCCGGAGGCTTCGGGGTCGTCGCGCCGGGCAGCGGGCAGAGCGACTACCAGGCGACGGTTGCCGCCGACGGCAAGGGGAACGTGTGGTTCTTCTGGATCGCGCTGGACCGGCTGCCCTACCTCGCGGTCTCGCACGACTCCGGTCGCACGTTCGGGCCTCCCCTGAAGGTCTCGCCGCCAGCCGTGCGCGAAGCCTGGGGTCCGGCGCTGGACGTGGACGAGCGAGGACGCCTCGCCCTTGCCTACTTGGGGAGCACCGACTCCCCCGGTCGTCCGTGGAAGGCGTCGTACGCCGAGACCACGTTCACGGGGTACCTCACCCGCATCAGCCAGCCCCTCGCCGCGCGTCCGTCGCTGGTGACGGCCGCAGTGACCCGGCACCCTGACGACGCCCTCGTCCGGGGTGCCTGCGGGCCGGGTCGCTGCAACAACAGCGTCTTGGACTTCATCGACGTGACCATCGCCCCGGACGGCAGTGTCTACGGCGCCTTCGTGGACTCCGGTCGCAAGGCTGAGCTCGTCGTGGGTCGACTCCTGCCATGAGCGAGTGCTGTCAGCCCCGGAACCCCAGCCGGCTGACGGCCCCCGCGGCGTCGAGGGCTCGGGTCGTGACGTCGGCGGGACGCGGGCCACGCGCCGACACGGTGCCCGTCCTCGGCGGTGCTTTCTTGATGGGCAATGACAGGTCTCCGTGGTTCCCCGGTGACGGGGAGGGGCCGGTGCGAACGGTCGAGGTGCCAGCCTTCGCCATCGACGCCACCACGGTCACCGTCGAGCAGTACGCCGAGTTCGTGGCCGCTACGTCCTGGCGGGGCGACGCCGAGCACTTTGGTTGGTCGTTCGTCTTCGCCGAGCAGGTGCCACCCGGTGCCGAGGTCCTCGACGCCGTGGTGCCGGGCGCCCCGTGGTGGCGGGCCGTCGTCGGGGCCGACTGGCGGCACCCCGGAGGGCCGGGCAGCGCCGCCGAGGCCGACCATCCCGTCGTACACGTCTCTTGGTACGACGCGCAGGCCTTCGCGGCCTGGGCCGGTGCGCGGCTGCCCACAGAGGCGGAGTGGGAGAAGGCTGCGCGGGGCGGGTTAGTGCAGCAGCGCTACCCCTGGGGCGAGCAGATCGCACCTGGGCAGGCGAACGTGTGGGAGGGCGAGTTCCCCACGCGGAGAGACAACGGCCCCGCCGGCACGATGCCTGCGCGCTCGCTCGCCCCAAACGGTTTCGGCCTGTTCCACACGGCCGGCAACGTTTGGGAGTGGACAGCAGACCGATGGGCCCCCGACCGGGACGAGCGGGTCGTGAAGGGCGGCAGCTACCTGTGCCACCCGTCGTACTGCCACCGTTACCGCGTCGCGGGCCGCACCTTCTCGGCTCCGGACTCGACGACAGGTCACACCGGCTTCCGGTGCGCCACGGCAATCACAGGCGTCACACCAGTCCCAGAATTCCCATCTGTCGCGTACCCTGCCTGGTGAAGGGGGGACCCATGTCTCGTCGCCGCACCACCCGACCACTTCTCGTCGGCCTCGCCGCGCTCGCCATGTTGGCTCCCACCCTGCCGGTCTCCGCGGAGCCGGGGCCCACCAAGGAAGACCTGCGCAAGGCCGAAGCTCGGGTCGCCGCGGCTCGCAGCCGGGTGGCCAGCCTCCAGGAACAGGCCGAGATGGCCGCCGAGGAGTACAGCGGAGCCCTCGTGCGCGCGCAGCGACTGGGCCAGGTGAGCCAGGCGGCTGCCAGCGAGGCACTGATCGCCGACGGGATCTACCGCGCGTCGTTGCAGCGGGCCCAGCAGGCACAGGAGGTCGCCGACGCGGCGAGCGCCTCCGCCGACGCAGCGCGAGCCGTGCAGGCTGCGGCGCAGGCAGAGGCTGACGCGGCTCAGCAGACCTTGAACAGCATCGCGATCGGCGCGTTCCAGACTGGGGGTCAGCTCGGCATGCTCAGCCAGCTCTTCCTGGCCGACGACCCGCTGGAGCTGGCCAACGCCCGCAACCTGATGAACCACATCGGGACCTACCAGGACAAGATGATCGCGACGGCCATCGCCGCCCGCGCACGTGCTGCCACCGCCGCGCAGGCCACCGCCAAGGCTGAGCGCGCCGCCCGCTCGGCCGCGGCGAAGGCGCCCGACTCCCTCGCCCAGTCACGAGGACTCAAGGACACTGCCGACCGGGCGCACCGGAGCGCGCGGAACGCCGCCGGCACCGCAGAGCAGGCCTTGCGTGACGCGGCAAGCGCACGGCGTACCGCCCTGGCCTTGGTGGCCCGGGCACAGCGTGCGCTGGGGTCCGCCGTCCGCACCAAGTCGCAGCTGGAAGCCGCCGCGCGTGCAGCCCGCGCGGACGCCTCCAAGTACCGCGACATCGACGCCCCGTCGGACGAGGCACGCATCGCGATCCACTGGGCTTTCGAGGAGATCGGCGTGCCCTACTCCTGGGGCGGCGGCAACGAGAACGGCCCCTCGGAAGGCTTCGCACAGGGCGCAGGCACCGTCGGCTTCGACTGCTCCGGCCTGACGCTGTTCATCTATCACAAGGCTGGAATCCGCCTCGACCACTACTCGCAGAGCCAGTGGGGACAGGGGAAGCGGATCAGTTCCCGCTCAGACCTGCTGCCGGGCGACCTCATGTACTTCGCCCACGACACCAGCAACCCCCAGACGATCCACCACGTGTCGATCTACATCGGTAAGGGAAAGATGATCGAAGCCCCGTTCACCGGCGAGGTTGTGCGCGTGGCCTCGTCCGACCGCAGTGACTTCATCGGTGCAACCAGGCCGTGGGCCTGATTCGTGTCCCTCTCCGTCACCGGCCCCTTCGGTCGGTTCGTGCAAAAGCTTGCTCAGCGCCCGGCCTTCGCGATCGTGGCCCTGCGCATCGCGCCCCACGTGGACCGCTTCGCCAGCCGCATCAGCGGCGGTCGTTTCGTGATGAGCCAACTCCTCGTTCCGGTGCTGGTGCTCACGACGACCGGCGCGAAGAGCGGCCTACCGCGTGAGTCCCCTCTCGCCACCCTCGTGGACGGTGACGCGTTCTACGTCGTGGGCAGCAACTTCGGCACCGACAAGCACCCGGCTTGGTCCGGCAACCTGCTCAAGAACCCCGACGCGACCGTGGTCTTCCGGGGCCGCCGGGTCGCCGTCACTGCGCACCTGCTGAACGATGAGGAGAAGGCCGAGATCTGGCCGCAGCTCCTCACCGTCTGGCCCACCTATGACAGCTACGTCGAGCGCAGCGGACGCAACCTGAGGGTCTTCCGGCTCGCGCCTCAGCGGTAGGTCTTCAGCTCGCCCTCACGGCCGACACTGAGCCGGCCCTGTGCGACGAGCAGCTCCAGGTGCGCCCCGGTCTCAAAGATCGCCAGCATCGCGTTGAACGGGTCCAGGTCGGCCACCTTGTGCTCACGGCGGGTCCAGCGCAGGGCGCTCGCCGTCTCAAAGGCGGTGGCGGCGCCGTCGTGCACGGCCCGCTCCGTCTGGCTCAGTCGCGTCTCGTGGTGGGCGATCAAGGCGTCGACGCGGGCGTGCACCGAGTCCGTCACCGGGCCGTGGGCGGGCAGCAGGGTGGCGTCAGGGCGCGCGCGTACGACGGCCAGCGACCGCAGGAAGGCCCCGAGCGGGTTCTCGCTCAACACCGGCTCGAAGCCGATCGAGGGCGTGATCGTCGGCAGCACGTGGTCCCCTGCGAACAGCAGCCGGTGCTCGAGGTCGTGGAAGACCAGATGCCCGGCAGTGTGGCCCGGGGTCTCCACCGCGTGCAGCGTGCGCGTGCCGAGGTCCACGGGGCCTTCGCTGAGCCACTCGTCGGGCGACTCCCAGTTGTGCGGGTCGGCCTTCTGCTTCTGGAACCACGCATCGATGAGCTCGGCGAGGTCCGCAGCGCCGGCCTCTCGCAGCGCCGTCACCTGCCCGTTGAGGGGGGTGCGATGGCTGTCCTGCAAGGCATCGAGCGTGCGCTTCTCCCCCAGGCCGAGGGCGACGTGGGCACCGGCATCTCGCCGTACGTGCACGGCCTGGGTGTAGTGGTCGCGGTGCACGTGGGTGACAAGGAACCGGCGTACGTCGGACAGGCCGGCCCCCAGGGAGGCCAGCGCCTTCTCGAACAGCGCCCGGGACTCAGGGATGCCCCAGCCCGCGTCGACGCACACGAGACCGTCGTCGGTGGTGATGACGTAGACGTTGACGGCACGCAGGCCGTCATTGGGCAAGGGCAGCGGAACCCGGTGGACGCCAGGGGCGACCTCGAAGGCGCCAGGGTCGACCCAGGGGAGGTCAGAGGTGCTCGTCACTGCGCCCATCCTTATCGAGCCGCGCGAGCGGCAGCGAGCACCCGATCGTTGTCCCGGGACGTTCCGACGGTGACCCGGATGCCCTCGCCCGAGAACGCCCGCACGAGCACGCCGTGGTCCTCGAAGACCTGCGAGACCCGATCGGTGTCGGCACCGGTGGGCAGCCACACGAAGTTCCCTTGTGCGGCAGGGACCTCCCAGCCGATCTCGAGCAGACCCTGTCGCAGCGGCTCTCGCAGCGCCACGACCTGGGTCACCTGAGCCAGCAGCGCCTCCTCGGCCTCCAGGCTGGCCAGGGCCGCGGCCTGCGCGGGCACCGAGACCGAGAAGGGAAGGTGCACCTGCCGCAGCGCCGCGGCCACGGCCGGGTCGCCGCACAGCGCGTAGCCGACCCGCAGACCCGCCAGCCCGTAGGCCTTGGAGAAGGTGCGCAGCACCACGAGGTTCGGGTACGACGAGAGCAGCCGCGTCCCATCCACCGCGAGCGGATCGTCGACGAACTCGGCGTAGGCCTCGTCCACCACGACGAGGACCTCCGACGGGACGGCCTCGAGGAAAGACTTCACGTCGTCCTGCGCCAAGGCCGGACCGGTGGGGTTGTTGGGGCTGCACAGCAGGACCAGCCGGGTGCGGGGGGTGATCGCCGCCGCCATCGCGTCCAGGTCGAGGTGGGCCTGACGTAAGGGCACCGGAACGCCCTGGGCACCGGCGATCGTGGCCAGGGTCGGGTAAGCCTCGAAGGAACGCCAGCCGAAGACCACCTCATCGCCTGCATCACAGGCGATCTCAATGAGTTCCTGCACGAGTTGGACCGAGCCGCACCCGAGAGCGAGCAGCGATGAATCGATCCGGTGCTTGCTGGCGAGGGCGTCGGTGAGCCGGGTGGCGGCCGGGTCGGGGTAGCGATTGCCATCCGCGACGGCGTCCGCGATCGCCTGCTGCACGACGGGGAGGAGGGGGAACGGCGTTTCGTTGCTGGCGAGCCGGGACAGGTCCTGACCCGCTGCAGGACGTCGTCCCGGGCGGTAGGCCCCCAGGGCGTCAAGGACGGGGCGAAGGCGTGGTGAGCTCACGTCTGCGACGCTACTCGGAGCCACCTCACTGGTGCATCGTCGCCTCGTGGTCGGCGTGGGCCTGTTGCTCCAGTTGCAGAGTCACGTGGTGGAGCCCGAAGTGCTCGACGACGCACTCCGTGAGCCGGTCGAGGGTCGACGGCGCCTCCCCCGCCGCCCACACCTCGTCGGTCAGCACGACATGCGCGCTGAGGACCGGCGTACCGCTGGTGATGGTCCAGGCATGCAGGTCGTGGCAGGCCACGACACCGGGAACAGCCTCGAGGTGATCGCGGACCTCGTCGAGATCCACGCCGCGGGGGGTTGCCTCCAGCAGCACGGCCACCGCCTCTCGGAGCAGGTGGACCGTGCGCGGCACGATGAGCAGGCCGACGCAGAGCGAGGCGACAGGATCGGCGTACACCGTGCCCGTCAAGGCGATCGCCGCGGCAGCCACGAGCACGCCGACCGCGCCGAGAGCGTCGGCCATCACCTCGAGGTAGGCACCCCGCAGGTTCAGGCTGTGCTCGGCCCCACTGCGCAGGAGCAGCAGAGCCACCCCGTTCGCAAGCAACGCCACGACGCCGAGCAGCGCCATCAGCCCGGGCTCGCTCGGCTGGGGGTGCGTCAGGCGCCACACCGACAAAGCGACGACTCCGAGTCCGACGCTGAGCAACAGGACGCCGTTGACGACCGCCGCGAGGATCTCCGCACGCGCCAGTCCGAACGTCCGGGACGCAGTCGCCGGTCGCCGGGCGAACGTCGCGGCAACCAGCGCGAGCGCGACGCCGGCCGCGTCGGCCAGCAGGTGTCCTGCATCGGCCAGCAAGGCCAGCGAACCTGCGACCAGCCCACCGATCACCTCGAGCACGAAAACGCTGAGCAGGAGCCCGAGGACGATGCGCAGCCGCGGAACCGAAGCCGTCAGGTGCGTGTGCTGGTGGTGCTCGCCCATCCCCGCATCGTCGCAGGTGGCGTGCGAGGATCGCCGGAGTCTTCGGGAGGGGGTCGACGGTCTGTGAAACGCCGCTACGCCGCCCTCGTGCCGCTGGTGCTGCTGCTGACCAGCGCGCCTGCTGGAGCTACCTCCGGCGACACCGGGTACGACGTGAGCCACCCGCAGTGCGCCGGCTCAGCCTTCACACCGCCGCCGGGCTCGCCGCTGTTCGGTGTCGTCGGGGTCAACGAGGGCGTCGGTAGGACGACGAACCCGTGCCTGCAGGAGCAGGCGACCTGGGCTGATGGGTTGGCCCGCGCGCCGATGCTCTACACGAACGGCGCCGACCCAGGCCCGTCCAACGCCAACTGGCCCTCGAGCGGCCGCACGTCACCGGGGCGGTGCGTCGACAGGGCGAGCAGCACAGACACCGGCTGCGCCTACGACTACGGCTGGGACCTCGCGTCGGACGCGTTGGTCCGGGCGGGGACTCAGACGGCGTTCCCGGCGACTTCGGTGACCTGGTGGATCGACGTCGAGATCGCCAACAGTTGGGTCCTCGACGGCCTCATGGACACCGCCAGCATCCAGGGCATGGTGGACCGGCTGCGTTCCGCGGGCGTGCCTGCCGTCGGCATCTACGCCAACGCAAACGACTGGGCGGCGATCACCGGCTCCCCTGCGCTTGGTGTGGCGAGCTACCACCGCACTACGAGCAATGCCTACCGCGCCGCGTGGAAGCCGCACTTCACGCCGGCGTACCCGATCGAGGACGGGCCGATGTGGTTCGCCGGTCTCAACGACCAGCCCAGCGCGGTCGCTCGGTGCGGCACCGCGAGCCTCACCGGCGGGGAAAGGCTGCTGTCGCAGTACGCCGCGGGTTCCTTCGATGGGGACTACCGCTGCGCTGACGCGGACCGGGTGGCTCCGGGCGCCGCGATGACAACCCCCACGAAGTTCGTGACCACCGCGTCCCGGGTCTCCGTGGGCTGGGGCGGCTCGGACGCAGGTGCGGGGCTGGCCAGCTTCGACGTCAACACCAGGAAATCGCCGTACAACGGGGCGTTCGGCTCGTGGACGGCCCTGACCCAGCGCAACCTCGGGCGCTCGGTCTCCGTCACCAGCCCGACTCGCGGTACGACGACCTGCTGGGCGGCACGGGCCCGGGATGTGGCCGGCAACCTGTCCGCCTGGAGCGGTGCGCGGTGCGCGGTGACGCCCCTTGATGACCGGGATCTCGCGGGTAGTTCGGGTTGGTCCCGCACCACAGGTGCCTCGACGAGCTGGTTCTCACAGAGCTTCAGCTCTTCCACCCGGCTCGGGGCGACGCTCTCGCGCACCGGGGCCAAGACCTCACGGCTGGTCCTGCTCGCCTACCGCTGCCCCACCTGTGGCTCGGTGACCGTCCTGCTCGACGGCACGATCTTGAAGACGATCTCGCTCAGCTCCTCGACCTCTGGCCTTGTGCAGCTGGCCCTGCCACGGTTCAGCCTCCGCACAACGACGGTGACGCTGCGCGTGGCCACCTCCGGCAAGCTGGTCAGGATCGACGGGCTCGCGACGAGCCGGGTCTAGCCCTACCCGACGACAGCGTGCAGGCGGGCATGGTCCTCGAGGGTGGCCTTCGCTCCGGCGCGGCACAACTGACGCAGGGCCTCTGAGAGCGGGTCGACGACACTCGCCTTCGCCAGCCAGGAGGCCCGGGTGTCTGCGGCCGTGGGCCGCTTCGCGGGGGCCTCGTCGAAGGCCAGCACGTCGATGCCCGAGTGGTAGTCGACCGACCAGACGGTGTCCTTGCCCATCCAGTAGGCAGCAGCCGACGAACCCCTCTGCGGCTGGAACCAGCCGATCTGGCTGATCTTGCCGTTTCGGGGGTTCACCGAAAGGAACCGGGTGCCGTGCTCATACCAACCGGCCGCCACCAGGACGCTCCCGTCGGCGCCGTCGCGAGCTGTGAACCAGTGCCCTGAGCAGGCCATGGGGTCGATGACCGGGTCCGCCTCGCCGACCTTGCCTCCGGCAGGCCGCAGCACGTCGAGCTGACGCATCCGCGCACCCTTGTCGAAGTTGACCAGGCTCCAGGTCGAGAAGGCGCCGCTCTTTCCGTCGCACTCCGGCGTGAAGCTCGTCTCGCCCTCACCGAGCAGCAGCTCGCCGTCGCGCAGCGGTCCCCCGGCCGACGTACCAGCACGGCGCGGCTTCCAACGCTCAGCACGCGGCCGCACGTTGTTGTGCTGGTACGCCGTGTCCTTGGTGATCTCGCCCTTGTTGAGGACCTTCAGGTGCAGGGGGTCCTTGAGCTGCTTGAACATCACCAGCGGCATGGTGTCCGCGACCCAATAGCCCGCTGCGTCCTGGTGCAGCGCGTGGCCCGAGCCCGCGTCGGTCAGCACGCCCCAGGACTGTGCGCTGGGCAGCTTCACCGGACGGGTGCGGTCGCGCAGGTCGAAGGTCTGCCCCTCCGAGCCATAGGCGTAGTCGCAGCGTGTGTCCGCGCACTCGGCGGTGTGGGCTCCATCGAGCTTCAGCACGCCCTTGAGGACCGGCAGCGTGGGGTCGCTGACGTCGATCACGTCCAGGTAAAAGGCGCTCAGGAACTCGGTGAGGATCGCGGTGGACCCGTCCTGAGACACCGCGATGTCTTCGTTCTCCCAGTTATAGATCGGCAGGTGCCCCAGCAACAGCGGCTTGCGCGGGTCGGTCGCGTCGTAGATCGACAGGCCGGCCGCACCGCTGACGAAGGCCCGTACCTGAGAGCCGACCTTGACCGTGCGCAGGGACACGCCCACACCCTCGATCGGGATCGTCCCGAGATGCTGCACGTTCGCCGAGGCGACCACCGCCCCCGGGACAGCCGGGACCATCGGGCTGACCGGCACGATCGGGAGAGCGGCTGCGGAACCAGCGAGGAGCAGGACGGCTGAGCAGGCAAGAGCGAGGGGGGCGCGGCGCACCAAGAGATGTTCGACAGGGGCGGCGTGGCTCCTGCCGTCAGCTCTTGGTGTCTGCGGACTCCACACACGAGACGAAGCCGTACGAGCGCATCCAGTCGAGGTCGGCCTTGGACCCAGCCGGCGGGGACGCGATGAGCTCACCGAGCTTGGCCTGGTCGTTGGCAGCGACGGCGGTCTTGATCTTCTCGAGGTACACGCGACCCTCCGCGACCTGCCCTGCCAGCGGCGTGAGCACCTTGGTCTGCAGGTCTGCCTTGTCTGCTGCAGGCGGCACCAGCGCGCTGACCGCCTTGGTCGCCTTGTCCGCGATGTCGACCAGCGTCTGCACGTACACCGGGAGGCCGGCGGGAGACGTCGGGAACGCCGCCGCCTTGACGTCCGCGTTGGCCTTGCTGCAGATCGCCTCAGCCTTGGTGACGAACTCAGCCTTGGTCAGGCCGCTCGCCAGCTGCTCGGAGTCCGAGCCACCGCACGCGGCGATCAAAGCGAGGGGCAGTGCGACCAGCAGGTGCTTCACAGGGAGCGTCATGGGGGAGTTTCTACACCGGTCGACGGCCTACCACCCAGCACGCCACGGCTGCGGCGTTCGCGACGTTCAGGGAGTCCACCCCGCGAGCCATCGGGATGCGCACCCGCAGGTCGCTGTCGCGCATCGCCTGCTCACTCAGGCCGGGGCCTTCCGCACCGAGCAGCAGGGCGGCTCGCTCGTCGTCAGCAAGCACCACTTCCTCGAGCCTGGTCGCGTCGGCGGCCGGTGTGAGCGCGAGGACGCGGAACCCCGCCGTACGCAGCGCAGCCAGGCCCTCGGGCCAGTCGAGATAGGCGTAGGGAAGGGCGAACACCTCCCCCATGCTCACCCTGACGGCGCGCCGATAGAGCGGGTCGCAACAGGTCGGGGTGAGGAGCACCGCATCGATGCCCAGGCCCGCCGCACTGCGGAAGATCGCGCCGAGGTTGGTGTGGTTGTTCACGTCCTCGAGCACGACGACCCGGCGTGCCTCCTCGAGCACCTCGGAGGCGGTCGGCAGCGGGAGCCGGCCGAAGGACGCCAGGGCGCCGCGGTGCACGTGGAAGCCGGTGACCGCCTCCAGCACCTCGAACGACGCGCGATAGACCGGCGCGTCAGGCAGCCCCTCCGGAAGGGGTCGGTTGTCAGCGAGCAGGACCGAGCGCAGCGGGTACCCCGCCCGGGCTGCGCGCAGCATCACGGGAACGCCCTCGGCGAGGAAGAAGCCGGCCTCTGGCTCGTGCCGCGCCCGGCGTACGGCATCGGTCAGCCCGACGTAGTCCGCGAGGCGCGGATCGGCCGGGTCGGTGATGTCCTCCACTCCGGTGACACTAGAGTTCACGAGGTCCGAACGACACGAGGGAGCACTTCCATGGCCGGCGGCCACAACGTCAAGCCCACCAGCTGGGTCACGGTGGCTCTGATCATCGTCGGCAGCGTGCTGCTCGGTTTCGCGCTGCCCATGGAGTCGATGGTGCTCGCCGTCGTCGGTGGCGCGATCACCCTCGCCGGGCTCGTCACGGGTGTCATGTTCCGCATCATGGACGACGCCTACTAGGACCCGGCCATGTGCCGCTCGATCAAGACCCTGCGGCCGCCGATGACCGAGGCGGTCACCGACGAGGACGTCCGGGCTGCGGCGCTGCAGTACGTCAGGAAGATCGCTGGCATGCGTGCGCCATCCGCGGCCAATACCGAGGCGTTCGACGCTGCGGTCGATGAAGTGGCCGCCTCCACCCAGCAACTCCTGGACTCCCTGGTCCTGCGGGGTCGTTAGCGGCGCTCCCGCGCCCTGTCCCTGCTACCGGCGCTCGCGCGCCCTGTCCCTGCTAACGGCGCTCCCGCGCCCAGCGGCGCATCGTCTCGATGCGTTCCTGCAGTTGTACGGCGGTCGCCTGGGGTGACGGGGGGCCCGCGCAGGCTGTTCTGAGCTCGGCATGGATCACCCCGTGCGCCTTGCCGGTGCGGTGGTGCCACGCGCCCACCAGTCCGTTGAGCTCCTTGCGAAGCGCGGACAGCACCTCGAACGCCGAGCGTTCCCGCTCCGGCGCGGGCACGGCCGGAGCCGTGTTCCTCAGCTGCTTGGCCTGGTGTTGCTGCAGCAGCGCCGCAACCTGGTCCGGGGCGAGCAGTCCCGGCAGGCCGAGGAAGTCGAGCTCGTCCTCAGAACCGACGGCGGCGCCTGTGCCGTACTCACCGCCGTCGTAGATCACCCGGTCCAGGTGGGCGGAGGCCTGCAGGGCGACAAAACCGTCCTCGTCCTCGCCCTCCTGCGGCTCCCGGTTGGCCGCGGCGAGCAGCTCGTCGGCCAGGAACTGCTCCTTGGCCGGGCCGTCCAAGGCATGATCGCGCTCGGCCTCCATCTCGGCAGCGAGCAGCAGCAGAGCCGGCACCGAGGGCAGGAAGACCGAGGCCGTCTCCCCCACCGCGCGGGCACGAACGAAGCGTCCCACCGCCTGGGCGAAGAACAGCGGGGTCTGGGTGTTGGTCGCGTAGACACCAACGGCCAAGCGAGGGATGTCGACGCCTTCGGACACCATGCGGACCGCGACGAGCCAGCGGTCTTCGGAGGTCTCGAACTCGCCGATCTTCTTCGATGCCTTGGGGTCGTCCGAGAGCACGATCACGGGCTTTCGCCCGGTGATCCCCTGGAGCAGCTCGGCGTAGAGCTTCGCGGTCGCCTGATCGCTGGCGATCACCATCCCACCGGCGTCGGGCATCCCCCGCCGCACCTCGGTCAGCCGGCGGTCCGCAGCGGCCAGCACTGCGGGCATCCAGTCGCCGTGGGGGTCAAGAGCGGTCCGCCAGGCGTGCTGGGTCTGCTCGACGGTGAGCGGCTCGCCGAGGGTCGCGGTGATCTCCTCGCCGGCTCGGGTCTTCCAGGTCGCCGTACCGGAGTAGGCCAGGAACAGCACCGGGCGCACGACCCCGTCACGCAGCGCGTCGCCGTACCCGTAGGAGTGGTCCGAGCCGGATCGGGTGATGCCGTCGGAGCCTCGTTCGTACCGCACGAAGGGGATCGGGTTGGTGTCGGACCGGAACGGCGTGCCGGTCAGGGACAGACGCCGTGCGGCCGGCTCGAAGGCCTCCTTGACAGCGTCGCCCCAGGAGAGGGCATCGCCGGCGTGGTGCACCTCGTCGAGGATGACCAGGGTGTTGTGGCGCTCGGTGCGGATCCGGTGGGCGAGTGGGTTGGCCGCGACACCGGCGTACGTCATGGCGACACCGACGAACTCGCTGCTGCTGCGCCC
>JBKJSN010000119.1:0-6977 GCA_046595815.1 Mycobacteriales bacterium
CTCAAGACCTACCTCGGTGCCGTGGAGGACGAGAGTGGGCTGGCCTACCTGCGGCCGGAGACCGCGCAAGGCATCTTCATCAACTACCTCAACGTCCAGCAGAGCTCGCGCAAGAAGCCGCCGTTCGGCATCGGCCAGATCGGCAAGAGCTTCCGCAACGAGATCACGCCGGGCAACTTCATCTTCCGCACCCGTGAGTTCGAGCAGATGGAGATGGAGTTCTTCGTCAAGCCCGGCGAGGACGAGACCTGGCACCAGTACTGGATCGACACCCGCATGGCGTGGTTCACCGATCTCGGTGTCGACCCCGAAAACCTGCGACTGTTCGAGCACCCGAAGGACAAGCTCAGCCACTACTCCAAGCGGACCGTCGACATCGAGTACCGCTTCGGCTTCTCCGGCACCGAGTGGGGTGAGCTCGAGGGCGTCGCCAACCGCACCGACTACGACCTGTCGGTGCACAGCAAGGCCAGTGGCGTGGACCTGAGCTACTTCGACCAGGACACCAACGAGCGCTGGACGCCGTACGTCATCGAGCCCGCCGTCGGCGTGGACCGCTCCGCTCTGGTCTTCCTACTCGACGCCTACAGCGAGGACGAGGCCCCCAACGCCAAGGGCGTCCTGGAGAAGCGCGTCGTGCTCAAGCTCGACCCGCGCCTGGCGCCGGTGAAGGCGGCGGTGCTGCCGCTGAGCCGCAACGCCGACCTGTCGCCGGTCGCCCGCGCTCTCGGTGCGACCTTGCGCAAGCACTGGAACGTCGACTTCGACGACGCCGGGGCGATCGGCCGCCGCTACCGCCGGCAGGACGAGATCGGCACGCCGTTCTGTGTCACGGTCGACTTCGAGACCCTCGAAGACCAGGCTGTGACTGTGCGGGAGCGGGACACGATGAGCCAGGAGCGCGTGAGCCTGGACCAGGTGGAGAGGTACCTCAACGACAGGCTCGGTCCGCTCTAACGGGGAGGTCAGATGACCAAGTACGTCTTCGACTTCTCTGAGGGAAGCCGTGACATGAAGGACCTGCTGGGCGGCAAGGGCGCGAACCTCTCCGAGATGACCAACCTCGGACTGCCCGTCCCGCCAGGGTTCGTCATCACGACCGAGGCGTGCACGGCGTACCTCGAGACAGGCGCGGTGCCGGCGGCGCTGGCGGCCGAGGTGACCCAACACCTCACCGCCCTCGAGGAGCAGATGGGCAAGCGGCTCAGCGACGCCGTCGACCCGCTGCTGGTCTCCGTGCGCTCAGGGGCGAAGTTCTCCATGCCCGGGATGATGGACACGGTCCTGAACATCGGCCTCAACGACACCTCGGTCGAGGGCCTGGCCAAGCAGGGCAACGAGCGCTTCGCCTGGGACTCCTACCGTCGGCTGCTGCAGATGTTCGGCAAGACGGTGCTCGGGGTGGACGGAGACCTGTTCGAGCACGCCCTCGAGCAGGCCAAGCAGTCCAAGGGCACCGTCGACGACCTGGACCTCACGGCCGAGGACCTGCGTGCGCTCGTCGCCACCTTCAAGGACATCGTCCGCGACGCGACGGGGGAGGACTTCCCGCAGGACCCGCGCGCGCAGATGGACCTCGCCACCCAGGCCGTGTTCGACTCCTGGAACGGTGACCGCGCCCGGCTCTACCGCCGGCAGGAGCGCATCCCTGCAGACCTGGGTACGGCGGTCAACGTCTGCTCGATGGTCTTCGGCAACCTCGGCATGGACAGCGGCACGGGCGTCGCCTTCACCCGCGACCCCGGCTCAGGCGCGCAGGGGGTCTATGGCGACTACCTGCAGAACGCCCAGGGCGAGGATGTCGTCGCCGGCATCCGCAACACCCTGCCGCTGCAGGACCTCGAGGGTCTGGACAAGGCGTCCTACGACCAGCTCATGGACATCATGTCCACGCTGGAAAAGCACTACCGCGACCTGTGCGACATCGAGTTCACCATCGAGCGCGGCAAGCTCTGGATGCTTCAGACCCGGGTCGGCAAGCGCACCGCAGGAGCGGCCTTCCGCATCGCGACCCAGCTCGTCGACGAGGGACTCATCGACCTCGACGAGGCGCTGCTGCGGGTGACCGGAGCTCAGCTCGCGCAGCTGATGTTCCCGCGGTTCGGTGACACCGCCCGGGCACGCCGACTCACCAAGGGCATGGGCGCCTCGCCCGGAGCGGCGGTGGGCAAGGTGGTGTTCAGCAGTCCGGTCGCGGTCGAGTGGGCTGCCCGCGGGGAGGACGTGATCCTGGTACGCCGGGAGACCAACCCCGACGACCTGTCCGGGATGATCGCTGCCCAGGGCATTCTCACCAGCCGCGGCGGCAAGACCTCGCACGCGGCCGTCGTCGCCCGTGGCATGGGCAAGACGTGCGTCTGCGGCGCCGAGGAGCTCGAGGTGGACACGAAGGCGTCCACCCTCACGCTGCGGGACGGCACCGTCGTCCAGGAGGGTGACGTGCTCTCGATCGACGGCACCACCGGCGAGGTGTTCCTCGGTGAAGTGGCGGTCTCCCCGAGCCCCGTCGTGCAGTACTTCGAGGGCACCCTTGATGCCAAGGAGGGCGACGAGCTCGTGCAGGCCGTCGACCGCCTTGTGCAGCACGCCGACGCGAGCCGTCGACTGCGGGTGCGCACCAACGCCGACACCGGCGAGGACGCCGCCCGCGCCCGGCGCTTCGGGGCAGAGGGCATCGGCCTGTGCCGCACCGAGCACATGTTCCTGGGGGAGCGGCGCCAGCTCGTCGAGGACCTCGTCCTGGCCGACACCGATGCCGAGCGCGACAGTGCGCTGGCTGCGCTGCTTCCCCTGCAGCGCAAGGACTTCACCGAGATCCTGCGTGAGATGGACGGGCTGCCGGTGACGGTGCGGCTCATCGACCCGCCGCTGCACGAGTTCCTGCCCGACCTCACCACCTTGTCGGTCGAGCTCGCGGTCGCCGAGGCTAAGGGCCAGGCGCCGGACCCCAAGCGGGTGAAGCTCCTGGAGGAGGTCCGTCGGCTGCACGAGATGAACCCGATGCTGGGTCTTCGCGGCGTGCGACTGGGCCTGGTCATCCCCGGCCTGTTCGCGCTGCAGGTGCGCGCGCTGGCCGAGGCGGCCGCCGCGCTCAAGGCCGAGGGCCTGGACCCGCGTCCCGAGGTGATGGTGCCGCTCGTGGGCGCGGTGCAGGAGCTCGAGCTCGTCCGGGAGGAGGCCGAGCGGATCCTGGCCGAGGTCGGTGTCGAGGCACCGATCGGCACGATGATCGAGATCCCTCGCGCGGCCCTGACCGCGGGGCAGATCGCCGAGGCCGCCGAGTTTTTCTCCTTCGGCACCAACGACCTCACGCAGATGGGCTGGGGCTTCTCGCGCGACGACGTCGAGTCGGCCTTCTTCAGCAGGTACCTCGACCTCGGCATCTTCGGGGTCAGCCCCTTCGAGTCGCTGGACACCGAGGGCGTCGGCCGGCTGGTCCGGATCGCCGTGGAGGAGGGTCGCCGTACCCGCCCCGACCTGCACCTCGGCGTCTGCGGTGAGCACGGCGGCGACCCGGACTCCGTGCACTTCTTCCACGAGGTGGGCCTGGACTACGTCAGCTGCTCGCCGTTCCGGGTGCCCGTCGCCCGGCTCGAGGCCGGCCGCGCCGCGATCTCCGGCACCGGAAGCGACAGCCGGTAGGCGTGCTTCTCCTGTTGTTCTCAAAGACGGTACGGCGAGTGCTCGCCGTGATCGTGCTGGTTCCTGTCCTGGTCTTCGCGGGCACAGCCGCGCGGGTCTGGTGGGTGGCGCGGTCCGATGAGCGTTCACGCTCCGACGCGATCGTGGTGCTCGGGGCTTCGCAGTTCGACGGCCGGCCCAGCAAGGTCTTCCAAGCGCGGCTGGACCATGCCATGGACCTGTGGAAGGACGGCGTCGCCCCGCGCGTCATCACCGTCGGGGGTGGGCGTCCGGGGGACCGCTTCACCGAGGCGCAGGCCGGGGCGCGGTACCTGCGCGAGCAGGGCGTGACGTCGGTCGTTCCGGTGGCCACCGGCTCCGACACGCTGGAGTCGCTCAAGGCGGTCGACGCCGAGCTCACCCGGCACGGCTGGTCGAGCATCGTCATCGTCACCGACCCCTGGCACTCGCTTCGGTCGCGGCGGATGGCCCAGGACCTGGGGATGCAGGCGCACACCTCCCCGACGCGGTCGGGCCCCGCCGTGCAGTCGCGCGCGATCGAGTTCCGCTACATCGCGCGCGAGACAGCGGCGTACCTGTACTACCGCGCCTTCCACCGCAGCAGTGAGGCCGGCCCTCACGCCGTGTGAGCAGGTGCCGGCGCCGCGCCGTCGAAGTAGTGCCTCATGAACCGTCGCCCCCTTCGGACCTTCGCCCTGGTCACTGCAGGCACGCTGCTCGCCGCAGCCCCGCTGGCCCTCGCCGCGCCCAAGGACAAGCCACTGAGCTTCAGGCGCACCGTGCTCGCCGACCAGAAGAACTACGGGGAGCCCTCGCTAGCCCTGTCCGATGACGGCAAGCACATCGCGGTCTGCGTGCCGGGCGGGGCCGGTGAGACCTCGGTCTGGTACTCCAACAACGACGGCAGGTCCTTCGGCACCTCGCATACCAACAGCACCAACGGTGGTGGCGACTGCGAGCTGGACTACCTGCCGAACGGCACGCTGCTGAACGCCGACCTCGAGATCACCGACTCTGCGATCAGGTACTCCAAGGACTTCGGCAAGACCTGGCAGGGCACGCAGACCGCCGGCGTGGAGCAGGACCGGCAGTGGTTTGCGCACTCGCGCGACGGCAAGACCGCCTATCTCGTCTACCACGACTTCGTCGCCGAGGGTGAGTTCTACGCCCAGAGCAACGACGGCGGGATGACCTGGCCGGCGAACCTCGCGGCGCAACCGGTCAACGGCCCGGACCAGGCCGCACTGCCTGGGACCGGTCCCGGCTCTCCGGGCCAGCCCGCCTCCCTCGTGGACCAGGGCGTGAACACCTTCAGCGGCCCGATGATGATCAGCCCGGACGGCAAGGACATGTACGTCGTCTACTCGATCTCCGACGCCAAGCGCAACGTCGTCGACGGCACTCCGCCGTTCGGCAAGAGCGCAGGCATCGTGGTGGCGCACAAGGGTCCCGAGGACCGGACGTTCACCAACACCTACGCCGTCCCCAACGACACGGTGAGCGTCAGCGGCGCGATCTTCTCCTGGGGCGCGGTCGACCAGGCCGGCACGGTGTATGTGCTGTACAACTCCGACAAGGGCTCGCCTGGGCACTTCCACACCTACTACGCCTTCTCCAAGGACAAGGCCAAGACGTGGAGCAAGCCCGTCAAGGTCGACGACGCGCCGATGAACCGTGGCGCGCAGATCTATGCGACCGGTGACGCCGGGGCGCCCGGCGTGCTCGACATCGCGTGGTACGGCCACCGCGGGGTGGGTGGGTCCGATGACAAGACGGCCGAGTGGGACATCCAGTTCGCCCAGGTGCGGGGCGCCACCTCCGCGCACCCGTCGATCACCCGCGCCAAGGTGGCCCCGGGCGATCCGCTGCACCGCGGCAGCATCTGCCTCAACGGGCTGCTGTGCGTCACCGGGGGCGACCGGAGCCTGGCGGACTTCTTCGAGCTGCAGATCGGCAAGGACGGGATGGCGCACATCGCCTACGCCGACAACTACGGCGAGTTCGCAGACGGCAAGAAGGGCCACGTCATCTGGGCCAAGCAGCAGGGCGGGCGCTCGGCGTACGAGCGGTAAAACCACCTGACACCACGACGGCGCCAGGCCTAGCCTGACGCCGTCGTTGACGCTGCCTCCTCCTGGAAGGCTCGCGCGTTGCTGTTTCCTGATCTCGCCGACGGTCTCGTGCCTGCTCTGCTCACGCGCGTCGATCGCTCGGCCTATGACGTGCTCACCCCTGACGGGCCGCTGAGGCTGCCCGCGCTGGCACCGCCACCCGACCCGCGCGAGGCCCCCACCGTCGGGGACTGGCTGGCGCTGTCACCGGTCGGGCTCGCCGTGCAGCAGGTGCTGCCCCGCACCTCGCTGCTGGTGCGCGGCACGGCGAGGGGTACGTCGGTCGGCCAGCCGCTCGCGGCCAATGTCGATGTCGTGCTCGTCTGCCTGGGGCTGTCCGGGCCGCTGCCGCTGCGTCGGTTGGAGCGCTTGCTCACCCTCGCCTGGGAAAGCGGGGCGACCCCGGTCGTCGTGCTCACGAAGGCCGACCTGTGCGACGACGTGGAGGGTGCTGTGCGGGAGGTGCGGCCGCACGCGCCGGGCTGCGAGGTGGTCACGGTCTCGGCCGCGACAGGCGACCTGGCGGGGTTGGCGCCCTACGCGTCCTCGACGTTGGTGCTGCTCGGTGCTTCAGGTGCGGGCAAGTCGACGATCGTGAACGCCCTCGCCGGCGAGGACGCCATGGAGGTGAACGCGATCCGTGACGTCGATGGCAAGGGCCGGCACACCACCACGCACCGCGAGCTGATCCTGCTGCCCGGGGGTGGCGTCATCATCGACACTCCTGGACTTCGCGGGGTGGCGCTGCACGCGGCCGAGGACGGGTTGGCGCTCGCCTTCTCCGACGTCGAGGAGCTGGCTGCGGCCTGCCGGTTCGCCAACTGCGGGCACCAGGGCGAGCCAGGTTGCGCCCTGCTCGCCTCGGTCGAGTCCGGCGACCTCGGCCAGGACCGCGTCGATGCCTGGCGCAAGCTGCATCGGGAGCTCGCTTTCCAAGCCCGCCGCACCGATGCCCGGCTCAGGTCGGAGGAGCGCAACCGGTGGAAGCAGGTGTCGAAGGACCAGCGTGCTCGCTACCAAACAGGGCCTGGTGCGCGGCCGTTTCCCCAGTGAGCACAGTCGTCCACAGTTGAGACTTACGGTCGTGGGAGAACAGGTGTTCGAGTAAACTTGGGGGCATGTCCTCGGATGTCTCGCCTCGGGTCGCGCAGCTGCAGGTCGTCGCGCGCGCCTACACCCGGGAGGCCCGCGAGCACGCCGCCAGGGTGCGTGAGCTGGTCGAGC
>JBKJSN010000016.1:0-6649 GCA_046595815.1 Mycobacteriales bacterium
ACCACGCAGCAGCCTCGGACGAGACATCCTCCGTCATAGCCACCCCGCCGATCGCTCGCGTGTTCGAGACAAACCCTACCCCGCCCAGCCGACAGACCCAAGACGGCTGTGGACGAAACCCCAACAACCACAGGCACTCTCAATCACACAGAAGATCGAAAACGCGGTCGAGGCCGACTCTGAGCTTGACTACGCGGCATTCTCCGCCTGCTCAACGAGGCGCTTGGCGCCGTACTCTCTCGCTCGTGGGACACCTCGCGGATGGTCGACGTCGCCTGAATGAGTGGGCGGATGGCCCCGCGATGCCCCAGCACGATGCTCTCGACGTGAACCACATGTTCAGGTACTTCGAGCGCCGCGCACTCCTCATCGCCTTCGGGGCGCTTGTGCTCTGGCAGGGGCTCGTTGCCCTGGTGGTCCGCCTCTTCTGGCCGCAGGCGCCGCTCGGCTATCTCTTGAGCGTGTCGGCCATCTGCCTGTACTGGCCCATGGCCTGGCGGGGGTACTTGCGACACCACTACAAGCGCGAGTTTCGAACGCAATCCTGCGCAGCCGACGCGACGGACTGAACGGGGGTTGCGGCGGGAGCCGACGCCTTCGGGGGGAGCGAAGGCGCCGGCGGTCCCCTCGGGGGTCAGCGGTACCCGGCGGCCATGGCTTCGAGCCGCGCGATGCGCTCGGCCATAGGCGGGTGCGTGCTGAACAGCTTCGACATCCGACCCGGGCGGAAGGGGTTCGCGATCATCAACGAGCTGGTGGGCGCCAGCCGCGGGTCCTCGACGAGCGGCCGCGCGGCGATGCCGAGCTCGAGCTTGCGCAACGCGGAGGCGAGCGCGAGCGGGTCACCCGTGACCTCCGCCCCGGTCTGGTCGGCTTGGTACTCCCGGCTGCGACTGATCGCCATGTGCACGATCCCGGCCGCCAGCGGCCCGAGGAAGGCCATGAGCAGCAGGGCGAACGGGTTGCGGTCCTCGTCGCTGCGGCCACCGCCGAAGATCGCGGCGAACTGGGCAAACTGGGCGAGGTAGGTGATCATCGCGGCGAGTGCACCGGCGACGGAGCTGATGAGGATGTCGCGGTTCCCGACGTGCGCGAGCTCATGGCCGAGGACCGCTCGCAGCTCACGCGCATCGAGGATCTCCAAGATCCCCTGGGTGAAGCAGACCGCAGCGTGCTCGGGGTTGCGCCCGGTCGCGAAGGCGTTCGGAGCGGCCGTCGGGCTGACGTAGATCCTCGGCATCGGGATCTGCATGCGCGTGGTGAGCTCCTCCACGATCGCGTAGATCTCCGGCGCCTGAGACCGCTCGATCGGCTGCGCGCCCATCGAGCGCAGTGCGAGCTTGTCGCTGTTCCAGTAGCTGAAGGCGTTCATGCCCAGCGCCAGGACCAGCGCGATCATCAGGCCCGTGCTGCCGCCAAGGGCGCCACCAGCCAGCACGACGAGGGTCGACAGACCGCCGAGCAGCAGGGCGGTCTTGAGGCCGTTGTGGTGCGTGTGCACCGCTCCTCCTTCAGAGGGGATCGTCACCCTCTTCAACGCCGTGTTCGTCCCCCTCGTTCCCTTGCTTCAACCCGGGTACGTCGGACAGCCAGGCCCCGAGGACATCCCTCTCGTGGACGAGCTGCCGGGCATCGGGCACTGCGTGGTCGTGCGTCGGCGCCCAGAACAGGGCGTCGAAGGGGCACACCTCGACACAGATGCCGCACCACATGCAGAGCCCGTAGTCGATCGCGAACCGGTCCAGCACGTTGACGACACGGGGCCGCCCGCCCTCCGGCGGCTGCACGGTCTCCTTGTGGGAGTCCAGCTCGATGCACCAGTCCGGGCACTCGCGGACGCAGAGCATGCACGACGTGCAGCTGGTGTCGCGCAGCGCGATGATCCCGCGCGTCCGCTCCGGGACCTCGCTCACTGCTCGCCCCAGCCGGCGGGGCGCCCGGGCGGGGCCTGCCGGCGTCGGCGCGTGGGAACGGCGAGGTCGGCGTCGGACTCCCCCGGCTCCTTGACCCCGGGCCAGGCCTTGGCGACCCGCGCAGCCAGGACGAAGTCCTTGCGCAGCGGGTGCCCCTCGAAGGTCTCGGGCAGCAGCAGGTGGGCGGTGTCGTGGCCTTCGAAGGCGAGCCCGAACAGCTCGGCCGTGGCCCGCTCGTGCCACGCCGCTCCGGCGTACACGCTGGTGACGGTGGGGATGCGAGGGTCCTCGCGCGGGCAGCGCGTGCGCAGCTGCAGCCCGCGGCGACGCTCGACGTCCCAGACCCGCAGCACCACCTCGAAGCCGTCCGGTTCGAGGTCAACCCCGGTCAGGACGTCGAAGAGCTCGTGGCCCTCGCCGTACGCGTCCTGAGCTGCCTTGCGCCAGCCCTCGCGCGGGACGTCGCGCACCGCGTCGGTCATGCCCTCTCCTCGAGCAGGCGCAGCGCCGCCAGGAGGGTGTCTGGTCGCGGCGGGCAGCCCGGGACGTAGACGTCGACGGGCAGCAGCTGGTCGATGCCCTTGGTGACGCTGTAGCTGTCCCAGTAAGGGCCGCCGGTGTTGGAGCAGGCGCCGAAGGAGATGACGTAGCGCGGCTCGGCGAGGCGCTCATAGGCCTGCACGACGGCCGGGGCGGACACGTCGGTCACGGTGCCGCTCACCACGAGCACGCTGGCCTCGGCAAGCGACGGCACAGCCGCCCCCAGGGAGGCGAAGGCGTCGGGCTCCACGGCCGCGGCGACGAACTCCACTGCGCAGCAGGCCAAACCCAGGTCGAACATCGTCAGCCGGGGCCCGCCCTGCAGGGCCACCTCCGTCGGCTGCGGCGCGGTCATGGCTATCCGGTGCGCTCGAGGACGTAGTCGGCCAGTGCGAGCAGCGCCTCCTGGGGCGCACCGGCCGGCAGCCCAGCAGCGACAGCGCGGGCCTGCTCGACGTACCCGACCAGGCGAGCGCGGGCCTGGTCCATCGCGGGGTGCACGCGCAGCGCCTGCAGCGCGTGCTGCAGGGCGGCGTCGGTGGTGAGGTCGGCCTCCAGGACGGCCAGCAGGTCCGCGTCGCCACCGGCGCGGGCGAGCAGCACCGGCAGGGTCGCGATGCCCTCCCGCAGGTCGGTGCCGGGCGTCTTCCCGGACTGGCCCGTCTCGGACAAGACGTCGATCAGGTCATCGGAGAGCTGGAAGGCAATGCCGATGACCTCGCCGTACGCCGCCAGGGTCTCGACGACCTGAGGCTCGGCCCCGGCCATCAGCGCCCCCAGGCGGGCGCTCGTGGAGATCAGCGAGGCGGTCTTGTCGGCAAGCACCTGCAGGTGGTGCAGCACCGGGTCGTCGGAGGCCGAAGGCCCTGCGGTCTCGGCGATCTGGCCCTCGACGAGCCGCGCGAAGGTGCGCGACTGCAGCCGGGTGGCCTCGGTGCCCAGCCCCGCTGTGAGGTCGGAGGCGCGGGCGAACAGGTAGTCGCCGGTGAGGATCGCGACGGTGTTCGTCCAGCGGGTGTTGGCACTCTCGGCACCGCGGCGAACGGGCGCCTCGTCCATCACGTCGTCGTGATACAGCGTCGCCAGGTGGGTCAGCTCGACGACCACGGCGGCGTCGATGACCTCGGGCCGGCTCGGGTCGCCGAACTGCGAGGCGAGCAGGGCCAGCAGGGGGCGGAAGCGCTTGCCACCGGCCGAGACCAGGTGCGCCGCCGTCTCGCTGAGCAGCGGGTGGCTGCTGGCCACGACCTCGCGCAGCCGGTCCTCGACCTGGGCGAGGCCGTCGTTGACCGCCGCCTGCAACGCCGGGTCGGTGACACCCAGGAGACCGGACGAGCTGGTGGTCGGCGCGGGAGTCATCGCACGAACAGAGCAGCCTTGTCCGCAAGCTCAAGGAGCGGCTGCGGGAGTACGCCGAGGAGCACCGTGACGGCGATCCCGACGGAGATCGTCACGGCCGTCCCTGCGCTGGGTACGGCGATGGTCGGGCCGTCCTCCGGCGGGTCCTGGAAGAACATCAGCACCACGACGCGCGCGTAGAAGAAGGCCGTGATGGCACTGGCCAGCACACCCACCACCACGAGGCCGGTGGCACCGCCCTCGATCGCGGCCTTGAAGACGGCGAACTTGGCCATGAAGCCGCTGGTGAGCGGGATGCCCGCGAGGGCGAACAGCAGCAGCGCGAAGGACGCACCGACCACCGGGCTGCGCTTGCCGAGCCCGGCCCACTGGGCCAGGTGCGTCGCCTCGCCGGAGGAGTCCCGGACCAGGCCCACGACGGCGAAGGACGCGAGCGTCGTGAAGCCGTAGGTCGCGAGGTAGAACAGCGTGCCGGACAGGCCGCTGTTGTTGACCGCGATGACACCGACGAGCAGGAAGCCTGTGTGCGCGATGGAGGAGTAGGCCAGCATCCGCTTGACGTCGGTCTGCGTGACCGCGAGCAGCGCGCCGCCGAGCATCGTCAGGATGGCGACGCCCCACATCATCGGGCGCCAGTCCCAGGTGGTCGTGCCGAAGCCGACGTAGAACAACCGCAGCAGCGCGCCGAAGGCCGCGACCTTCGTGCAGGCCGCCATGAGCGCGGTGACCGGCGTGGGGCTGCCCTGGTAGACGTCAGGCGTCCAGGCCTGGAACGGCACGGCGCCGACCTTGAAGAGCAGCCCGATGCCCAGCATGGCCGTGCCGAGGTAGAGCAGGCTGTCGCTCTTGCCAGAAGTGGTGGTGGCGGTGAGCACGTCCCCGAGGTCGACGGACCCGGCGTACCCGTAGATCAGGGCCACGCCGTACAGGAAGAAGGCTGAGGCGAAGGCGCCGAGCAGGAAGTACTTCACGGCGGCTTCCTGCGACAGCAGGCGGCGACGACGCGCGAGGCCGGCCATGAGGTACAGCGGCAGCGAGAAGACCTCGAGCGCGACGAACATCAGCATCAGGTTGTTGCAGGCCGGGAAGACCAGCATGCCGCCGAGGGCGAACATGGCGAGCGGGAAGACCTCGGTCTGCACCTGGGTGCTCTGCGCCAGCGCAAGGTCCTCCTTCGAGCCGGGCAGCACGGACGCCTGGCTGACGACCTCGCTGCCGGAGCTGTCCAGGCGGCCCTCGGCGAGCAGCAGGATGCTGCCGATGCCCAGCACGCAGAGCAACCCCTGCAGGAACAGGGTCGGTCCATCAATCGCCAGGGCGCTCTCGGCGACGAGACGGTTGGTGCCTTCGTTCGCCAGCCAGATCACCGCGACCAGGGCGGAGCCAAGACCGAGCAGCGCGACCGCGACCTGCAAGGGTCGACGCAGCACAGCAGTGGCGAACGCCTCCACGAGGACGCCGACGATGGCGGCGCCGAGCACGAGCAGGATCGGCAGCAGGGGCAGGTAGGCGATCGACGGCGCCTGGATGTCGGTGGGCATCGGCGTCCTACTTGCTCTCGGCGTGGGCGGCTTGCGTGGGGTCAGGGTCGTGCGCGCCGATGTCCTGCATCGTCGCCTCGATGGCCGGGTTGATGACGTCGATGACCGGCTTCGGGTAGAAGCCGAGCACCAGCATGATCGCGATCAGCGGGGCGAGGGCGGCGATCTCGCGGGCCTTGAGGTCCTTCATCGCCTCGTGGGCCTTCAGCAGCGGGCCCTGCATCGTCCGCTGGTAGGCCAGCAGGACGTACAGCGCCGCGAGCACGATGCCGGTGGTCGCCAGGACCGCCGCGAGCTTGTAGCGCGTGAAGGTGCCCACCAGCACGAGGAACTCGCTGATGAAGGTGGACAGGCCCGGCAGGGCCAGCGCGGACAGACCGGCGACGAAGAACATCGCGGCCAGGACCGGCGCGACCTTGGCGATCCCCTGGTAGTCGGGGATGAGCCGGCTGCGGCCCCGGTCGACGAGGAAGCCGATGACGAGGAACAGCGCACCCGTCGACAGCCCGTGGTTGACCATGTAGAGCACGGCGCCCGTCCCGGCCTGGGTGGTGAAGGCGAAGCAGCCCATCCCGATGAAGCCGAAGTGCGCGACCGAGGTGTAGGACACCAGTCGCTTCAGGTCCTTCTGGCCCATGGCCAGCAGCGCGCCGTACAGGATCCCGATGACGGACAAGGCGATGACGTACGGCGCAGCCTCGCGCGCTGCCCACGGGAACAGCGGCAGGCAGTAGCGGAGGAAGCCGAAGGTGCCGACCTTGTCGAGCACCCCGACGAGCAGCACCGCACCGCCCGTGGGTGACTCGGCACCGGCGTCCGGGAGCCAGGTGTGGAACGGGAAGAGCGGGGCCTTGATGGCGAAGGCGAGGAAGAAGCCCAGGAACAGCCACATCTGGGTGGAGTGGCTGAGCTCGAGCTTGCTGAGCTCCTCGAAGCTGAAGGTTCCGACGCCCTGCTTGGTCGACTGGACGTAGAGCCCGATGACCGCCGCGAGCATGAGCAGCCCGCCGAAGAGGCTGTAGAGCAAGAACTTCACCGCGGCGTACGAGCGGCGCGGGCCGCCATACGTCCCGATGAGGAAGTACATCGGGATGAGCATCGCCTCGAAGAACACGTAGAACAAGAAGACGTCGGTCGCTGCGAAGACGCCGATCATCATCGTCTCGAGCACCAGCACCCAGGCGAAGAACGTCTTCACGCTGCGACCGGGCGGCGGCTCTGTGCTCGCGTCGGAACCCTCAGCCGGGGCCTGCGGATCAGCGTCGTACCAACTGGCGAGCAGCACGACGGGAACGA
>JBKJSN010000038.1:0-9470 GCA_046595815.1 Mycobacteriales bacterium
CGAGACGTCCAGGGCTGACACCGGTTCGTCGCAGACGATGAGCTTCGGGCGCAGGGCGATGGCGCGGGCGATGCCGATGCGCTGCCGCTGGCCACCTGAGAACTCGTGCGGCCAACGGTTGTAGTGCTCGGGGTTGAGACCGACCAGCTCCAACAGCTCCTGGACAGCTCGCTTGACGCCGTGCTCGGTCTGCACGCCCTGCAGGTGGAAGGGCGCACCGACGATCGTGCCGATCGTGTGGCGCGGGTTCAGCGAGCTGTAGGGGTCCTGGAAGATGATCTGGATGTCCTTGCGCAGCGGCTGCATCTGCCGACGCGACATGTGCGTGATGTCGTGGCCATCGAAGCGGATCGTGCCGGCGCTGGGCTCCAGCAGGCGGGTGAGCAGCCGGCCGGTCGTGGACTTGCCACAGCCGGTCTCGCCGACCAGACCCATGGTCTCGCCCTTGTTCACCGAGAAGCTCAGGCCGTCGACGGCCTTCACCGCCCCGACCTCCTTCTGGAAGATGATCCCGCGCTTGACCGGGAAGTACTTCCGCAGGCCCTCGACGCTCAGGAGCGCCTCTTCTCCGGCGGGGGCGGCGGCCGTGGACTCGTCGACGGCGGTCATGGGGAGGTCTCCTGGCTGGCTCGGGGCGTCACGAAGGTGGTCGGCGTTGTCATCACAGTGTGGGCTTGACCTGCTTGGTGAAGATCTGCTTACGCTCCTTCGACGGGATGTGGCAGCGCACGCTGTGACCGGCATCGGCCTCCAGCAGCAACGGCACCTCGCCGGTGCACTTCTCGCGGCCAGGGATCTCGACGTAGGGGCAGCGCGGGTGGAAGGCGCAGCCGGAAGGCACATTGATCAGGCTGGGGGGCGAACCGGCGATCGGCTTCAGCCGGTCCTGGCGCACGCGGTCAAGCCGCGTGACCGACGACAGCAGGCCCCAGGCGTAAGGGTGCTCAGGCCGGTAGAAGACGTCGTTGATCGCGCCGTACTCGACCGCCTTGCCGCCGTACATCACCAGGATGTCGTCGGCGAACTCCGCGACGACGCCGAGGTCGTGGGTGATCATGATGATCGCGGAGCCGAACTCCTTCTGCAGGTCCCGCATCAGGTCCAGGATCTGGGCCTGCACCGTGACGTCCAGCGCCGTGGTCGGCTCGTCGGCGATGAGCAGCTCGGGGTTGCAGGACAGGGCCATCGCGATCATCGCGCGCTGCCGCATGCCGCCGGAGAACTGGTGCGGGTAGTCGTCCACGCGCTTGTCGGGCGTCGGGATGCCGACGCGGTCCAGCATCTCGATGGCACGGGTGCGTGCCGCCTTCTTGGAGACCTTGTTGTGGATGCGGTAGGCCTCCGCGATCTGCGACCCCACGGTGAAGTACGGGTGCAGCGCCGACAGCGGGTCCTGGAAGATCATGGCCATCTGCTTGCCGCGCAGCTGGCGAACTTCTTCCTTGCTCGCACCGATGAGTTCGTTGCCGCCCAGCCACACCTCGCCGCTGATGTTGGCGCGGGTGAACTTGTGCAGACCCAGGATGCCCAGGCTCGTCACCGACTTGCCGGAGCCCGACTCGCCGACGATCCCGAGGGTCCGTCCCTTCTCGAGGCTGAACGACAAGCCGTCCACCGACTTCACCAGACCATCGTCGGTCGGGAAGTGGATCGACAGGTCGCGCACCTCGAGGAAGGCGGTGGGCGCGGGCCGGGGGGCTTCGGTGCCCTTGTCCAGGCTGAGGGTCACGGACGGTCCTTTGCGGTGGTGTGACGTGGAGCGGGAGGCCTGCTGTATCCGGTCAGGAGTACTGCACCTTCGGGTCGACGAAGGCGTACAGGATGTCCACGATGAGGTTGGCGACGACGATGAAGAACGCGGCGAACAACGTCACGCCCAAGATCATCGGAAAGTCCGCCTTCGTGATCGACTGCAGCGCCAACTGGCCCAGACCGGGAAGGCCGTAGACGCTCTCCGTGAGGATGGCACCGCCGAGCAGGCCGCCGAGGTCGAGGCCGAAGATGGTCACGATGGGCGTGAGTGCCGCGCGAAGGCCGTGCTTGGCGATCACCTGGCGTTCGGGGAGACCCTTGGCACGGGCCGTGCGGATGTAGTCCTCACCCATGGTCTCGAGCATGTTCGCGCGGGTGAGCCGGGCGTAGAGCGCAGCGAACAGGAAGGCCAGGGTGAACCACGGCAGGATCAGGTTCTTCGCCCAAAGCGCCGGGTTCTGCGTGAAGTCGGAGTAGGCGGGATACTCCATCAGCTGGAACTTGTAGCAGACGAAGTAGAGGGCTACCAACGCCGTGAAGTACGACGGCAACGAGACACCTGCCAACGCCCAGCCCATGGCAGTGCGGTCAATCGCCGTGCCCCTGCGCAGCGCGGAGATGATGCCGACGCTCACCCCGATGATCAGCCACAGGACCGACGCGCCGATCGCGATGCTCGCCGTGACCGGCAGCCGGTCCTTCAGCTGTGGCCACACCTGCTGGTTGGTCGAGAACGAGAAGCCCATGCAGGGGGCGTCACAGGGGTTCGTCTCGTCGCCACCCTCGAACTCACGCCCGGCGAACAGGCCGGTGACGAAGCCGCCGTACTGGCTCTCGCTCGGTGGCCAGCTGAAGAAGAAGGGCTTGTCCAGTCCCAGCTTGTGCTCGATGGCCGCCAGCCGCTCCGGGCTGCAGCCCTTGCCGCACGCGTTGAGAGCCGGGTTCGCCGGCAGCAGGAAGAAGATGCCGAACGTCAGGATGCTGATGACCGCCAGGATGGCGACGACGCCGATCAGCCGGCGGATGATGTAGGGGAGCATGTGCTTCCTGCCTGAACTGGGTGCCTCGTAGGCCCCGGGTGGGATCTGACCTGGGTCCAGGGTGTCGTCGGTGTTCCTCCCAGACTCGCACGGGAGGAGCATCGGCGGCACCCTGCCTCCCCGGAACGAGCCGGGGAGGCAGGGGACTAGCCGGTAAAGCGGGGTACTACTTCACGCCAAGCGACGCGAGGTCGGGCTCGCCGTAGAACGCGTGCATGAACGCGCCCTTGACGTTGGAGCCCACGAGGTAGATCGCTGCGTCGTTGAGCAGCGGGAAGATCGGAGCGTGCTCCTCCATGATCTTCCGGTCCAGCTTGCCCCACTCCTTGGCAGCCGCAGCCTGGTCAGAGATACCAGTGATGCGAACGATCTCCGCGTTGACTGCGGGGTCGTTGAGCTGCGAGAAGTTCTGGTTGCCCTGCGGCACGATCTGCGTCCCGTCGAACAGCGGCGGGATGACGGTGCTGGCAGACGGCCAGTCCGGGCCCCACGCTGCGATGACGAACTCAGGCTCCTTCTTGATGTCACCGATCGTCGTGTAGTAGACGCTCGGGTCCACGGCGTCGATGTTGATGGTGACGCCGATCTTCTTCATCGAAGCCTGGAACGCAGCAGCCTGGTCCTTCCCCTTCTGGGAGATGGTGGTCTGCAGCGTCGCAGTGAAGCCGTTCGGGTAGCCGGCGTCGGCAAGCATCTGCTTGGCCTTGGTCGGGTCGCCCTCGGGCTTCGCGTACAGGTCGTACTTCTCGTGACCGGCAATGCCGGGCGCGATGATGGTGGTCGCCGGCTCACCAGCAGCGTTGACGCCACCGCGAGCGGTCTGCTGGGCGATCTTGTCGATCGCGTACTGCAGAGCCTTGCGGACCTTGACGTCGTTCAGCGGCTTCTTGGTGGTGTTCATGGCGATGTACCGCAGGTACGGCGCCGGGCCGGAGATCGAACGCTTCTTCAGGTTCGGCTGGTTGCGCACGGCAGCCACGTTCGCAGCCTGGATCGACGTGTCGATCGTGACGGCGTTGGCGTCCGCACCGGCTGAGGTGATGATGCGCTGGTCGACGACCGCCGGGTCGAGGCCGAAGGTGGCCTTGATGGTGTCCGGAAGCGCCGTGCGAACGGTGTCCTGGCCCCAGTTGGCGTTACGGGACAGCAGGATCGACTTGCCACGGACGTAGCTGTCGATCTTGTACGGGCCGCTCGAGAAGACGCGGTTGCTGTAGTTCTGCTTGGTGTCCTTGGCCTTCGGAACCGGCGCGAACGTCGGCAGCGAGACCGTGTAGGGGAAGTCGCCGTGCGACTGCTTGAGGTGGAAGACGATCGTCTTCGCGTCAGGCGTCACGATGGAGTCCAGGCCCTTGCCGGAGTACGGACCGGAGTACTCGGTCCCGCCGACGAGGTACTGCTTGGCGTACTGCGGGCCCGAGTCGATGAGCGGGCTCATCGAGCGCTCCACGCCGTACTTGATGTCCTGCGCGGTGATCGGGGAGCCGTCCTCGTACTTCAGACCGTCCTTGAGCGTGAAGGTCCACGTCTTGGCGTTGTCCGAGGGGGTGCCCAGGTTGGTCGCGAGGTCGGGGGCGAGCTCGGAGCCAGCGGCTCCGGGCGCCGACTTGTACGTCGTCAACTGGCGGTAGAGAAGGCGACCGAAGTTGAGCGCGGAGCCCACGTAGTTGCGCTGCGGGTCAAGGTGCTCGAAGTCACCGAGCATCAGGACCTCGAGCTGACCACCCTTAGCGCCCGCGACCTTGGTGCCAGTCGGCTCGTCAGAGCCGCCACCGCAGGCAGACGCGAGCAGGGCCACGGCCACCAAGCCCGTTCCCAGCCGGATACCCTTGCTGTTGAGCGTCATCCGCTCTCCCTTCTTCCTGCCGCCACCTCGGTCGGCAGGTCCCCCACCGGCCCGTGCCGGCGAAAGTCAGTTGATCGTGCTCAGGCCAGGGTCAGCGGCCGCCACGCGGGTCGAGGGCGTCGCGCAGCCCGTCGCCCAGCAGGTTGAAGGCAAGGACCGTGATGAACAGCGCGATGCCGGGCACGGCCATGTACATGGGGTCGACGGAGGACCACGGCACCGCCGAGGAGAGCATCTGGCCCCACGAGGCTGTCGGGATCTTGACCCCGACGCCGAGGTAGGACAGCGCAGCCTCGCTCAAGATGTTCGTGGGGATGATCAGCGTGGCGTAGACGAGCAGTGGCGCGAACAGGTTGGGCATCATCTGCTTGAAGATGATGTGCCCGTTGCCGGCGCCCAAGCTGCGGGCGGCGTCGACGAACTCCCGCTCGCGTAGCGAGAGCGTCTGTCCGCGGATGATGCGCCCGATGTAGGGCCAGCCGAAGAAGCCGATGACCGAGACGAGCAAGACGATGCGGTTGACGCTGTTCACGACAGCGATCAACGCGATCGAGAAGACCAGGACCGGGAAGGCGAGCAGCACGTCCATGACCCGACTGATGACGGCGTCGATCTTGCCGCCGAAGTACCCCGCGGTCACCCCTGCGACGGCTCCGATGAGGACCGACACCAGCGTGGCCGCGATGGCGATCAGGAGCGAGACACGCGTGCCGTAGACGATCCGGGAGAAGATGTCCCGCCCATTGGTCGGCTCGACCCCGAACCAGTGCTCGGTCGACACGCCGCCGAGCGCCCCCTTGGGAACGCCGCCGTTCGGCTGGTCCAGCAGGTCGATGTTCTGCACGTACGGGTCGTGGTTGGCGATGAGCGGGGCGAACACCGCGACCACCAGAAGGAACAGCACGAAGCAGGCGCCCGCAACAGCGACGCGGTCGCGCTTGAGGCGCATCCAGGCGATCTGGCCCAACGAGCGGCCCTCGATGCTCGTGCCCTTCACCGGGGTGGCAAGAGCCGCGTCCTGGCTAGCGGGGTCGACCTCGAGCGGAGCCGTCACAGAGATGTCTTCTTTCCAACGGTTGCGGACAGGGAGGGAGCTTGTGCGGGGTGCGTCCTCGTGGGTCGCGTTCCGTCGCACGCCCTGTCAGGGGGCGTGCGCGGACTGTAGAGCGGTAGCGCGCTGTGGGGGAAGGACGGTCACCGGCCTGAGCCGCGATCGTGACCAACCGGTGACCAACGGGCGCCTGTGCAACGGACGGTCAGGCGGTCTCCTGGCCAGAGAACCGGACAATGCGTGCGAACTCGGACGCGTCCAGCGACGCGCCGCCCACCAGCGCGCCGTCCACGTCAGGCATGGCCATGATCGCGGCGACGTTCGAGGCCTTCACCGACCCGCCGTACAGGACCCGGACGCTCTGCGCGATCCCGGACCCGGCGACGTCGGTGAGCGCGGCCCGGAGAGCGGCGCACACCTCCTGGGCGTCCTCCGCAGTGGCAACCTCGCCCGTGCCGATCGCCCACACCGGCTCGTAGGCCACCACCAGTGTGGCGAGTATGGCCTCTGGGACGTCGACCAGGGCGGCCTTGAGCTGACTCACGCAGTAGGCGACGTGCTGACCCGACTGACGGACGTCGAGTCCTTCTCCCACACACAGGATCGGGACCAGGCCGTGTCGGCCGGCGGCGAGCAGCTTGGCGCGGGCCAAGTCATCGGCCTCGGCGTGGTCGGTGCGGCGCTCGGAGTGCCCGACGACGACGTAGGTGCACCCGAGGGCCTTCAGCATGGCTCCGCTGATGTCGCCGGTGTGCGCGCCGTTGTCGTGCGGTGACAGGTCCTGCCCGCCGTACGCAAGGCGGAGCCTGTCGCCGTCGACCATCGTCTGCACGCTCCGCAGATCGACGAAGGGTGGCAGGACGGCCACCTCGACCTGGTCGAAGTCCTTGTCGTCCAAGGAGAATGCGAGCTTCTGGACGAGCGCGATGGCCTCGAGATGGTTGAGGTTCATCTTCCAGTTGCCGGCCATGAGCGGGGTGCGGGGCATCAGTCCTCCAGGACGGCCAGACCGGGCAGCGTCTTGCCCTCCAGGTGCTCGAGCGACGCCCCTCCCCCGGTGCTGATGTGGGTAAAGCGAGATTCATCAATGCCCAAGGCGCGGACCGCTGCAGCGCTGTCGCCACCGCCGACAACGGTGAGCCCATCGAGCGAAGCCACCGCCTGCGCGACGCCCCGGGTGCCCTCGGCGTAGGGAGCCAACTCGAACACGCCCATCGGCCCGTTCCAGAACACCGTCTTGGCCCCTTGCAGAGCTTCCTGGAAGGCCTCGACGGAACGCGGACCGATGTCCAGCCCCATCCGGTCGTCCGGGATGGCGTCGATCGGCACCACAGCGTGGTCGGCGTCCGCGCTGAAAGCGGTCGCGGCCACGACGTCCACGGGCAG
The DNA here is from genome assembly GCA_046595815.1 of Mycobacteriales bacterium. Lineage (GTDB taxonomy): Bacteria > Actinomycetota > Actinomycetes > Mycobacteriales > SCTD01 > RYN-111. The sequence continues at coordinate 7,076 of JBKJSN010000038.1, forward strand.
CAGCACCTTGCCGGTCGCCAGGAGCTCACGGCACTGCTCGAGCATCTGCTCCTCGAGCAGGCTGGTGCCGATCCCGTGGCCTTGCGCCTTGAAGAAGGTGAAGCACATGCCGCCGCCGACGAGGAGACGGTCCACCTTCGGCAGCAGCGCCTCGATGACCTTGATCTTGTCGGAGACCTTAGAACCACCGAGCACCACGACGTACGGCCGCTCCGGGTCCACCTCGAGCCTGCGCAGGACGTCGACCTCGGCGGCGACGAGTGGCCCTGCCGCGTGCGGAAGTCGCTGCGCCACGTCGTACACGCTCGCGTGCTTGCGGTGGACGGCGCCGAACGCGTCGTCGATGTACAGGTCGGCCAGCGCGGCCAACCGGTCCGCGAAGGCGCCACGTTCGGCGTCGTCCTTGCTGGTCTCAGCCGGCTCGAAGCGCACGTTCTCCACCAGCAGCACGCCGCCCTCACGGAGCTCGGCCACGCTGGAGACGGTGTCAGGCCCGGCAACGTCCCTCGTGAGACGCACGGGCCGCCCGAGCAGTTCTTCGAGTCGCTCTGCGACAGGCGCCAGGCTGTACGCCGGGTCGGCCACGCCCTTCGGCCTGCCCAGGTGCGCGGTGACGATCACCCGGGCGCCGCGCTCGGACAAGCTGCGGATCAGCGGCAGCGAAGCGCGGATACGCCCGTCGTCGGTGATCGCCCGCCCGTCGAGCGGCACGTTGAGGTCGGACCGGACCAGGACGCGCAGGCCTTTGACGTCGAGGTCGTCAGCGGCCCTCACGCCAGGCGGGAGCCGACGAGGGCCGTCAGGTCGGCCAACCGGTTGGAGTAGCCCCACTCGTTGTCGTACCAGCCGACGACCTTCACCTGGTCGCCCTGGGCCATCGTGAGCTGGGCGTCGAGGGTGCACGACGCCGGGCTCGTCACGATGTCCGAGCTCACGATCGGGTCTTCGGTGTAGTAGAGGATCCCCTTCAGTGTGGTCTCCGCGGCCTGCTTGTAGGCGGCGTTGATCTCCTCCTTCGTGGTCTCACGGCTGAGCGTGAGGACGAGGTCGGTGACCGAACCCGTGGGGATCGGGACGCGCATCGCGATGCCATCCAGCTTGCCCTTGAGCTCCGGGAGCACCAGCGCGGTCGCCTTCGCAGCGCCTGTCGTGGTCGGGACGATGTTCAGGGCTGCGGCGCGCGCGCGGCGCAGGTCCTTGTGCGGCATGTCCTGGAGCTGCTGGTCAGCGGTGTAGGCGTGGATCGTGGTCATCAGACCCTTTTCGATGCCGAAGGAGTCCTGGAGGACCTTCGCCATGGGGGCCACACAGTTGGTCGTGCAGGAAGCGTTGGACAGCACCGTCTGGCTGCCGTCGTACTGGTGGTCGTTGACGCCCATGACGACGGTGAGGTCCTCGTCGCTCGCGGGCGCGCTGATGATGACCTTCTTGGCACCGCCGGCGTCGACGTGCTTGCGCGCGTCAGCGGCCTTGGTGAAGAAGCCGGTGGACTCGATGACGACGTCGACGCCGAGGTCGCCCCAGGGCAGCGCGCCCGGGTCACGCTCGGCCAGCGCCTTGATCTCCCGGCCGTCGACGATGATGCCGCTGCCGCCCACCGAGACCTCGCCGGGGAAGCGCCCCAGGATCGAGTCGTACTTGAGCAGGTGAGCCATGGTGGCCACGTCACCGAGGTCGTTGAAGGCGACGATCTCGATCCCGGAGTGGCCAGCCTGCACCGCCCTGAAGAAGTTGCGGCCGATGCGGCCGAAGCCGTTGATTCCGACGCGGACGGTCACGCGAGTTGCTCCTCGAGTACGACGGGTCTGCTAGCGACCCCGAGGCTACACACCCACATGTGGGGCCTTCCTGAGGGACTCAGCCCCCGAGCATGTCCAAGGTGATGCTGGCTTCGGTGTCCGGGATCCCGAGGTCGCCCGCACGCTTGTCGGCCATGGCGAGCAGCCGCCGGATCCGGCCAGCCACTGCGTCCTTGGTCATGGGCGGGTCGGCCAGTGCACCGAGCTCCTCGAGGGAGGCATTCGCGTGCTCCATCCGAAGGCGGCCGGCCATCAGCAGATGCTCCGGCGCGTCGTCCCCGAGGATCTCCAACGCACGTCCGACCCGCGCCCCCGCCGCGACAGCCGCTCGGGCCGAGCGGCGAAGGTTCGCATCGTCGAAGTTGGCAAGCCGGTTCGCGGTCGCCCGGACCTCCCGGCGCATCCTGCGGTCCTCCCAGGCCATGAGAGCCTCGTGCGCCCCGAGCCTGGTCAGCAGGACTGCGATCGCGTCGCCGTCGCGCACCACGACCCGATCCACGCCGCGCACCTCGCGCGCCTTGGCCTGCACCCCCAGCCGACGGGCTGCCCCGACAAGGGCGAGCGCGGCCTCGGGACCGGGGCAGCTCACCTCGAGC
>JBKJSN010000137.1:0-21336 GCA_046595815.1 Mycobacteriales bacterium
TCCTTGACAGCGTCGCCCCAGGAGAGGGCATCGCCGGCGTGTGCACCTCGTCGAGGATGACCAGGGTCCGCCGTCGCTCGGTCCGGGCCCGGTGCAGCAGCGGGTGGGCGGCCACCCCTGCGTAGGTCACGGCAACGCCGTGGAAGTCAGCGCTCGTCGAGCCCTGGGAGTTCTTGAACCCGGGGTCCAGCATGATCCCGACGCGGGCCGCGGCCAACGCCCACTGGGTCTTCAAGTGCTCGGTCGGTGCGACGACGGTCACACCCTGGATCGCACCGGAGGCGAGCAGTTCGGACGCGATCCGCAACGCGAACGTCGTCTTGCCGGCGCCGGGCGTCGCGACCGCCAGGAAGTCCCTCGGCTGGGTCCTCAGGTACGCCACCAGGGCGCTGCGCTGCCAGGCGCGAAGCGGGGGTGCGGTGGGGGCTGCCTGCGGTTCTGCGGTCAACGAACTCTTCCTGCGCGTGCCAACGCCGGGGGCTTCCCCGGCGCACGGACGAGACTAGGGGAGGGGTCCGTCATCGAGCCGAAACACGCCGGGTGCACCCTGGTTGCATGCGTCCGGTGAGCGTTCGTCGCGAGTCCCACGTCGTGCACGGCTATCGGCGGGCCTACCTGCTGGCCGGGCCGCGGCTGGGTACGGCGCCCGTGCTCTGGATGATTCATGGGATCGGTGACTCCTCACGGACCTGGGATTCGGTCCTGCCCCTGCTCGCCGAAACCTGCACCGTCGTCGCACCCGACCTGCTGGGGCACGGCGCCTCCGACAAGCCCCGGGCCGACTACTCGATCGGCGGGTTCGCGAACGGCATGCGGGACCTGCAGGAGGTGCTCGGGGTCGACCGGGCCACCGTCGTCGGGCACAGCCTGGGCGGCGGCGTGGCCCTGCAGTTCGCCTACCAGTACCCCGAGCGCGTCGACCGGTTGGTCCTGGTCTCCAGCGGAGGCCTCGGGGCCGAGGTGAACCCCGTGCTCCGGGCGGCCGCCGTACCTGGCGCGTCCTACGCGATCGCCGCCTCCTGCCAGCCGTTCGTGCGGCGCTCCGTGATCGGCCTCGGCCGCCGGCTCGCGCGCTTGGGGCTGATGGACCGCAACGACGTCGAGGATGTAGCGATCATCTGGGAGGGGCTGCGGGACGAGGCGACGCGCAAGGCGTTCCTGCGCACGCTGCGAGCGGTCATCGACGTCCGGGGTCAGGCCGTGACCAGTCACGACCGGCTCTACCTCGCTGCGGACGTCCCGGTGCTGCTGGTCTGGGGCGACAAGGATCCGATGGTGCCCGTGTCGCACGCGGCTCGGGCCGCCGAGGCGCTGCCCAACGCGCGACTGTCGATCGTGCCGAAGTCAGGGCACATGCCGCACCGCAGCGCGCCGGAGTCCTTCGCGCGGGCGGTGGCCGACTTCGTGGCGACCACGACCCCCGCCGTGCACGACCCCGTGCACGTCCGAGAGCTCCTGGTCGCGGGCGATCAGGGCTCGACCACCTCGGTCACGAAGTCGATCAGCCGCTCGACGCTGTTGAGCAGCGGCACCTCGAGGTCGGTGTAGGAGTCCACGGCAGCCAGCACGCGCCGCCAACCCTCCCAGGGCTCGCCCCAGCCGAGGGCACCACAGACGCCCTCCTTCCACGGTCGGCCCTTCGGGACGACAGGCCAGGCGGAGATACCGACGGCGGCGGGCTTCACGGCCTGCCAGATGTCGACGTACGGGTGACCGGTGACCAGCACGTGCGGGTTGCTGACCTGCGCCACAACGCGGCTCTCCTTGGAGCCTGGGACGAGGTGGTCCACCAGGACTCCGAGGCGCTGGCGTGGACTCGGTCCGAAGTCGCGCACCATTGCGGGCAGGTCGTCGACCCCGTCCAGCGGCTCCACGACCACGCCCTCCACCCGCAGGTCGTGGCCCCAGACTCGCTCGACGAGCTCGGCGTCGTGCTTGCCCTCGACCCAGATGCGGCTTCCCCGGGCCACCCGCGCGGCCAGCCCGCGCACCTCCACCGAACCGCTCGCCGTACGGCGGGGAGAGGTGTCGACGGCCACGACCGGGCGCGTCAAGGTGACCGCCTTGCCCTCAAGCAGGAACACACCCAACGGGAAGACCCGGACCTTGCCGTGCCTGTCCTCGAGGCTCACGTTCTCCTTGTCACAGGCAACGACGGCGCCGCACCAGCCGGAGAGCACCTCCTCCACGACCAGCCCTTGGTCTGCGGGGACCGTCGGCGGCGGCAGCCGCTTCGGAGGGGTGAGGTCGATCCCGTCATAGCTGCGCACGACGATGACCCTAGGTTCCGGCGTACCCGGTCCCCCGTAGGCTCAGTGATCGTGTCGTCCGCGCCCCTGCCCCCACGCAGCGCTCTGCTCGCGTGCTGGACCAGCGCCTGGCTCTCCGGCGAGGTCGGGCTGGCGGAGGTGTCGGCGCGGGTCATGGCGTACGACGACAGCCACCTCGTCGCCGGGCTCTGGGTGGACGACCTCGACATCGAGCAGGCCCTGGGACGACTCCGGGTCCAGGGCGTGACCACGACCAGACTCGTGCTGCCGGCTCCCGGCGACCCGCTCGGACTGCCCGGGCCTGGCCCGTTCACCTCGGCCGCGCTGCTTGCGGGCGAGGGCGTCCTGGCACTTGGTGCCGACGGCGCGGGGTGGGGCTTGGTGCCCTCGGTGAACAGCCACGGCTCCGCGTTGGACGGCACCGTGACGACGGTGAGCTGGCAGGCCTTCGAGATCGCCATGCCCGGCCCAGACCCGGGGCCCTTCCTGCACGAGGCCGAGCACGACCTGCGACTTGGGGTCATGGAGGCCGTGCAGGCCCTCTCGGACCTCGACCTCGCCCGCTGGGACCCTGACATGGCCGAGGCGCTCGATGACCTGCGGCGTGCCAAGCGGCGCGGGCTCACCGAGGACGAGCTGCCGGGTTCGTGGCCCGTGCGGGCCCGTGAGGTCCTGGTGCAGACCCGCGCCCTGGCCACGCTCGTGCAGCTCGCGACGTCCACGACAGGCGGCGCGGTCGACTCGCGCGGGGCCGAGGCCCGAGCGGTGGTCCTGCGCGATCTTGCCCGGGTCGTCCGACGCGCCAGGGTGGCCGCCTACAACGCCCACGCGGCTGCCTCATGAGCACCCTCGTCACGGTCACCGGCCCAGACCACCCAGGGGTCACGGCTGCCCTCATGGACGTGCTTACCCGCCACGGCGCCACGGTCGAGGACATCGAGCAGGTCGTGGTGCACGGCCGGCTTCTCCTCGGCCTGGTCGTGTCCGGTGAGGGCTCCGGGGACGCGGTGTTCACAGACCTTCGGGCGGCCGCCGCGGACCTTGGGGTCGTCGTGGAGCTCGAGCCGTTGGCGGACGCAGAGCCAGCCCTTGCCGTCCGGCATCACGTGGTGGTGCTGGGAGCGCCCCTCCCACCGGCAGCGCTGGCCGGGGTGGCGCGTCGCCTGGCGTCGTGCGGAGCGAACATCGACACAATCACCAGGCTGTCCTCCTGGCCCGCTCAGTCCTTCGAACTGGTGGTCTCGGGCGGGGACACAGCCCAGCTGCGTCGCGAACTTGCCGCCGAGGCGGTCGCCCAACAAGTCGACGTCGCGGTCGAGCGCGGGTCGATCTACCGCCGGGCACGGCGGCTGGTCGTGATGGATGTCGACTCCACTCTCGTGCAGGGTGAGGTCATCGAGATGCTCGCGGCGGAGGCGGGCTGCGAGGCCGAGGTCGCGCGCGTCACCGCAGCCGCTATGGCGGGCGAGCTCGACTTCGAGGCCTCGCTCCGGGCTCGGGTCGCGCTCCTGAAGGGCCTTCCTGTCGAAGCGGTCGATCGCGTCCGGGCCGCGGTCCGACTGACGCCGGGCGCCCGCACCCTGGTGAGGACGCTCAAGCGGCTCGGCTGGACGGTGGGGATCGTCAGCGGCGGCTTCACCGTGGTCACCGACGACCTGCGGGTGCAACTGGGTCTGGACCACGCGCTGGCCAACGTCCTCGGGGTGCAGGACGGGGTGTTGACGGGCGAGGTCATCGGGCCGGTCGTGGACCGCGCGGCCAAGGCTGCTGCGCTACGGCGCTTCGCCGAGCAGGAGGGGCTACAGCCCGAGCAGACCGTGGCCATCGGCGATGGCGCCAACGACCTCGACATGCTCGCCGCCGCCGGCCTGGGGATCGCCTTCAACGCCAAGCCCGTCGTGCGCGACGCCGCGGACGCGGCCTTGTCGGTGCCCTTCCTCGACGCCGTGCTCTTCCTGCTCGGCATCCCCCGAGCCGAGATCGAGCAGGTCAGCTAGAGGCAGCAGGTCGCGGGGCACTCGCTGGCCTCACGGCCCTCGGCTCGCTCCATGACGAGGTCACGCAGCATCGCGACGAACTCCGGGTCGGTGCCGACGGTCTGCGCGCGTCGGACCGTCATCCCCATCGGTGCCGCGGGGACGGCCACGACGTCGAGGTCGTAGACCACCTCGACGTGGTCGCTGGTGAAGCCGATCGGCACCAGGACGACCTCCCAGATCCCCTCGGCCGCGAGGGAGGTCAGCCGGTCGCTCACGTCGGGCTCGAGCCAGGGTGCGCTGGGCGGACCGCTCCTGGACTGCCACGCAAGGTCCCAGGGCAGTTCCCCGGCCACCCTCGCGGCCGCTTCGCGCAACGACCGCTCATAGGCCCCACCGGTGGGCCCGGCAGCTGCTGCCATCGGCACGGGGACGGAGTGCGCGGTGAACAGCAGGAAAGGATCGGTGAGGCCCTCGGCCGCCTGCAGGGCGTTGCGGCGTACCGGGGCCACGAAGCCCTCCTCCGACCAGTAGTTGCGCACCTTGGTGAGCACCACCGGGCCTGCGACGGCGGCAAGGTCTTCGCGGTACTGCCGGCAGCCGGAGTACGACGGGAACGCGCTGGTGGTGACGACCACTGCGTGCCGGATGCCGTCACCGGCCATCCTGGCCACCACGTCGGCGAGGAAGGGGTGCCAGTTGCGGTTGCCCAGGTACACGGGCAGATCAAGGGACGCGGCAAGAGCCGCCCGCAGCCGGCGGCACTGCTCCGGAAGCGGGCTCACACCCCCGAAGACCTCGAGGTAGTGCCGCCCCACCTCGGCCAGCCGGGTCGCAGGGATGCCGCGCCCACGTGTGACGTTCTGCAGGAAAGGGACCACGTCATCGGGCCCCTCCGGTCCCCCGAAGGACAGGAGCAGGACCGCATCGACGGGGGGCTGACTCACGACCACCACCCTGCCACGGCTAACGTCCCCTCATGTCATCTGTCGCGCTGGTCACCGGCTCGTCCTCCGGCATCGGAGCGCAGGTGGCGCGCCGGCTGGCGAAAGATGGCTACGACGTCGTCGTGAACAGCCGCTCCGCGGACGCCGGACGGGCGGTCGCCGACGAGGTCGGCGGCACCTACCTGCAGGCCGATGTCAGCGATGAGGTCCAGGCGCGCGCACTCATCGAAGAGGTGGTCACTCGCTTCGGTCGCCTCGATGTGCTGGTCAACAACGCGGGGTCCACGGAGCGCATCGCACACGGCAACCTGCCGGCCGCGACCCCCGATATCTGGCGGCGCCTGTACGACGTGAACGTCATCGCGCCCTTCGTGCTCGTGACGGCCGCGGAGCAGGCCCTGCGCGAGAGCAAGGGCTGCGTGGTCAACGTGTCGTCGTTGGCCGGGGTGAAGCCCACCGGGAGCTCGATCCCCTACGCCGCTTCCAAGGCCGCCCTCAACCACACCACCCGCCTGCTGGCCAAGGCACTGGGGCCTGACGTCCGCGTCAACGCCGTCGCTCCTGGGCTCGTCGCGACCCCATGGACGCAGGACTGGGACGACCTGCACCAGCTCGTCGCGGCTATGGCGCCGCTGCGTCGGGTCGCCACCCCCGATGACGTCGCCGAAGCGGTCCTGGGACTCATCCGGGCCACCTACGTGACGGGTGAGGTGCTGGTCCTCGACGGCGGGCTCGGCCTGCTTCCGTGACGGGCCCCCTGGCGCTCGTGGGGAGCGGTGAGTACCTGCCCGTGATGCAGTCGCTGGAGGCCCGTCTGCTGAAGGGTCGGCCGCCGAAGTACGTGCAGATCCCCACGGCTGCAGCGGAAGAGGGACCTGCTTCGCTGGCCCACTGGGTCTCCCTCGGCCAGGCGCAGGCGGAACGGCTCGGCGTGCAAGCCGTCCCCCTCGTGGTCCTGGACCGCACTGAGGCGGACAACCCTGACGTGGCCGCGCTGGTGGCGGGTGCGGGGCTGATCTACCTCAGCGGGGGCAGCCCGTCGTACCTCGCTGCGACCCTCCGCGGGACGCGACTGTGGGAGGCGATCCATCAGGCTTGGGAGGATGGCGCCGCGCTGGCCGGGTGCAGCGCTGGGGCGATGGCGATGACGGGCTCAGCCCCCCACATCCGCGACCTCGACAGGGATCCCGAGCAGGGACTTGGCCTGCTGCCGACCTGGCAGGTGCTGCCGCACTTCGACCGCCTCGGTGAGTGGGAGCCCGGCATCGTGCAGCGGGTGCTCGACACCCTCAACGAGGGAGAGGTGCTCATCGGCATCGACGAGCAGACCGCCGTGGTCAACTGGGACGGCACCTGGACGGTGCACGGCCGGCAGGCGGTCCACGTCCTCACGCGCGAGGACCGCAAGGCCTATGTCGAGGGCGCGTCGGTCCCCTTGTAGAACGGGTCCCTGCGAGTGCCGGCCACCTCGGCACGCGGGCAGTCGGCAAGGGTCAGATCCACGTGTTGCAGGGCGTCGTCGCAGAGGCGGTCGACGTTCCAGCCCTGCACAGCCCCGGCGTCGGTGACCGTGACGCGGTAAATGGTGATGTCGTACTTCGACGGCGTGCCGTAGACCGCGCCGATGGTCCCGACCAGCTCGGAGGCGCCCCGGGTGCCCCCGACCCCGTCCCAGGGCTTGTCGTACCGCTGCCACAAGCCCGCACTCGCGCTCCAGACGCCGCCCTTGCTCACATCCAGGGCCTCGAGCTCACGCAGGATCTGGGCAGCGACCGAGGCGGCGAGTACGGCGGACGGGCGGATGATCTCGGTGGTGCTGGCCATGGGGTGCATCCTGCCAGTGACTGCGGTCCCCACGTGACCGAATCGCGTTCGGTACGTTCTTGTCCATGCGCGCCGTCCAGATCACCGCCTTCGGCGGACCCGAGGTCCTTCAGCTCGTCGACCTGCCCGACCTGGCCCCTGTGCCGGGGCTGGAGCTGGTCGAGGTGTCCAGCGCCGGGGTCAACTACGCCGACACCCACCAGATCGAGAACAGCTACCTTTCGGCCGCCTCGCTGCCGATGGTGCCGGGAGGCGAGGTTGTCGGCCGGCTGGCGTCCGGAGCCCGCGTCTCGGCGATCGTCAGCGGCGGAGGGTACGCCGAACAGGCGCTTGCCCACCCTGCAGCGACCTTCGCTCTGCCGGACGAGGTCTCCGACGGACAAGCCCTCGCCCTGATGATCCAGGGCCTCACCGCCTGGCACCTGCTGCGCACCTGCACGCACCTTCAGCCGGGCGAGTCGGTCGTGGTGCACGCGGCGGCAGGTGGCGTGGGCACTCTCGCTGTCCAGCTCGCCAAGGCCTGGGGTGCCGGGAACGTCATCGCCGTCGCCTCCTCGGAGGACAAGCTGGCGCTGGCGAAGGACCTCGGCGCCGACAGCCTCGTGCTCGCCGGGTCGGACGATCTCAAGGGCGCCCTGCAGGAGGCCAACGGTGGCCGCAAGGTCGACATCGTCCTGGAGATGGTCGGCGGTCCGACCTTCGATGCCTCGCTGTCCGCGCTTGCCCCCTTCGGCCGGCTGGCGACCTTCGGCATGGCCTCCCGGACCGCACCCAGTCCGGTCACCGCGGGTGAGCTCATGTCCAAGAGCCGCGCAGTCATCGGCTTCTGGCTCGCGCACTGCTTCGGCAACCCGGCGATGCTGCAGCCCCAGATGACCGAGCTGCTCGACATGGTGGTGGCCGGCACCCTCAAGCCGCTGGTCGGCGGGACCTACCCGCTGGGCGAGGCCCGCGCGGCCCACGAGTCGCTCCGTAGCCGCGGATCGGTCGGCAAGCTCGTCCTCGACGTACGCGCCTGACCAGGCTCGCTAGGCCGACTCGATCTTGGGGCAGGGGCAGTGCTCGTCGTGCCAGGCGCGACGGCAGCCGGGCGGGTACTGCAGGGCCCGGATCGTGCGGGCCGGGTTGCCGGCGACGAGCGAGTCGTCCGGGACGTCCTTGGTCACGACGGCCCCGGCGGCGACCAGCACCCGCTTCCCGAGGGTGACGCCCGGCAAGATCATGGCCCGAGCTCCGATCCAGCAGCCGTCGCCGATGCGCACAGGGGCCTGCTTGTGCGGCCGCCCCTCAACGCCGTGGCTGTCGCTGTCCATGACGTAGACGTCGTTGGCGAAGGCCACGTCGTCGCCCACCGTGATCTCCTCGACCGCGATGATCGTCGAGCCGGTGTTGACGAAGCAGCGGTCGCCGAAGCGGATCTTCCCCCAGCCGCTGATCAGCGTGACGCGCGGTCCGGACCACACCTTGAAGTCGTCGCCGACCTGCATGTCGGAGCCGTCCACGACAGGCTTGCCGTAGACGACGCAACGACTGCCGCGCACGTCGCAGTGGCGCAGCGACCACTTCGCCTGCAGCAGCTGGCGCCAGGTCGCGCGTCGCCACTTCCAGGCAAGGCGACGCAGCTCCCAGGGGGTGAGGTCGTCAAGCACGCGCCTACGCTAGCGGCCGTGGACCTCCCCCTGTGTTCGGCCAAGGGCTGCCGCGCGGCGGCGACCCAAGCAGTCGTCTGGAACAACCCGAAGGTGCACACCCCGGACCGCGAGAAGATCTGGCACGCCTGTGAGGAGCACGTCGAGTACCTCACACACTTCGTGCAGATCAGGGGCTTCCTGATCCGCGTCGACCCGCTCTCAGAGCCCCCCGAGCCAACACACGACGGAACCTAGGCCCGCGGTCGTGCTCGCCCCTTCGCCCGTCACCCTCACGCGCGGCCGCGTGCTGCTCCAAGCTTGGACCGCCAGCCACGACGCGCAACTGCTCGAGGCCGCAGGGCCGGAGGTCTTCCGCTGGCTGCCCTGGGTGGTGCCGACGACCGTCGAGGAGGTCGCTGCGATGCGGACGACCCACCCCGGCCTGGTCTGGGCCGTGGTCGTCGACGGGGTCGCAGCGGGGTCCACGTCGTACCTCGATGTGGACCTTGCGGTGGGGGGTCTGGAGATCGGGGGCACGTGGTACCGCCGGGACCTGTGGGCGACCGACGTCAACCCCACCTGCAAGCTGCTGCTGCTCGAGCACGCCTTCGAGCAGCTCGGTGCACGCAGGGTCACCCTCAAGACGGACGCCCTCAACACGCGGTCATGCGCCGCCATCGCACACCTCGGATGCGCCTTCGACGGGGTGCTCCGGCACCACCGGCTCCGGCCTGACGGGAGCGTTCGCGACACGGCGTACTTCTCCCTGCTGGCCGACGAGTGGCCCGCGGCGAAGGCGGAACTGCTCATCAGAGTGGGCTAACCTGGCCTGCATGCCCTCGTTCTGGCCCGTGCTGTGGCTGGCGGTGTTCGCCGTCGACGCCTCGCTCGCCGGCCGCGGTCGCGGTCACCAGATCGGCGCCTTGATGCTGGGACTGCTTTTCGCGGTCCTGGTCGTCAGCGAGGTGCGCGCCGCACGCCGCGGCTCCTACGACGAGTGAGTGAATCCGCCGCCGCCGCTGGCCACCCCTGCGCTCGCCTCCGCAGAGTGCCTCACGGCGCGGGCCACTCGCGGGCGAGCTCGACCAGCGTTGCGGCGGACGCCTCGGCATCCGCGCCGCGCGCGACCGCCAATCCGAGCAGGTACGTCGTGACAGGGGCCGCGGGTCGTGCCACCGCATGGGCCGCCTCTCGCGCGAGGTCGAGCAGCAGCGTGACGTCGATCTCATCGGTGATCCCGAGCGCGTCGGCGGCCGCCGCGACCCAGTCGTCGACCGTGCTCATGCCCGTCATGCCGGCAGTATCTCAGGCCAACAGGCGCTCCGCCTCCCGATCCGCCTCTCGCTCCGCCTCTCTCATGGCCACCTCAACATCGCCGCCGACCACTCGCACTTCATGGGTGCCCAACCACACGTCGGGCAGGTCCAGGCACTGGCCGGTGGCTAGGTCGTAGGCCTGCTTGTGCATCGGGCTGATGAGCACGTCGAGGTCGCCTCGGGAGCCGACGATGCCGCGCGACATCACCATGGCTCCGCTCACCGGGTCGAGGTTGTCGACGGCGAAGACCTGACCTCCGCGGGTCCGCACGAGAGCAACCTGCTCACCTGCGACCAGCACGCACACCGCGCGCTCGACCGGCAGCCGGACGAAGGGGCAGACGGGGAACCAGCTCATGGCCGGACCACCTCCAGGGGAAGGAGCGGACGCTGCTGCCCGCGCTCGGTGACCCGCCGGATCGACGGGTCGGGCACCTCGGGTGCGTTGACGAAGTGCACGAAGCGCGACAGGCGCCCCGGGTCCGCGAGGGTGTCGGCCCACTCGTCGCTGTAGTTGCCGACGTGCCGCGCGATCGCCGCGTCAAGGTCGGCGCACAGACCGAGGCTGTCTTCGACGACGACGGCCCGGATGTGATCCAGCCCGGTGGCTTCGACCCACGGCGCGGTGCGCTGTAGCCGCTCGGCGGTGAAGACGTAGAGCATCAGGAAGCGGTCGGTGTACAGCACCAGCTCCTCGGTCGTGAGGTCGGTGAGGAACAGGTCGGCGTGACGCGGGGTGAATCCACCGTTACCGCCGACGTAGAGGTTCCAGCCGTTGTCGGTCGCGATGATGCCGACGTCCTTGCTGCGCGCCTCGGCACACTCGCGGGCGCAGCCGCTGACAGCGAGCTTGATCTTGTGGGGAGCACGTAGGCCGCGGTAGCGCAGTTCCAGGGCGACAGCGAGAGAGGTCGAGTCCTGTACGCCGTACCGGCACCAGGTCGAGCCGACGCAGGACTTCACGGTGCGGAGCGACTTGCCATAGGCGTGCCCGCTCTCCAAGCCGGCGTCGACGAGCCGCTGCCAGATCAGGGGGAGCTGCTCGACGCGCGCGCCGAACAGGTCGATCCGTTGCCCACCGGTGATCTTCGTGTAGAGCTCGAACTCCTTGGCCACGGACGCGATCGCGAGCAGTTGGTCGGGCGTCACCTCGCCACCCGGCAGCCGGGGCACGACGGAGTAGGACCCGTCCTTCTGCAGGTTCGCCAGCATGTGGTCATTGGTGTCCTGAAGCGCGCCTTGCTCGCCATCGAGGATGTAGCCGTTGCCCAACGACGCGAGGATCGACGCGGCGGTGGGCTTGCACACATCACACCCAAGGCCCGTGCCGTACGACGAGAGCAGCTCGCTCCAGGAGGCGATCCCCTTGACTCGGATGACCTCGAACATCTCCTTGCGGGACAAAGCGAAGTGCTCGCACAACGCGTTGCTCACCACGAGCCCTTGAGCAGAACGCTCCTTCGCCACCAAGGACTTCACGAGGTTCAGGCACGAGCCACAGCTCGTCCCGGCCTTGGTGCACTCCTTGACGTAGCCAAGCTCCGGCGTTTGCGCGGCGGCGGCACAGATGTCGCCCTTGGTGACGGCGTTGCAGGTGCAGACCTGCGCCTCGTCGGGTAGCTCCAGGGTCGCGCCGGACCCCGACGGGGCGATGAGGTCAGCGGGGTTCAGCGTGAGGCTGCTCCCGACCAGCGGTCGCAGTGAGGCATAGGCGCTGGCGTCACCGACCAGGATGCCGCCCAGGAGCCGCTTGGCGTCGTCGGAGACGACGAGCTTTTTGTAGACCCCCGCCACCGGGTCTGCCCAGACAAGCTCCAGCGCACCAGGGGTCTCGGCGAAGGCATCCCCGAAGCTGGCCACGTCGATGCCCAGGCATTTGAGCTTGGTGGACAGGTCCGCGCCCTCGAAGGCCCCCGTCCCGCCGAGCAGCCGGTCGACGACCACCTCAGCCATCGCATAACCCGGCGCGACCAGGCCCCACGTCCGGCCCAGCGCGGAGGCGCACTCCCCTACGGCGTAGACGTCCGGCGCGCTGGTGAGGCAGCCCAGGTCGACCGTCACACCGCCGCGCTCGCCGACCTCGAGCCCTGTTGCCCGGGCCAGGGAGTCCGCGGGCCGGATGCCCGCAGAGAACACGACCATGTCGGTGTCGAGGTCGGTGCCGTCGGCAAAGGTCAGCCGCAGGCCGCCTTCGGCCTCTTCGATCTGCTGGGTCGAGGCCCCCGTGAGCACGCGTACCCCGAGCGCCTCGACGAGCCGGCGCAGGGCCTCACCGCCGCCGGCGTCGATCTGCACCGGCATCAGCCGGGGCGCGAACTCCACCACCGTCGTCTCGAGCCCCAACGTCTGCAGGGCCTGTGCCGCCTCGAGGCCCAGCAAGCCACCTCCGATGACAACCCCTCGGCGGGAGGTTCCGGCGTACCTCTTGATGGCCTCGAGGTCCTCGACGGTGCGGTAGACGAAGCGCCCGGTCCCGGTGGCCCCGGGCACGGGCGGCACGAAGGGCACGGAGCCGGTGGCGAGGACGAGAGCGTCGTACGGCGTGACGGTGCCGCTCGCGGAGGTGACCAGCTTGGCCACGGTGTCCACCGCGACGACCGGGTCGGCGAGCCGGAGCTCGACCGCTGGGTGCTCGACGGGGGTGAGCTCGAGATCGGCGCCGTCGAACCACGTGGAGAGCGCGACCCGGTCGTAGGCGTGCACGTCCTCCTCGGCGTGCACCACGAGGTCCCACTCGGCGGTGAGGCCACGGGCGACGGCGACCTCTACGACCTTGTGGCCGACCATGCCGTGCCCGACGACGACGAGGGTCCTCCTCATGCGACGGTCCTCTCGTGAGCGGGGGCGAGCAGGGTCTTGACGAGCGAGGTACAGGTGCCGCAGCCGGTCGTGGCGCGGGTCTTCAGCGCCACCTCGGCGACGGTGTGGCAGCCGGACTGGCGGATCTGGCCTGCGGTGACGGCGTTGCAGGTGCACACCGTGTCGGCGTCCTCGTGCACCGCAGTAGCGCGCCTGGGGGCGACGAGAAGCGAGATCCGGTCGGCCGGCAGCGGGGTCTGGCGGTCGAAGTGCTGGGTGACCGTGCCGGCGGTCGCGAGGTCGCCGAGCAGCAGCGCGCCGACGAGGCACCCGTCGCGCACCACGAGCTTTTTGTAGACGTGCCTGGCCGGGTCGGACAGCACGACGACCTCGAGGCCGTCGACCGCGTCGTCGAGAGTTGGTGAGGTGTCGCCCATCGCAGCGACCTCGAGGTCCATCGCCTTGAGCCGAGTGACCAGTCGCGAGCCGGTGTAGGCCGCGGGACGCCCGGTGAGCACGTCGGCCAAGACCGCCGCCTGCTCCCACGCCGGCGCCACGAGGCCGTAGACCTCGCCGTTGTGCTGCGCGCACTCACCGATCGCGTAGACCGCGTCGTCGCTGGTGCGAAGCTCGTCGTCGACGAGGATGCCTCGCCCGACCTCGAGCCCTGCCGAGCGGGCCAGTTCGACCTGCGGCCGCACCCCGCAGGCCAACACGACGAGGTCACCGGCCACCTGACGGCCGTCGGCCAGGCCGACTCCGGTGACGCTACGGGTCCCCAGCACCCGGCTCGCGAACGACCCGAGGTGCACTCCGACGCCCAGCGCCTCGACGGAGCGCCGCAGCACCGCTCCGCCAGGTGCGTCGAGCTGCACATCCATGAGGTGACCCATGCCGTGCACGACCTCCACCTGCAGCCCGTGCTGCAGCAGACCTCGCGCGGCCTCCAACCCGAGCAGCCCGCCCCCGACGACGATCGCCCGATTGGACCTCTTCGCCCGCGCCGCGATCGCGTCACAGTCCTCCAACGTCCGGAAGACGAAGACACCGTCGAGAAGCTTGCCGTCCGGTCCCGCGATCCCTTGCACCGCAGGCACGATCGGCAGACTGCCCGTCGCGAGCACGAGAGCGTCGTACGCCGTGAGGCTGCCGTCTGCGGTGCGCACCGTGCGCGCGGCGCGGTCGATGGCGACGACCTCGGTGCCGAGATGACGGACGACGCCATCGACGGCTCGCAGCGTCACCTCTGCCGCGGGGCGCTTCCCCGCGAGCACATCCGACAGCAGGATCCGGTTGTAGGCCGCCTGCTTCTCGGCGCCGAACACGGTGACCTCGAGGGTGGGGTCGCGCCGCAGCAACTCCTCGACCACTCGCGCCCCGGCCATGCCGTTGCCGACGACGACGACCTGCTTCATGTCCTCACCCGTTCCACGCGAGCCGCGCAGGCCTTGAACTGGGGCATCCGGCTGATCGGGTCGAGCCAGTCGCCGGTGAGGCTGTTCGCGCGCTTCTTCCCTGCCCAGTGGAAAGGCACGAACAGCGTGTCGGGACGGATCGCGTCGGTGACCTTCGCCGCCAGCCAGGCCTCGCCGCGAGCCGTGGTGACCTTCACCCGCTCACCGTCGGTGATCCCGAGCCGCGCGGCGGCGTCCTCGTGCAGCTCGACGTACGCATCACCCGGCAGGGCCGCGATCCGGCGGGTCTGCGCGCCCGACTGGTACTGCATGGCGACGCGCCCCGTCGTGAGCCGCATCGGGTACGCCTCCGAGACCGGCTCGACCTCCTCGGGCAGGTCGACGGCGAAGAACCGGGCCCGGCCGTCGGGTGTGGCGAAGCGTTCGAGAAACAGCCGCGGGCTCCCCGGGTGGTTCATCGTCGGGCAGGGCCAGTGCAGCCGTTCCCCTGCCGCGAGGCGGGCGTGGCTGATCCCCGCATAGTCCGCGACGCCGCCGGCCGACGCGCGGCCGAGCTCCTCCATCACCTCGGCTGGGTCGGTCGAGAAGCCCATCGGGACCCCGAGCCGGGCAGCGAGCGCGTGCAGCACCTCCAGGTCGCTGCGGACGCCGACTGGGGCGTCAACCGCCTTGCGGCGCAGGAGCACCCGACCTTCGAGGTTGGTCGTAGTACCGCTCTCCTCGGCCCATTGTGTCGTCGGCAGCACGACGTCCGCGAGAGCCGCGGTCTCACTCAGGACGAGGTCGCTGACGACGAGCAGGTCGAGCGAGGCGAGCCGCTGCGAGACGTGGCGGGCGTTGGGGGCGCTCACCACCGGATTGGAGGCGAAGACCAGCAGCGCCGAGGGACCGCCGCCGTCACCGAGGCTGTCGAGCAGCTCGTACGCGCTCTTGCCTGGCCCGGGGATCGTGTCCGGGTCGACTCCCCAGACCGCGGCCACGTGCGCCCGGGCGGCGGGGTCGCTGATGCTGCGGTAGCCCGGGAGCTGGTCGGCCTTCTGCCCGTGCTCACGGCCTCCCTGACCGTTGCCCTGGCCGGTGAGGGTCCCCCAGCCCGAGCCGGGGGTACCCGGAAGGCCCAGTGCGAGAGCGAGGTTGAGCCAGGACGTGGTCGTCGCGACCCCGTGCGCATGCTGCTCGGCTCCCCTGGCGGTGAGGATCATGGCGCGATCGGCTGCCGCGAGCAGGCGCACGGCCTGGCGCAGATCCGGCTCGGAGACCCCCGTGGCGCGCTCGACGCGGCCGGGCCACCAGGTCGCGACTGTCTCGAGCACTGCTTCGAATCCACTGGTGCGGTCGGCGACGTAGGCCGTGTCAACCAGCCCCTCCTCCAAGGCGACGAAGAGCATGCCGTTGGCCAGTGCGAGGTCGGTGCCTGGCTGGGGAGCGAGATGCAGGTCGGCAAGCTCAGCCGTCGCCGTACGGCGGGGATCGACGACCACGAGCGAGCCGCCACCTTCGCGCACCTTGTTGAGGTGCTGCACGAACGGCGGCATCGTCTCGGCCGGGTTGGACCCGACCAGCAGCACGGCTTGA
This sequence comes from Mycobacteriales bacterium, assembly GCA_046595815.1. Lineage (GTDB taxonomy): Bacteria > Actinomycetota > Actinomycetes > Mycobacteriales > SCTD01 > RYN-111. The sequence goes on from JBKJSN010000137.1 coordinate 15,754, forward strand.
GCAGCGCCGAGGTCCTCCAGGGGGAACGGCAGGCCGCGGTCGAGGCCGAACGCCCGGTTGCCTGCGGCCGCCGCGCTGCTCATGCAGAAGCGCCCGTTGTAGTCGATCTGGCTGGTGCGCAACACAACGCGGGCGAACTTGCCGAGCAGGTAGGCCTTCTCGTTGGTGAGGCCGCCGCCGCCGAAGACACCGACCTTGTCGCGTCCGCCCTCTTGCGCCTTCCCGATGCCCACGACGATCCGGGCGAGCGCCTCGTCCCAGGTCGCCGTGCGCAGCGGGCCGCCCTTGCGGTCGCGTAGCAGCGGGCTCGTCAGGCGCTCAGAACTGCGCAGCAGGTCGGCCGACGTCCAACCCTTGCGGCACAGTCCGCCCTCCCCCGCGGCGACCTCCGCAGTCCCCTCTCTGGAGGGGGTGAGAGTCATGCCGCACTGCAACGCGCAGTAGGGGCAGTGGGTGGCGACGGGCATGCGTCCACCGTGCGGGCCAGGCGTCTCAAGCCCGTGTCCCGGTTGTGTCATCCGTGTGACGAGGTCTTCATCGCTGCACCCATCACACGTGCAACACCGGGCGACATGCCTTGGAAACACTGAGGTAACGAGCAACCGACAAGGTTGATCGCGTGGAGGAGCTGCCCCTTGCCGGGTTCACGGTCGCGGTCACCGCCGCGCGCCGCCGAGAGGAGCTCTCCAACCTGCTCGTACGCCGTGGAGCTCGCGTCGTGGAGGCCCCGGCGATCCGGATCATCCCCACTCAGGACGACGTCGACCTGCGGGCCGCGACCGAGTCGTGCATCACACAACCACCTGATGTGGTCATCGCCACGACCGGTATCGGGTTCCGCGGCTGGATGGAGGCCGCAGACGGCTGGGGCATCGGGGAACCGCTCCGCGCCCAGTTCGCGCAGGCAGAGGTCCTCGTGCGCGGACCCAAGGCAAAGGGCGCAGTGCGAGCGCACGGGCTCGCAGAGGCCTGGTCGCCGGACTCGGAGTCGACCGACGAAGTGCTCACCCACCTGTTGTCCCAAGGAGTCGCGGGTAAGCGCGTCGCCCTGCAACTACACGGCGAGCCGCTGCCCGAAGTCGTGGGCGCGCTGCAGCGCGCCGGCGCGATCGTGGTGGAGATCCCCGTCTACCGCTGGGTGCCGGCGCAGGACATCAAGCCCGTCCAGCGTCTGGTCGATCAGATCGTCGCCGGCCAGGTCGACTGCGTCACCTTCACCTCGGCACCGGCCGTCTCCTGTCTGCTCGACGTAGCCACCGAGCGGGGAAAGCGACCTGCGCTCCTGCGTGCACTGGGCAGCGACGTGTTGGCCGCGTGCGTCGGCCCGGTGACGGCGTCGCGCCTGGAACGCCTGGGGATCCCCACCGTGCAGCCTGAGCGCGCCCGGCTCGGTGCGCTCGTGCGCACGGTCGTCGAGGAGCTGCCAGCGCGTCGCGCCCGTACGGTGCACGCGGGATCGCACGTGCTCACCCTGCGCGGGCACAGCGTCCTGGTCGACGGTGAGCCGGTGAGCCTGACGGGGAGGCAGTCGGCGGTGCTTTCGGCGTTCCTCGACATCGGGCCTGGTCGCGTCCTGTCGCGGGCCGAACTTCTCACGCGCGCCTGGCGCGACGAGCCGGCCGACGAGCACGCCGTAGAGATGACCGTCGCGCGGTTGCGAGCTGCGCTGGGCCCGGCCGGAAAGGCGATCGAGACGGTCGTGAAACGCGGCTACCGCCTGGCCTCACAAGGCGACCTCGACGACGTGCGACAGATGTGACGACAAGGGTGCTCGCCCGACACGGCTGCGTTGCCTGCCGTACCTAGCGTCCGTCGTCACCACCCACTCTCAGGAGGCAACGGATGACCGCAACCCTCGACACCCCGCTCGCACCCCCGGCGGTCGCGCGCTCCCACTGGATCGAGGACTGGGATCCTGAGAACCCGGCCTTCTGGGAGGCGACCGGCAGGAAGGTCGCGCGGCGCAACCTCGTGTTCTCCATCTTCTCCGAGCACATTGGCTTCTCGGTCTGGACGATGTGGGCCTCGCTCGTGCTGTTCCTGGGGCCGAAGTACGGCTTCACTCCGTCGGACAAGTTCCTTCTCACAACGACCCCAGCGCTGGTCGGCTCGCTGCTCCGCATCCCCTACACGTTCGCCGTCGCGAAGGTCGGCGGGCGCAACTGGACCGTCATCAGCGCGCTGCTTCTCGTGATCCCGCTGGTCGCCACGCTGTTCCTGCTCGAGCCCGGCGTCTCCTTGGGCACGTTGATGCTTCTCGGTGCGCTCGCCGGTGTCGGCGGTGGGAACTTCGCCTCGTCGATGACGAACATCAACGCGTTCTACCCCGATCGCCTCAAGGGTCGGGCACTGGGGCTCAACGCCGGTGGCGGCAACCTGGGGGTCGCCGCCGTGCAGCTCGTCGCCTTGGCCGTACTGGCCACCGCCGGCAAGGGGCACCCGAAGACGCTCGTTGCGATCTATCTGCCGCTCGTGCTCGTCTCGGCGCTGCTCGCGTGGCTGACGATGGACAACCTCGGGCACATGAAGAACGACAAGCACGCTCTTCGTGACGTGGCACGGGACAAGCACACCTGGGTGATGTCGCTGCTCTACATCGGGACCTTCGGCTCGTTCATCGGGTTCGGCTTCGCCTTCGGGCAGGTGTTACAGGTGCAGTTCAAGACCGACTTCCCAACGCCCCTGGATGCTGCGTACCTCACCTTCATCGGGCCGCTGGTCGGGTCGCTCATCCGTCCCCTCGGCGGCTGGCTGGCCGACCACCTCGGCGGAGCGCGGGTGACGCTGGTCAACTTCGTACTCATGGGTGGGGCGGCGAGCGTTGTGCTGGCGGCGTCGAAGCAGCACTCGCTGACGCTCTACCTCGTCGGCTTCATCTCGCTGTTCATCTTCTCCGGCGTGGGCAACGGTTCGACGTACAAGATGATCCCGGCCATCTTCAAGGCGACGCGGCCGACCTTCGCCGAGGCCCGACGGATGTCCGGCGCGCTGATCGGGATCGCCGGCGCGATCGGAGCCTTCGGTGGGGTGCTCGTCAACGTCGCGTTCCGCGAGTCCTTTCTGCACAGCGGCAAGGCCGACAGCGCGTACGTCGCGTTCATCGCCTTCTACGCCGTGTGCGTGCTGGTCACGTGGGCTGTCTACCTGCGGCCGAGCCGCCGGATACAAGGCGTCTGACCCGACTGCTCGGTAACGTCACTGACGTGACAGCTCTCGGCAACGACCTGCGTACCTTCCTCGACGCCGCGCCCTCGCCACACCATGCCGTGGCGGAGGCGGCCCGCCGCCTGCGCGAGGCCGGCTTCACTCCCCTGGAGGAGACCGCGAGGTGGTCGCTCGCCCCGGGGGCCCAGCACTACGTCGTACGCGACGGTGGGAGTGTCGTCGCCTTCCGCGTCGGGACGGCGCCGCTCGCGGACGCCGGGGTGCGGCTGATCGGCACACACACGGACTCTCCGACCTTCCGGGTGCGACCGCACTCCGACCTCACACGGGCGGGATACCGCCTCGTCGGTGTCGAGCCGTACGGCGGGATGCTGGCCCACACCTGGATGGACCGCGACCTCACGGTGGCGGGGCGAGTCGTACTGCGCGACGGGTCGGTCCAGCTCGTCCGGCTGGAGGGCTCGCCGCTGAGGATGCCTTCGTTGGCCATCCATCTCGACCGAGGCGTCAACGACGGCCTCGTGCTCGACAAGCAGCGCCACCTCGTGCCTGTGCTCGGCCTCGACAACGAGCCGGATCTGCTGGCCCAGCTGGGTTTTTCGGAGGGCGAGGTGCTGGGGCACGATCTCGTGCTCACCGACACCCAGCTCGCCGGTGTGGTCGGGTCGAACTGGATCAGCGGCCCCCGGCTGGACAACCTCGGCTCGTGCCACAGCGCGGTGCACGCCCTGCTCGATGCTCCGGCTGCCGCGCACACCCAGTTGTGGGTCGCGAACGACCACGAGGAGGTGGGCAGCGGCTCAGCTGAAGGGGCGCGCGGCTCGTTTCTCGAGGACGTTCTGGTGCGGCTCGTCGCCGCGACCGGAGACCCCGATCCCCAGGCCTACCGCCAGGCGATTTCGCGTTCGCGGCTCGTGTCGGCCGACATGGCCCACGCGGTGCACCCGAACTACTCCGAGCGGCACGAGCCAATGCACACACCGGAGCTCGGTGGCGGACCCGTGCTCAAGCACAACGCGAACCAGTCCTACGCGACCGACGCCACGACCCAGGCGTGGTTCGCAACCTGCGCTGCCTCGGTCGGGGTGCCGGTGCAGCACTTCGTGACGCGGGCCGACCTGCCGTGTGGCTCGACCATCGGGCCGCTCACCGCGGCCCGGTTGGGCCTGGCGACCGTCGACGTCGGCTCCCCCATGCTCTCAATGCACTCCTGTCGCGAACTCGCCTCCATGGAGGACGTGCCGCTCATGGTCGCCGCCATGACCGCCTGCCTGTCGTGACGCGCGTCGTTGCCGTCCACCGATCGCCGGTGCACGGCTTCAGCAAGCAGAGCTTTTTGAGCGTGGTCCTGGTCGCCGGGCATGGCGTCGAGGGCGACGCCCACGCCGGTCCGACCGTGCAACACCGCAGCCGCGTGGCCGTGGACCCGCACCAGCCGAACCTGCGGCAGGTCCACCTCATGCCCATCGAGCTGCTCTCCTCGCTGGATGTCGCGCCCGGTGCCCTCGGCGAGAACGTCACCACCTCGGGCATCGACCTGTTCGCACTCTCCACGGGGACGCTGTTGGGTCTCGGGCCTTCCGCGGTCTTGCAGGTCACCGGGCTGCGCAACCCCTGTGTGCAGATCGACGCCTACCGTCCTGGACTTCTCAAGCAGGTGGTGGGCCGCACGCAGGACGGCTCCGTCGTACGGCGGGCAGGGATCATGTCGGTGGTCCTCACCGGCGGGGTGGTCCGGGCCGGGGATCCGGTTGTCGTGGAGGAACCCGCCGTACACGTGCCGCTCGACAGGGTCTAGCGTCTCGCCTCGTGCAACGCGTCGAGATCACCCACGAGTTCAACCTCCCCGTCGATCGGGTCTATGACTACCTGGCCGAGCACGAGCACCTCGGGCCGTTGTTCGGCGCGAAGGTCGAGCGGGTGCGGGACGGGGACACCTCCCGCAACGGCGTGGGGTCGGTGCGCCGGCTGCGCGTCGGACCAGGGCCGTGGTTCGAGGAGACCATCACCGAAGCGGTTCCGCACTCCCAGATCGCCTACCGCATCAGCCGCGGTAGCCCCCTGCGTGACCACCAAGGCGTCATGGCCTTCACCCCTACGCCGACCGGGTGCCGGCTGCACTACGTCATCGAGTTCGACTCCGCCGTACCCGGCCTCGCGAAGGTCGTGCAGCTCGGGCTGACACGGAGCATCACCCGCAACCTTTCCAAGGTCGACGCCAGCGCCTGACTTGCCTCTTCCCCATTGAGGAGAGGCGTCCACAGTTGATGGTCGGGGTTGTGCCAGAACAGGTGTTCGAGTAACTTGGGGGCATGTCCTCGGATGTCTCGCCTCGGGTCGCGCAGCTGCAGGTCGTCGCGCGCGCCTACACCCGGGAGGCCCGCGAGCACGCCGCCAGGGTGCGTGAGCTGGTCGAGC
>JBKJSN010000127.1:0-13371 GCA_046595815.1 Mycobacteriales bacterium
CTCCTCGACCTGGCTGCGCACCGCCTCCAGGGAAATCCCCAGTGACTCCAGCGCTTTTGCGGCGACGCCTTCGCCCTCGTGGATCAGGCCGAGCAGGATGTGCTCGGTCCCGATGTAGTTGTGGTTGAGCATCCTGGCCTCTTCTTGCGCCAGGACGACCACCCGTCGGGCTCGGTCGGTGAACCTCTCGAACATCGCTCGCTCCTCACACCTGGTCTGCGGTCGCGCCCAGACCTGTACCCGCACACTAACGCTGCGACCAGAGACGTGAAGGAGGAGTTCTCCATCCCGCCGGAACTGCCCGCCGTACCGGTTCCAACCACGAGCGGTACGGCGAGCGTTCCCCGAGCGACTACGCCAAGAGCGAAAAGGTCAGTGGACGGCGTCGTAAGCGGCCACGACGGTCGCCGGCAGCCGGCCCCGGTCGCTCACCGTGTGCCCGTTCTTCTTGGCCCACTCGCGAATGGCGACAGTGCGGTCCTTGTCAGGAGCGGCCTTTCCAGCGCGCGCCTTGCGGACGGGTGCCGCGGAACGGCCGGCACGACGGGCAGCACCGACGTAGGAGGCGAACGCATCGCGAAGCTCAGCGCCGTGCGCTGGGCAGACGTCGATCTCGTACGCCGCACCGTCGAGCGCGAAGCTCACGGTCTCCGTGCCCTCGACGTCGCCGTCATGAAGATCGCACACGAGCAGGACCTGAACCCTCTGAGCCATTTCGCGTTTCCTTTTCTCTGCCGATTCTTGAAGGACCAGCAAAGACGAAAGGGAGCCTAAAAGCAAACGGCTGCGAAATGAGCGGGAAAGGGTTCAGCCAACGGGCCGGACGAGCGGGAACAGAATCGTCTCGCGAATGGGCTGCCCGGTGAGCAGCATGACGAGCCGGTCCAGGCCCATCCCCTGCCCCCCCATCGGCGGCGCCCCGAACTCAAGGGCCCGCAGGAAGTCCTCGTCGAGCTGCATCGCCTCGGGGTCGCCCCCCGCGGCCTTCAGCGACTGCTCGGTCAGGCGCCGGCGCTGCTCCACCGGGTCGACCAGCTCGGAGTAGCCCGTCGCGAGCTCGACCCCTCCGACGACGAGGTCCCAGGCCTCGGCCAGCCGCGGGTCGTCGCGGTGGTCGCGAGCGAGCGGCCGCGCATCGACGGGGTAGTCCCGCACGAAGGTCGGCTGGATCAGCGTGTGCTCGACGAGCTTCTCGAACAGCTCCAGAGCAACCTCGCCAGCGGTGAGCCCGGCCGCCAGCGGCACGTCGTGCTTGTCGGCCAGCGCCAGGAGCGCCTCGAGAGGCGTACCCGGGTCGACCGTCTCTCCGACCGCCTCGCTGACGAGCTCGAACAGGGTCGCGCTGCGCCAGGGCTGCTCGAGGTCGACCCGGCCGTCGCACACGACGGTGCGCCCGACGGCCCGGGCGCAGTCGAGGATCATCTCGCGGGTGAGGTCGGCGACGGTGTCGTAATCGCCGTACGCCTCGTAGAACTCCAGCATCGTGAACTCGGGGAAATGGGTTGCGTCGATGCCTTCGTTGCGGAAGTTCTTCCCGATCTCGAAGACCTTGTCGATGCCACCGACGACGGCGCGCTTGAGGTAGAGCTCCAGGGCGATGCGCAGCGTCACGTCCAGGTCGAGCGCGTTCACGTGGGTGTGGAACGGTCGCGCAGCCGCACCGCCATGGACCAGCTGCAGCATCGGGGTCTCGACCTCGGTGAAGCCCCGACCGTGCAGCAGCTCGCGCACCGTGCGGATGACGGCGCTGCGGTCGCGCACCATCTGCCGGCTCTCGGGGTTGACCGCCAGGTCGACGTACCGCTGGCGGATCCGCGTCTCGGGATCGGTGAGCCCCTTGTGCTTGTCGGGCAGCGGGCGCAACGCCTTGCTGGTGAGCGCCCACTCGTGGACGAGCACCGACAGCTCACCGCGCTTGCTGGTGATGACCTCTCCGGTGACGCCGACGTGGTCCCCGAGGTCGAGGTCGGACTTCCACGCCGCGAGCCGCTCTTCGCCCACCTTGTCCAGACTGACCATCACCTGGATCTGCGACTCGCCCTCGGACAGGGTCGCGAAGCACAGCTTGCCGCCGGTGCGGCTGAGCAGGATCCGGCCGGTGATGCCGACGATCACGCCCGTGGCGGTGTCGGTCTCCAGCCCCTCGTGCTGCTCCCGGACGGCGGCGATGCTCGTCGTGCGGGGATACCCCAGCGCGTACGGCGGGGTGCCGGCGGCGACGAGCCGGTCGTACTTCTCCCGCCGGATCCGCACCTGCTCGGGAAGGTCGGCGTCGTGCTCGGCTGGGGTCTGGTCGCTCACCCGCGCAACCCTATCGGCGCCGGACTAGACGTTCTTCTCATAGACCAGGCGCAGACCGATGAGGGTGAGGTCCGGCTCGTGCTCGTCGATGGACTCACAGACGCCGGTCATCAGGTGCGAGAGGCCGCCGGTGGCGATGACGATCGGGTCGGCGTCCAGCTCGCGGCTGATGCGCTCGACCATCCCGTCCACCTGCGAGGCGAACCCGTAGACCAGCCCGGACTGCAGCGCCTCCACGGTCGTCTTGCCGATCACCGACCGCGGCTCGGTGAGCTCGACCTTGAACAGCCGAGCTGCCCGTGCGGCGAGGGCGTCGACGGAGATCTCCAGTCCCGGGGCCAGCGCACCTCCGAGGAACTCGCCCTTCTCGCTGACCACGTCGAAGTTCGTGGAGGTGCCGAAGTCCACGACGATCGCCGGCCCGCCGTACAAGGTGTGGGCCGCGAGGGTGTTGACGACCCGGTCCGGCCCGACCTCCTTGGGGTTGTCATAGAGCAGCGGTACGCCGGTCTTCACACCGGGCCCGACGACGACCGTGGCGGCCTGCGGGTAGTAGCGCTCCACCATCAGACGCAGCTGGTCGAGCACCTGGGGGACGGTGCTGCAGACCGAGATGCCGTCCGGCTCCGGGTGCTTGGCCAGCAGTCCGTGGAACAGCAGGGCCAGCTCGTCGGCCGTGACGCGCGCGTCGGTGCGCAGCCGGTAGCTCTCGAACAGGCGCTCTCCGTCGAAGAGCCCCAGGACGATGTTGGTGTTGCCGACGTCGACGGTGAGCAGCATCAGAGCAGGTCCATCCCGAGGTCAAGGACAGGGGCGCTGTGCGTCAGCGCGCCGATCGACAGGTAGTCCACGCCGGTCTCGGCGACGGCCCGTGCACGGTCGAGGGTGAGTCCGCCCGAGGCCTCGGTGCGCACCCCCTTGGCCCGACAGAGCGAGACAGCCTCGGCCATCTGCTCGTCGGTCATGTTGTCCAGCAGCACCAGGTCGGCCCCGGCCTCCACGACCTCCTTCACCTGGGTGACGGTGTCGCACTCGACCTCGACCTCCAGGCCCGGGAAGTCCCGCCGTACCGCCTCGAACGCCGCGGCCACGCCCCCCGCCGCGACGACGTGGTTGTCCTTGACCAGCGCGGCGTCCGACAGCGACATCCGGTGGTTGAGCCCTCCGCCGACGACCACGGCGGCCTTCTCCAGCGCACGCAGACCCGGCGTGGTCTTGCGGGTGTCACGGATGCGCGCGTCCGTCCCCTCGACGGCGCTCACCCAGGTCGCGGTGAGGGTGGCCACTCCGGACAGGTGGCACAGCAGGTTCAGGGCCGACCGCTCACCGGTCAGCAACGACCGCGTGAGCCCGCGCACCCGCAGCACCTGCTCGCCGGCCGCGGCCAGTCCGTCCGCCCGCACCAGCTCGTAGTCGAGCGGCTGGTCGGAGGCCGCGTCGAGGCACGCCATCGCGACGGCGATGCCGGCGACCACGCCGTCGGCACGGGGCACGAAGGCGGCCGTGCCCACCTGGTCCGCCGGGACGGTGGCGACGCTGGTCACGTCCACCCCGCCGCCGAGGTCCTCGGTCAGGGTGCGCCGGGCCAGGTCCTCGACGTACGTCGGGTCCAGCCCCGCGATCGTCAACGCGGCCAGCGTCTGTCGCGAGAGCACTCAGTCCTCCAGAGGTAGGTAGGTCGTGCCGTCCAAGGTCGTCACGAGGTGGCCGCGCCACTGCTCGGACGACAGCGGGAAGTCCTCGCGCCAGTGCGCGCCTCGGGTCTCCTCCCGACGCGCTGCGGCGGCCACCAATGCGGCAGCTACGGCATGCAGCGACGTCGCCTCCCACGCAGCGGGAGAGGGCGCGACCGTCGGGCGGTCCTCCAGCGCGAGCAGCGCTTTCGCCGTACCCGCAAGGGAATCGGCTGAGCGCAGCACCCCTGCACCCTCCGTCATCGCGCGCGTCAGCTCGGCACGGACCGACGGGTCGAGCAGCGCTCCCTCCGCCGGCTGGGCGACGGGTTCCCCGGGTACGGCGAGGCTGCGCGCCAAGTCGTCACCGATCCGCCCGGCGAAGACAAGGCCCTCGAGCAAGGAGTTCGAGGCGAGCCGGTTGGCGCCGTGGACACCGGTGCAGGCGACCTCACCGCAGGCGTAGAGCCCGGGCACCGAGGTGCGGCCCGACAGGTCGGTGCGCACGCCGCCGCTGGCGTAGTGCGCGGCCGGCGCGACCGGGATGAGGTCTCGGGTGGGGTCCAGCCCCTCCTCCGCGAGGCGAGCGACGATCGTCGGGAAGCGCTCCTGCACGCCCTCGATCCCACGGGCGTCGAGGAAGACGTGGTCGACCCCGAGGGAGTGCATCCGACGGGTGATGGCCTTGGCGACGACATCCCGGGGAGCGAGGTCGGCCAGCGGGTGGTCGTCGGTCGTGATGACGCGCTCCCCGAACCCGTCGGTGAGGAAGGCGCCCTCGCCCCGGACCGCCTCGGAGATGAGCGGCTGCTGACCTGTGCTCCCCGAGCCGAGCCACAGCGCGGTCGGGTGGAACTGCACGAACTCCAGGTCCATCACCTCGGCACCGGCACGAAGCGCGAGGGCCACCCCGTCGCCGGTGGAGACAGCGGGGTTGGTCGTGCTGGAGAAGACCTGGCCCATGCCGCCGGTCGCCAGCACGACAGCGCGGGCCCTCACCGCCCCGACACCGTCCACGGTGCCTTCGCCGAGGACGTGCAGCGTGATTCCCGCCGTACGGCCCTCGGAATCACGCAGCAGGTCCAGCACCAGGGCGTGCTCGATGAGCCGGATCCGCGGGTGGTTGCGGACGGCGACGACGAGCGCGCGCGACACCTCGGCGCCGGTCGCGTCACCGCCGGCGTGCACGATGCGATCGCGGTGGTGGCCGCCCTCGCGGGTGAGCTGCAGCTCCCCCGAGGGGTCGCGGTCGAAGGCCGCCCCGAGGGCGATCAGCTCGCGCAGCCGGACGGGGCCCTCCTCACACAGCACCCGGACCGCGGTCTCGTCGCACACGCCCGCGCCAGCCTCAAGGGTGTCGCGGAGGTGCTCCTCAGCGGAGTCGTCCGCGCCCAGCGCGGCGGCCACCCCGCCCTGGGCCCAGCGGGTCGAGCCGTCGTCGACGTGCACCTTGGTGACGACCAGGACGTCGTGCTGCTCTGCGGCGTGCAGGGCGGTCATCAGCCCCGCGACACCGGAGCCGACCACGACGACGTCGGTCTCGACCGTCCAGCCCGGCGGGGGGGCGAGCAGCCGAGAGGCACGACTCACCAGACGAGGGTGGGGTCGTCGTCGTAGCTGCCGACGTGCGGCTCACGGGGGTCGGCCGGGTAGCGCAGGTCACCGCGCAGCAGGCCGGTCTGCGGCAGCGCCTCGGCGGGGTCGCCACCGGTGCCGATCACCTTGTTGTCGGCGTCGACGAAGACCACCTTGGGCCTGCGGGTGCGCGCCTCGGCGTCCTCCATCAGCCCGTAGGCGATGAGGATCACCAGGTCGCCCGGGTGGATCAGCCGGGCGGCGGCACCGTTGATGCCGATCACGCCGGAGCCACGAGGCCCGGCGATCGTGTAGGTCTCGATGCGAGCCCCGTTGGTGACATCCACGATGGCGACCTTCTCGCCCTCGTAGAGATCGGCGGCGTCGAGCAGGTCCTCATCGACCGTGACCGAGCCGACGTAGTGCAGGTCGGCCTGGGTCACCGTCGCGCGGTGGATCTTCGACGTGAGCATCTGACGGAGCATCAGCTGTCCTCAAGGTGGCGGTTGTCGATCAGTCGGGTCCTACCCACCGTCGCGGCGACCACGATCAGGTCGCCGTCAGGTGCTGCCTCGAACGTGCGGGTGTCCACCCGCTCGAGGTAGTCAAGGTGTGCGCCGGGCTCGGCGGCGAACAGCGCGCGGCCGGCGGCGACGTCGCCCGTGGCCAGGGCGCGGGACAGCACGAGCGCGACCTCGCGCTCCTGCGGTGACAGGTAGCGGTTGCGGCTCGACAGGGCCAGCCCGTCGGGCTCGCGGACGGTCGGGACACCGACCACCTCGACCGGCACGTCGAGGTCGGCGACCATGCGCCGGATCGCGGCCAGCTGCTGCGCGTCCTTCTCACCGAACAGCGCGACGTCCGGGGCGGTGAGGTGCAGCAGCTTGAGCACGACGGTCAGCACGCCGTCGAAGTGGCCCGGGCGTGACGCCCCCTCGAAGCCCTCGCCGATCGAGCCGGCGGTGACCCGCACGATCGGGTCGGCCGGGTAGACCACCTCGGGCGTGGGGGTGAACACCACGGCCGCGCCCTCGTGCTCGCACAGGGCGAGGTCCGCCTCCAGCGTGCGCGGGTAGCGGTCCAGGTCCTCGCCCGCCCCGAACTGCAGGGGGTTGACGAACACCGTCACGATCACGGAGTCGGCGAGCTCAGTCGCCCGCCGTACCAACGTGGCGTGGCCTTCGTGCAACGCGCCCATCGTCATCACGACCGCGATGCGGCCGGGCAGCGTCTTGCGCGCCGCGGCCAGCTCCTCGCGCGAGGAGACGACGTTCACGACAGCACTCCCAGCAGGCCCTCGGCGCGGGACGGCGTGAGGCGGCCGCTCGCCAAGGCGCGGTCCGCAGTGAGACGGGCCAGGGCGCGGTACGACGGACGCACCTCCTCCGGGAGGGCGGCCAGGTGCGCGGCCACCGTGCCGGCGTCACCGCGGCTGACCGGTCCGGTGAGGGCGGCGTCGCCCCGACGCAGCGCTCCGTCGAGGGCGGCGGACAACAGCGGCGCCAACACCCGACCGGGCTCCTCAGCTCCGGCCCGGCGCAGCAGGTCCTCGGCGCTGGCGACCAGCGTCACCAGGTGGTTGGCGGCGTGCGCGAGAGCGGCGTGCCACAGCGGCCGGTCCTCGTCGCGGACCCAGACGGGCTCGCCGCCCAGCTCCAGGACCAGAGCCTCGGCGACGGGGCGCAACTCGTCGGGGGCGGTGACGCCGTACGCGATGCCGGAGATCCGCTCGAGGTCCAAACTGGTGCCGGTGAAGGTCTGCACGGGGTGCAGCGCAAGCGGCAGGGTCCCCTCGGCGGGAGCCAGGACGGACAGACCGTGCCGCCCGCTCACGTGAGCCAGGATCTGCCCGCGGCGGAAGGCACCGAGGGTGGCCAGCCCGGTGACCAGCTCGGGGAGCACGTCGTCCGGGACGGCCAGCAGCACCAGGGTCGCGCGGGCGCACACCTGCGCCGGCTCGACGATCTCGACGTCGGGCAGGAAGGTCTCGGCCCGCTCGCGGCTGCTCTCGCTGACGGCGCTGACCGCGACCACGTCGTGACCGGCCCGCGCCAGGGCAGCACCGAGCACGGCGCCGACTCGACCGACGCCGATCACGCCCACCGTCAGGCGGGCAGCATCGGGACGCGCGGGGGCGTTCATGAAAGCCGTTCCAGTCCTCTCGGGGTACCGGACGTTGCAGCGAAAGCGTAACGCCAGGGGCGCCCGGGGCAAGGGCTTGTGGCACACCCCACACTTGCGGGGTGCAGTCGTGGGCGCAGGCGTGGGAGCAGGCGCTCTACGGACCTTCCGGCTTCTTCCTGCGCGAGGCTCCGCTGGACCACTTCCGCACCAACGTCGCGGTCCCGCTGTTCGCCGTCGCGGTACGCCGGTTGGCCGGTCTGGTGGACGACGCCCTGGGCCACCCGGACCCCTTCGACGTGGTCGACCTCGGCGCGGGGCGGGGCGAGCTGCTGGCCGGGCTGCCCGACGTACCCCCTCGGTGGCGGTTGACCTCCGTGGACCTCGCGCCAGGAATGCGGCCCGACGTACCGCCCCTGCAGGGACTGCTGATCGCGAACGAGTGGCTCGACAGCATCCCGCTGGATGTGCTGGAGGACGGCCGGCTGGTGCTCGTCGACCCGACAGGTGAGCAACTGCTGGGCGCGCCCGTGTCGTCGGACTGGGCGAGCTCCTGGTGGCCGGGCGGCGGACGGGTCGAGGTGGGCGCGCCCCGCGACCTCGCGTGGGCAGCCGCCGTCTCCCGGGTACGTCGGGGGCTTGCCGTCGCCGTCGACTACGGCCACACGATGGCGGACCGGCGGGCGACGTTGACCGGCTACCGCGGCGGCCGCCAGGTGCTCCCCGTTCCGGACGGCTCCTGCGACCTGACGGCCCACGTGGCCCTGGACTCAGCCGCCGCCGCGACCGGTTCGGTGCTCGTCCGCCAGCGCGAGGCCTTGGCGTCCCTCGGCCTGTCGTCCGGGGAGGCCGCCGGGCTGGTGCAGGCGTCGCAGGCGCGCGAGCTGCTCGACCCCGACGGGCTGGGCGGGTTCGGGTGGCTGCTTCGAGCAGTCGACGTAGAGGTTGGTTGGATGGGGGTGTGAGGACAGTGGTCGTGGCGGGGGTGGGACCGGCCGCCGTAGGCACTGACGTCACCCTCGAGCTCGGCGCGCACCACCCCTCGACGCACGGCTCGCTGCGGCTGCGCCTGACCCTCGACGGGGACACCGTCGTCACGGCCGAACCACTCGTCGGCGCGCTGCACCGCGGAGCCGAGAAGCTGTTCGAGGTCCGCGACTACCGCCAGGTGCTCATGCTCGCCAACCGCCACGACTGGCTGTCGGCCTTCAACAACGAGGTCGGCGTCGCGCTGGCGGTCGAGCGGATGCTCGGCCTGGAGGTGCCCGCCCGGGCGACCTGGCTGCGAACCCTGCTGTGCGAGGTCAACCGTGCCCTGTCGCACCTGATGTTCCTGGGCTACCTCGACCCGAAGTGGGTGCGTGCCCGCGCGCCCTTGCAGCGGGTGCTGGAGGAGGCCACCGGCGGCCGGGTCCACGTCGTCTACACCCGCGTCGGCGGGCTCTACGAGGACGTCCCCGAGGGCTGGACCAGCCGCTGCTCAGCCGCCCTCGATGAGGTCTCGCGAACGTTGCAGGACGTCCCCAGCGTCGAGCACCTGGCCGGCCTCGGGCCGCTCACCCGCGAGATCGCCCTGCAGTACGGCGTGTCCGGCCCCGTGGCGCGCGACGCGGGCCTCGACGTCGACCTGCGCCGCGACGACCCGTACCTCGCCTACCCCGAGCTGTCGCCCCTCCCGCCGTACGTCGGGGGGCGGGGCGATGCGGCCGGGCGGTTCCTCGCGCTGCTCGACTCGCTGCGGACCGCCCTCGAGCTCGCCCGCGAGTGCCTGGCGCAGCTGCCCGAGGGGCCGGTGAACGTCAAGCTCCCCAAGAACCTGCGCGTGCCCGAGGGGGCGTCTTACGCCTGGACGGAGGCGCCGTCGGGGATCGCCGGTTACTACCTCGTCAGCCGAGGGGCGACGACGCCCTGGCGACTGGCGATGCGCACCCCGAGCTTCAACAACGTCGCCGCCCTTCCCGCAGTGCTCCCCGGGAGCAAAGTGGCTGACCTACCGGCGATCCTGGCGAGCATGTTCTTCGTCGTCGGCGACATCGACAAGTAAGCGCCTAGGAGCTCAGATACTGCTCGAAGCGGGCACGGAGCAGCGGCTCGTCGTCACCGAGGTCCTTGCCCATCAGCTCACGCACGACCTCGACGGCCTCGCTGATCGAACCGGTGAGCCCACCTCCCGAGCCGTCCTCAGTCGCCAGGGAGTGGGAGGCGCGCAGGTGCTTGACCACGTCCCAGAAGAAGCCGACATCGTGGGCGGCTCGCGCCTTGTCGAAGGCCCGCTGCCGGAGCTCCTCGGTCGAGAGGGTGTCGAAACTCATGGCTGCATCTCATCACGGGGCGACGGTGTCCGGCAGGCCTTCTCCAGCAACAGGGCCGCCACCAGCAGCCCGAGGCAGGCCAGGGCGGACAAGCCGGCAACCCAGCTGTCGTGGGCCGCGGCGCGCAGCTCGCTGCGCTGCACCACCCAGAGGAAGAAGCCGGCGTAGAACCCCGTCAGCAGCGCCCCCGTCGCGGACGACGCCTTGGCCAGGGCCGCCGCTCGTGCCACCTGCAACGGGTGCATGGCCTTGCCCCCGCCCAGGCCACGCACCTTGCGCCACACCATGCGCGCCAGGCCGGCCTCGAAAAGCGCGATCACCAGGGACGTCACTGGGGTCGCAGCGGGCAGCGCCACCAGCTCGCCGTACGCCCGGTCGGCCACCAGCCAGCCGATCGCACCAGCCAACAACGCGACCCCGAGCAGCGACCGCCAGGTGCTCGGCCTCACAGCTGGCCCATCCGCCGTACCGTCGTGCGATCGACCGGCAGGTCAGCGATCGGACCGTGCCCCCGCAGGACGGCATCCGGGACGAGGTCCAACCAAGGGACCACGACGAAGGCCCGCTCGTGGGCGTGGGGGTGCGGCAGCACCAGCTCGGGGTCCGAGCCGTCGGCGTCCACCACGTCGACGTCCAGGGTCCGCGGGCCCCAACGGACGTCGCGCTCCCGGCCCGCCGCCTCCTCGGCCCGCTGGGCCTTGCGCCAGACAGAAGGGGCGTCGCCCTCGCACAGCACCACCACGTTGAGGAAGTCCTCCTGATCGACCCCGCCCCAGGGCGCGGTCTCGTAGACGGGCGAGACAGCGACCGGCTGGAGTACGGAGACGGCCGAGCGCAGGTGCTCCCACCTGTCCCCGAGGTTGGACCCGATCGACAGCACGGCGAGCACCTACGGCCGTACCACGGTGACGGCGACGTCAGAGAACTCCAGCGCGATCGGCGCCGAGGGCTTGTGCACGGTCACCTTCGCCGAGATGACCCGGTCATCCGCCAGGCAGACGTCAGCGAGCCGGCTGGCCAACGTCTCGATGAGGTCGACGGGGTCCCCGGCCACCACGGCAGCCAAGGCCTGCGCCAGCGCGGCGTAGTCGACGGTGTCCGCGAGGTCGTCGGACAGTGCCGCCGCCCGGGTGTCCACGGACAGCACCACGTCCACGACGAAGTCCTGGCCGTCCCGCCGCTCCGACGCCAGCACGCCGTGGTGCCCGCGGACCCGCAGACCCGTCAGGGCGAGAGTGTCCATCACCGCATCCGCTCCAGCACCTGCAAGGCATCGGCACTGCCCTGGGCGTCGTGGACCCGCACGCCCCAGCAGCCGGCCTGGGCAGCGAGCACGGTGAGCGTGGTCGTCGCCGCGTCCCGACCCTTGGGCTCGCGCCCCTCGAGCAGCTCACCGAGGAAGCGCTTGCGCGAAGCCCCCAGCAGCACCGGCCCCAGGGCCTGCAGCCGTGGCAGCGCACGCAACAGCTGCCAGTTGTGCTCCGGCCGCTTGGCGAACCCCAGACCCGGGTCGACCACCACCTGGCCGATCCCCGCCTTCGCACACGCCTCGAGCCGCCGGTCGAGCTCGTCGCAGACCTCCCGCACCACGTCTTCGTAGTCCGCCCGGTCCTGCATGTCCTCACTGGGTCCGCGCCAGTGCATGGCCACGAAGGGCACGTCGAGGTCGGCGATGCAGGCCAGCATCGCGTCGTCCGCGAGCCCACCGCTCACGTCGTTCACGAGCACCGCACCTGCCTCGACGGCGGCTGCGGCCACGCGCGCCCGCGTGGTGTCGACCGAGCAGCGCACGCCTTGCTCCGACAGGGCACGTACGACGGGGACGACCCGCTCGAGCTCGACGCGTTCCTCGACGCGGCGGGCACCCGGGCGGGTGGACTCCCCGCCCACGTCGACGAGGTCGGCACCCTCGCGGGCCAGCTGCCCGCCGTACGCGATCGCCGTGTCGACGGTCGCGTGGTCGCCACCGTCGCTGAAGCTGTCCGGGGTCACGTTGAGGACCCCCATCACGAGGGTCCTTCCCAGGGTCGGGAGCAGCGTCAGCTGGCCGGGTCCGTGCCGGGGCGCCGGCGGGGCGCGCGACGTGGAGCGGGCTGCTTGGACTCCAGACGCACCGCAGGGGTACGGCGGGTGCTGGCCGCCTTGCGCCGACCCCGGGCGATCCGGTCCAGCTCGTCCGGGCCCAAGGTCGCGAGCTCGGCAGGAGTGAGCACGGGCGGGCGGTCTGACGGCGGGCGCTTGCCGTTGGCCGTCGGATGCTGGCGCTGCGGTCGCTTGTCGACGGAGGCGAAGATGGCCGCGACCTCGTCCTTGCCGAGGGTCTCCTTCTCCAACAGCTGGAGCACCATCTCATCGAGCACGTCGCGGTGCTCGACCAGGATCTCCCAGGCCTCGTGGTGGGCGGTTTCGATGAGCGCCCGCACCTCCGAATCCACCTGAGCGGCGACCTCTTCGGAGTAGTCGCGCGCATGGCCCATGTCGCGGCCGAGGAACACCTCGCCGGACTCTTGGCCGAACTTCACCGCACCGAGCTTCTCACTCATGCCGAACTGCGTGACCATCGCCCTGGCCGTGGCTGTGGCCTTCTCGATGTCGTTCGACGCCCCCGTTGTGGGGTCGTGGAAGACGAGCTCCTCCGCGGCACGGCCGCCCATCGCGTAGGCGAGCTGGTCGAGCAGCTCAGCCCGCGTCTGGGAGTACTTGTCCGACTCGGGAAGCACCATCGTGTAGCCCAGCGCCCGGCCCCGCGGCAGGATCGTCACCTTGTGCACGGGGTCGGTGTTCGGGAGCGCGTAGGCGACGAGGGCATGGCCGGCCTCGTGGTAGGCCGTGACCTTCTTCTCCTTGTCGCTCATCAACCGGCTGCGACGCTGCGGGCCGGCGATGACGCGGTCGATCGACTCCTCCAGCACCGGCAGGGTGATCTGCTTGCCGCCCTGACGAGCGGTCAGCAGCGCGGCCTCGTTGACGACGTTGGCCAGGTCCGCCCCCGTGAACCCAGGGGTACGGCGGGCGATCACGCCCAGGTCCACCGCAGGGTCCATCGGCTTGCCCTTGGAGTGGACCTGAAGGATCTGCAACCGGCCCTTCATGTCCGGGGGCGAGACGGCGATCTGACGGTCGAACCGGCCCGGGCGAAGCAGCGCCGGGTCCAAGATGTCGGGCCGGTTCGTCGCGGCGATCATGATGACGCCACCCTTGACGTCGAAGCCATCCATCTCGACCAGCATCTGGTTGAGGGTCTGCTCGCGCTCGCCGTGACCGCCGCCACCAACCGGCCCGACATCCTTGACCCGGCGCTGCTGCGTCCGGCCCGCTTCGACCGCCAGATCCAGGTCGACGCTCCTGACCTCAACGGTCGACACATGATCCTCAAGGTCCACTCACAC
>JBKJSN010000064.1:0-12858 GCA_046595815.1 Mycobacteriales bacterium
GGCCACACCAGGCTCCTTCCCTCACTCAGCGCGACGAAACACTGACGGAGCGTGTTGACTAGTGCGAAAGAACTACTCGCCCCTTCCCATGATGACCTGTTCGGCGCAGAAGGGACAGGGCCGAAAGGGGGATCAGACCTCCAGGCAAGCCTTCACCCGCGCGAGCGTGTGCTCGATGCCCTCGGCCGTCGCCGTCTCGCGGTCCATCACGCCGGTCGTCAGTCCCGCCCCCCGCTTGAACCACCCCGGGCGCCGGTCGGTCCACGTCTCGGTGACCCTCGACCCGTTGTCGGTCGCAGTCATGCTGTAGCTCCAGCGTGACACCGGAATGCCCCAGAACGCGACGTTGAAGGTGAACTCGCGGCCCGCGTCAGCCACCTCGACCCCGACCGAGGTGCTCCAGCGGCGCCACCCGTTGCTGTTGTTCCCCTTGAACCTCGCCCCCACCGCCGGCCCGGTGGCACCGCCGAGCCAGCGCCCCCCGTTGTTCTCAGGGCTGAGCTCGCCCATGCTCGGCAGGTCGCTCACCAGGGCGTAGACCTGCTCGGGTGAGGCGTTGACGTCGGTGCTGCGGCTGATCTCCATGGCGGCAGGGTACGGCGGGCTGACTACGGTGGCGGGGTGACCTACCCGCGGCCGGTTCCCCTCATCGGTGACGCGTCGTCCGCCGCCGAACGCGCGGCGGACCCGGCAGGGTGGGCGTTCGGCCCCAGCGAGCGCGCCGCGTTCTACGACGTGCTCGGTGCGCGCCGTGACATCCGCCGCTACCGGCCGGACCCGGTGCCGGACGAGGTCCTCACCCGGGTGCTGTCGGCGGGCCACCAAGCGCCCTCCGTCGGGCACTCCCAGCCGTGGCGGTTCGTCGTCGTGCGCGACGCCGGTCTGCGCGAGCAGGCGGCGTGGATGGCCGACCAGGAGCGGCTGGCTCAGGCCGCTCAGCTGGCGCCCGAGTCAGCCCGGCAGCTGCTGGACCTTCAGCTGGAGGGGATCCGCGAGGCGCCACTGGGAGTCGTCGTGTGCTGCGATCGCCGTACCGCGGCGGCGGGGGTGCTCGGCCGGGCGACCTTCCCGGACGCCGACCTGTGGTCCTGCGCCTGCGCCATCCAGAACCTGTGGCTCGCGGCCCGCGCCGAGGGCTTGGGCATGGGGTGGGTGACGCTGTTCGAACCGGCCGGGCTTGCCTCGCTGCTCGGCCTCCCCGACGGGGTCGTCACCTTGGGTTGGCTGTGCCTTGGCTGGCCCGACGAGCGGCCACCTGCACCCGGGTTGGAGCGTGCGGGCTGGTCGCGGCGGCAGCCGCTCGAGCAGGTCGTGCTCACCGACCGGTGGTCCGAGACGGCCCCCCCGGTGTCACACCTGCGGGCGCCGTCGCAGGATGAGGTGGTCGGGGCCCGGGACGACGCGGACCGGCTGCTCACGCCCCCCGGGTCGCTTGGCGTCCTCGACCGGGCGGTGGACCGCTGTGTGGCGCTCGGGCACTCCTCGCTGTCAGGAGGGGTGCTGGTGCTGGCGGCCGGTCACCACCGCGTGCTGGAGCTCGGCGTGTCCGCCTTCGACGACTCGGTCACCGATGACGTGGTCGCGGCCGCGCGCGCAGGCTCAGCAGTTGGCACCGTGGCGGCCCGGGCGGCGGGCCTGACCTCGGTGGTCGTCGACTGCGGCGCGGCCACCGGCAACCTGCGGGATGAGGACTGCATGACCGCAGTCAGTGCCGCGGCCCTGGTGGAGCGCGGGCGGGCGGACGGCCTGGTCCACGGCGCTGCAGGGCTCGTCGCACTCGGCGAGGTCGGGATGGGCAACACGACGATCGCCGCCGCCCTCGCGGCCGTCCTGCTGGATCTGCCCGCCGGAGAGGTGGTGGGGCTCGGCGCCGGAGCCGACACGGCGATGCTCGAGCGCAAGCGTGACGTCGTCGCCGGCGCGTTCGCCCGGGTCGGCCCGACAACGGACCCCCTGCGGGCCCTGGCTTCCGTCGGGGGCCCAGAGGTCGCCTACCTCACGGGCGTCACCCTCGGGGCCTCCTCCGCTGGCGCAGTCGTGGTGCTCGACGGGCTGCTCACCTCCCTGGCCGCCCTGTGCGCGGTGCTGCTCGAGCCCGCAGTCGACCAGCACCTGGTGGCCGGGCAGCGCTCCCGCGAGCGCGCGCACTCCGCGGTGCTCGCCCGGCTCGGGCTGGAGCCGCTGCTGGACTTGCGCCTGCGGGCAGGCGAGGGAGCGGGGGCGTGCCTCGCCGCAGGCCTGCTCCTGGACGGCCTGCGCGTGCGACGCGAGACGGCCCGCACGCACTGACTGCGTGACAGCGGGGCGCCTCCCCCCGGAAGCGCCCCGCTGGTCCTGCAGCAGACGGACTGGATCGCGCAGACCTGGGCCGCAGCGTGCCGTCGTGCCTACTGATCGATTCGGCGTGTGACGCAGATCTCCTGCCTGTCGCCGATTGTTGTTGCCGACCCCTACGGAGCCACCAGGGGCAGGTCCAACCGGGGCGCCGACACGGTGTACTGCTGCCCGGCCACGGGGTCGGGCAGACCCCACACGACCTCGCTACCGGTGAGCACCAGGACCAGCGAGTGACCCGCGGCGATGACGGCGTCCTGCGGCCGGAGCGTCACCGTGACCCGTCGGGTCTGGCCCGGCACCAGCGACTGCGGCGCCGCGAGGGATCCGGCGTACCGCAGATCGAGCAGGCCGAGCGTCACGACCCTGGTCGACCCATCCTGGCCAAGGTCGAGCAGCGTGGCGTTGAGCTGGCCGCGGGTCGAGGTCACGGACACGTCGACCGTCAGCTCGCCACCGCCGGCCAGCCGACGGGCCTTGGTGAAGGGGGCGCTCGCCCAGCGGGCCTGCGTCGTGCCCTCCGGGGGGAAGGCCTGCTTGAACAGCTTCGAGGTCTCCGTGCCCGTGTTGACGAAGGTGCGAGTTCCCTTGAACGACAGGCGTTCTCGCACGTTCATCGGCAGCGTGGTGCGCCACTTGTTGTCGAACCCCTGGGACAACATCTTCGGGAAGGGACGCAGGACCGACGCGGGGGCACCCTTGAGGTGCCTGGCGTAGAAGGCGTCGAGGTACTCCACCGCGCTGACGTCGCCGAAGGACTTGCCGTCGGAGAAGACGTCGGTGTGGTCCCACTGGCCGACGATGGCCCGCTTGTCGGCCGCGCCCTTCAGCCCGAGCCAGTAGCGGGTGAACTGGTTCGGCTTGGTGTTGAAGTCGCGCCAGCCGTGCTGCATCAGCACAGCCGCCTTGACCTTGTCGGCCCGCAGCGCCCAGTCGCGCTCCTGCCAGAACCCGGCGTACGTCGGGTCCGCCACGTGGCCACGCAGGTTGTGCTCGACCGCCTCGCACTCGCTCGCCTTGTCCGCCACGTTGGCGGCGTGCTGCTGCGCGGTGCGGTCAGGGTCGGTGTTGGGCGTGCGGCCCAGCACGGCGTCGAACAGGTCCGGGGTGCCCACGGGGTAGCCCGTGTCGGCTGCGGAGACGTCGTCGTCGGTGCTGTTGTGCGTCACCGCGTGGTCGTAGTTGTAGTCGTACCAGCTCGTCACCGGCTCCTGCGGCACGATCGCCTTCAGGTGCTTGGGCGCCAGCGTCGCGATCTCCGCCTGGATGGCCCCGTCGTACGACGTGCCGATCATGCCGACGTTGCCGTTGCTCCACTTCTGCGTGCCCAACCACTCGACGACCGCTGCGCCCGCGCCGGCCTCGGCCGGGCCGCCGTAGTCCCAGCAACCGCTGGACTCACCCGTGCCGAGCAGGTCGGCGAAGGCCACGGCGTACCCCTGCTTGGCGTACCTGTTGGAGTAGAAGCTGGTCGTGACGCCCTCGGCGCGGACACGGGTGTAGAGGTACCTGTACGGCGTCATCTGCAAGATGACCGGCATCCGGCCCTTGGCGGGACGGTGGAACTCGACGTAGATGTCGCCGTACGGCGTGGGCACGTAGGCCTTCTCCGTGACGAACCCGGCGTACGGCGAGGGCGCCGCCTCGCTCGGGACCGCCAGGCCCGCCAGGAGCAGCAGCGGGACGACGGCGAGCAGCAGGCGCCTGCGATTGCCCAGGGCCTTGGCCAACGAAAGGGTCCTGCGCACGAGGGAACTCCAAGGGGTTACGAGGCTTTCCCTGTTGGTTCGCGCTCGTGGGGACGAGTCCTGCCTGCCAGCCCTCAGGTCCGGGGCAGCAACGGCCCTAGCGTCCGATTGCGAAGGCAGCCGGCCACGACTCCCGCTCCGTAGGCAGCCTGGTCGAGCAGGGTCCTGGTGGTGTAGCCGGCGAGGTGCTCACCCGGGGTCTTGCCCCGCCACTCAGCGACGACCGGGGCGAGCAGCAGCAACGCCGCCCGTTTGTCCTTCGCCGCGAGCCACCACGCGAGGGGACCGGCGAGCTGCAGCGCACTTCCCAGACCCAGCGCCGTGCCCCCTGCCGCCTGGGTCACGCAGCGGGCGGAGGTCGGCAGGTCGTGCATCTGCCGGTCGAGCCTGGCTGCGCTGATGGCCCCCACTGCCGCCGCCAGGACGGGACGACGCGCGAGGGCGAGCACGACGACGGCCGTCGGCCAGGGGCGCAGCACCAGGTGCGTGACGTTCCCGGGGTGACGCTGCGACAGGGGGGCGGCGCTGGTGCCGTAGTGGAAGCGCCGTACCAAGCGGTCGCGCAGGTGAAGCGGTTCGCGGTGCTCCACGACGACGGACGGGTCGTAGCGCACCACGCCTCCGGATTCGAGGAGCCGCCAGATGAGGTCCACGTCCTCGCCGTACCGAAGGGTCTCGTCGAACGGCAGCAGCGCGGTACGGCGGACCAGCAGCGCAGCCGTGGGCACGTAGGCCACAGCGGTGCCCGGACGGACGGAGGCGGGATGCGGGCCGAGGTCGAGCGGGGAGCGGGGACCGCCGGTGACGCGGGGGGCGACGGCCACCACCGACGGGTCGTCGAAGTGGCCGCGCAACTGCTCCAGCCAGCCGCGTGGGGGGAGGCAGTCGCTGTCGAGGAACGCCACAAAGTCCTTGTCCAGCAAGGGAAGTGCGGTGTTGCGCGCAGCCGCAGGACCACCGTTCGCTCGTCGCACCCAGCGGGCCCCGTGACGGGCGCACACCCCGGCGACGTCCTCGGTCGAACCGTCGTCGACGACGAGCACGTCAGACCCGTGCAGCGCGGCGAGGCAGACCTCGAGCTCGCGCGTGCGGTCCTTGACCGGGACCACGACGGTGACGTCACAGGCCGGTCGGGGCTCCGGGGCCGGGTGGGCCGCCCCTGCCTCCACCAGCCTGCGCGCCAGGGCGACACCCGGCGTCGCGAGCTGTGCCGCGCCCGCGGGGGTCAGTCGCAGCAGGCGTCCGGTGGGGCTGAGCACCGACTTCCCGCCACCGAACACCCGGCTGCGCGGGTCGAGCGTGACCTTCATCGGGCTCGGGCGAGTCACAGCGCCAGGCCGCCGTCGACGGCGACGTCCGCGCCGGTCACGCCGGAGCTGCTCGTGCCCGCCAGCCAGACGAGGGCGGCCGCGACCTCCTCCGGCTCAAGCAGTCTCTCCAGGGGTTGCTGGCGGGCGAAGTGCTCAGGGTCCGCGAGGCCGTAGAGCCGGGCGCTCTCCTCGAGCACCGGGGTGCGGGTGGAGCCGGGGGAGACGCAACTGGCGGTGACACCGGTGCCGCGCAGCTCCGCCGCCAGGCCGCGGATGAGCCCACTGACGCCCGCCTTGGCAGCGCAGTAGGCCGCGAGCAGCGGCAGGCCCCTCGTCGCCGCGGCGCTGGAGACCGCGATGAACCGGCCCTGGCGCGGAGCGGGGCGTTCGAGGAGCACGGGGATCGTCACGCGGGCGAGAGCCATCACGCCGTACAGGTCAACCTCCAAGACTGCCTGCAACTGCTGGGGATCCTGCTCCCAGAGGGGTACGCCGCCCGCCACCACACCCGCGACCGCGAGGGCGGCGTCGAGGCCGCCGAAGCGCTCCTGAGCCACGGCCACCGCCCGGGCGAGGTCGGCTTCGCTCGTGGTGTCGGCGACGCAGGTGACCACGCGTTCACTGCTCAGGGCCTCGAGCTCCTCGCGGGTGCCCATCGGATAGCGCAGTCGGGGATCGTCGCTGCAGCGGTCCGTGGCGACGACCGCCCAGCCTTCGGCGGCCAGGGCCCGGACGGTGGCAGCGCCGATGCCGCGGGCAGCGCCGGTGACCAGGGCCACCCGCCCCCCACCCTGCGCGATCTTCGTCATCTGGGGTCTCCCTTCGCGTCGGGGGTCGCGATATGAGGAAGATCGTCGGGAGGGGGTGTCGCGATGGGGGGCCAGGCCGCGACGAAGGCACGCAGGTCGGAGGCGGCCGCCTCGAGCAGGGCGTGGCCCTCCTGCGCCGACGCTCCGCGAGCGTCACCGAGCACCCCGTTGGGGCTGACCGCGGCAACCCCGCCAGCGGTCATGGCATCCATGAGCTCACCCACCGGGGCGGTGGCGCCCACCGGTCGTTCTCCGGTCACCGGTCGACCCAGGGCCAGCAGGACGGACGTCTCGGTGCGGCCGGCGTGCGCGTCCCCGTCCCACCTCGGTCCCCAGGCCCGGACGTCCTTGCCCTCGGCCCGCAGCGTCGCGACAGCCCGCCGTACCGGCTCGGCGTTGCCGCCGTGGGCGTTGACGAAGAGCACGCGTGGGAAGTCGGCAGTGCGTACGAGCTCCACGAGGACCAGCTCGAGCGCGGCCTGGCCGATCGACAAGGTGCCGGGAAAGCCTGCGTGCTCACCGCTGGAGCCGTAGGGGAGCGCCGGGGCGACGACGGCATCCGGGACGTAGTCGGCGAGGGCGGTGGCGATGTCCGTGTCGGTCGACAGGGGGAGGTGGGGGCCGTGCTGCTCGGTCGAACCCAGGGGTACGACGAGAAGGCCCGCGTCGACGGCAGGTGAGGTGAGGTCCTCGAGCCGGCGACTCACGGGACGGCCCAGCCGGTGCGGGCCTCGGTGAGGTACCCGTGACGGACCAGGAAGTCGAGCAGCGCGTCGACGGCCTCCGGGGCCTCGACGGGGCCGACGACGGTGGGCGGCTCGTGCGACAGAAGCGCGCCCGTCAGTGCCAGCAATCGCTCCCGTGCCGAGCCGGTCGGCGCCGGCAGCTGTCGCGGTCGAGGGCGGGCGGCGCGGGCCTGGACCACGCGCACCCGAGAGGCGGGTACGGCGACGGACACGACCTCGACCGTGGACTCCCCCGCAGACAGGGCGGCAGGCAGGGACGCCCGACGCAGTCGGACACCCGCGGCCTCCACCGAGCAGACCGCCGGGAGCGGGATGCGCATCCGCTCCCGACGGCCGAAGTCCAGGCGGCGCTCACCGATCAGGTCACCGTCGACCAGGGCCAACGACACGAGCCCCGGCGCCTGCACCACACCGAGCTCGTGGGCGAGGAAGGCCGGGAGCGCTCCCGTCCCGCGGTCGGCCGAGCGGTCGCCGCAGATCACCAGGTCGGGCCGCTCGCGCATCCCAGCGACCAGGGCTCGCGCCAGACCCTGTTCGTCGCGGACGAGGTCGTCGAGGTAGGCCGCATCGAGGGCCACTCGGCGTGCCTCTGCACCGCGAGCCCTGGCTTCGCGCAGCGACGCGTCCGCCTCCACGCCACCGGCGCTGAGTGCGAGAACCCTTGCATCCCAGGCACTTCCAAGGGTGAGGGCGTGCTCCAGTGCCGCCTCGTCGGAGGCCGAGAGCGCGGCAAGGCGAGCATCCCGGGAGACGGCACCGGTGAGCGGGTCGACGGCGGTGCGCAGGTCGACCGGTCGGAGCAGCGCGACGATGAGCATCAGCCGCTCCGGAAGACGACGCCGTGGCCGCCCTCGGGGTAGGTCCAGGTGAGGGCGCCCTCGCTGTTGCAGACCTGGTAGCAGGTCCCGCACTCGAAGCACTGCTCGTAGTTGAACAGGATGCCGCCATCACTGGTGGGGGCGAACAGGTTCGCAGGGCAGGCCGTGACGCAGGCCTTGGTCGTGCAGGAACGGCAGACGTCGCTGTCGACCACGATGTGCGCCCGCTCCGCGACCCGGAACTCCACCGTGGCCATCCGGTCATCGAAAGCGACCTCGTCATAGGACGGCCGCAGGTGGTCGCTCATCGGAACGCCCTCGCTCCCTTGACGGCATCCACCACGAGGTCATGGACGCGCACGTCGTTCCGCTTGGCCGCGCGCCGCAGCAGGGTGGACCACGCCGGCTTGGGGCGCGGGTTGTCGACGGTGAACAACCCCTCCACGACATCGGCCAGCATCCCTGGGTACTTCTGTTGAACGCGCGGGGACATCACCAGGTCGGGCGCGTGCCGCAGGCGCTTGTGGTCCTTCAGGACGAAGGACTTCTCGATGTCCTTCCGGTACGGCGAGAGCCCCCGCTTCGAGACGTCGCCATGAGCAACGGCGGCCGCCGCAGCCCGACCGGCAGCCAGCCCCGACCCGATGGCGAAGTTGACCCCCTCGAGGTAGATCCCGGCGGCCAAGGTGAGGCCGGCCGCATCACCGGTGACGAGGAAGCCGTCAGCGTGCAGGGTGGGGATCTGCTTGTAGCCGCCCTCGGGGATCAGGTGCGCGGCGTACTCCTTGAGCTCCCCGCCCCGCACCAGCGGCGCGATCGCGGGGTGGGCCTTGAGGTCTGCGATCAGGTCCTCGGGGCGGATCTTCGCCTTCGCCAGACCCTCGAGGCCGACGACCACCCCCACGGCGACGCTGTCACGGTTGGTGTAGACGAAGCCGCCGCCGGAGATTCCCCTTGTGCAGCCGAGGATCTCGATGTCCACGCCGTGGTCGCCGGTGACACCGAACCGCTCCTCGATCACCTCGCGGGGCAGGGCGAGCACCTCCTTCACACCCAGGGTCAGGTGCTTGGCCTGTGTGCGCGGCAGCAGCCCGGCTTCCTTGGCCAGGAAGGAGTTCACGCCGTCCGCGGCGATGACGACGGGGGCTCGCAGGTCGCCGTCCGGCCGGTCGGTGCGGACCCCGACGACCCGCCCGCCTTCGCGGATCAGACCCGTCGCGACCGTGCTGGTGACCAAGTGAGCACCCGCCTCGACGGCCTTGCCCGCGAGCCAGGCATCGAAGTCCGCGCGGAAGGTGGTGCATCCGTTGTAGGGCGCCTGCCCCCAGGCCTCGGTGCGGAAGTCCAACGTCAGAGCCTGGCGCTCGGTGAGCATCATGGTCTGGCGCCGCGTCACCCAGCGCTGGACCGGGATCTCCTCCCACCAGCGGGGGATCACCTCATCGAGGACGCGGGCGTAGACCACTCCGCCGTACACGTTCTTTGAGCCAGGGAAAGGGCCGCGTTCCAGGAGCACGACCTCCGCCCCGGCGCGGGCGGCGGCGAGGGCGGCGGCGGCCCCCGCGGGCCCTGCCCCCACCACGATGACGTCAGGCACGGGCCACCCCCAAACGGTCGGCGAGCTCGGTCAGCAGCGCGCGCGCATCGGTCACGAGTCCGAGGTCAGCCATCGCGGTCATGGGGCAGGACGGGTCGGTGTTGACGCTCACGATGTGACGCGGGTTGCCGAGGCCACCGGTGTGCTGCGATGCCCCGGCCACTCCCAGCGCGAGGTAGAGCTCAGGGTCGATGGCGATACCCGTCGTCCCGATCTGACGCTCGTGACCGAGCCACCCCGCGTCGGTGACCACGCGGGTCGCGCCGGTGGTCGCGCCGAGTCGGGTGGCGACTGCGCGCAACAGGTCGAGGGCGTCATTGTCCTTGATTCCCAGGCCTGCACCGATGCCCACGACGCGACGGGCGTCGGCGAGGTCCATGGTCTCCGGGTCGGGTTCGAGCACGGCGAGCCGCTCGGCGTCAACGCCCGCGGGTACGTCCAGCACGACCTCAAGGACCTCGCCGTTGCTGGCGGGCAGGGGGTGGCGACAGCCGGGCAGCAACGTGACAACGGCAGGTCCGGCAGTGCTCACCTCGACCTCGAGCCTGCCTTCGAGACGGGCGAGTACGGCGACGACGCCGTCTTCGGCCACCTCCGCCCTCGTGGCACAAGCCAGCAGCGGACGATCCAGCGCGGCGGCGAGGCGAGGCGCGAGGTCGCGACCGTCGGGGCTCGCCGGGAGGATGAGCAGCTGGACGTTCTCGAGCACCGGCACGAGCGCCTTGGACAGCCCCGCCGGTGCGGCGCCAACTGTGTCTGCGGCCCAGGCCCGAGGGGCCCCGAGCTCCTGGGCGGCGGTGACGGTGCCCGACCCCAGGAGCAGCACGCGGCCGCCGGCCTCGGCGACGGCCTCGCCCGCGCCGACTGGGAGCACTCCGCCCCGCACGACGACGACCGCGAGGCGGCTCAGGACGAGCGGCTCGGTCTGCGTGCCCCGGTGGACCGACTGGACGCTCACAGGGACACCGCCACCCGGTGCGCCTCGACGACTGCGGCGTGAGCGCGGCGTGGGGCGAGGCAGTCGCCGACGCGGTGGACCGGGAAGGGCGCCCCCTTCAGCTGTTGCCACAGGGCGTCTTCCGCCCGCTGCTGGACGGCGCACACGACCCAGTCGACGGTGCGGGTCAGGTCCGTGCCCGTGGGGTGGTGCTGCAGGGAGACGGTCACGCCTGGGGCGGCACCCATCGGCACGACATCGGTGGTCTGCACGATGCCGCGAGCGTCGGCCTTCACGTTCCACGTCTCCAGGTCGAGCGTGATGCCGAGGTCCTGGCCGACCACCATCCCGGGGGTGCACACCTCGACCAGGCACCCGCGGTCCGCCAGGAGCTCGGCGACCGACGTCGCCTGATGGAAGCCGAGCTCGTCGATCACCAGGACACGTCCACGGGGATCGGCGCGACCCTCGAGGACGTCCCGCACATCCACCACGCGCTCGAGATCGCCTGCCCACCAGGGCCTTTGGGGCACCGCACCCGTCGCGAGCACGACGGCATCGGGGCGTTCGTCCAGCAGTTGCTCGGCCGTGGCCTCGCAGGACAGCTTGACGTCCACGCCCGCCCCGATGACCGCGCGCTCGAGGTTGCGAGTGAGGTCCAGAAACTCCGCTCTGCTGGGGACGCTGGCCGCCACCGGCACCTGACCGCCGAGCCGGGCGGACCTCTCGAACAGCGTCACGTGATGCCCCTGCTCGGCCGCAGTCAGGGCCGCCTGCAGGCCCCCAGGACCGCCGCCGACCACCAGCACCCGCTGCTGTCGACGCATGGGCATCGGCAGCGGCACCGACTCGCGGCCTGCGCGGGGGTTCTCGATGCAGCCCAGCCAGCGGTTGAGCCCCATCCGGCCCACGCACTCCTGGTTGCACGACAGGCAGGTGCGGATGTCGCTCGCCGCCCCAGCACGGGCCTTCTTGACGAAGTCCGGGTCGGCGATCTGGCCGCGCACGACGCCGACCAGGTCGCACTGCCCAGCAGCCAGCGCCCGGTCGGCCTGCAGCGGGTCCTTGAACCGGCCCACGCCGACCACCGGGATCGAGACGGCTTCGCGGATCGCGCTGGGGATGAACATGGCGTAGCCCGGCGGCACCTGCATCGACGCCTCGATCATGTAGAGGGTCGACGTCGCCACCCCGATCGAGGTGTTGATGTAGTCCACCTGGCCCGTCGCCTCCACGAGCCGGGCGACTTCCACGGCCTCGTCGATCGTGGTCCCGCCCTCGATGAGCTCGTCACCGCACAACCGCACGCCCAGGGCCTTCGTCGGGCCGAGCACCGCCCGCACCGCAGCCACGATCTCCAGCAGCAGTCGGGCCCGGTTGGCCAGCGTTCCGCCGTACGCGTCGGTGCGGGCGTTCGTCGCGGGTGACAGGAAGCCGCGCACGATCGAGGAGTGGCTGCACTGCAGCTCGACCCCGTCGAAGCCGCCGGCGACGCAGTGCTCGGCGACGAGGGCATACCCATCGACGATCGAGCGGATCTCCTGGAGATCAACGGCTTTGGGGACCTCGCGAAAGAGCGGGTCAGGGATCGGGGACGGCGCCCAGACGGGAAGCCGGGAGTACATCGACGAGGCCTGGCCGCCGTTGTGGTTGAGCTGCGCCAGGATCGGTACGCCGTGTGCGTGGACCGCCTCCGTGATGCGGCGGTAGCCGGGGATCACGCGGGGATCGAAGCCGTGGATGAGCTTTTCGTACGGCCAGTCCGTGACGTGGGTCGAGTGCTCCTCGGTGATGATCAGCCCGGCACCGCCGGCGGCCCGGGCGGCGTAGTAGGCCGCGTGCTGCTCCGTGGGCACGCCGTCGTGGGCGTAGTTGGTGAGGTGCGCCGAGAAGACCACCCGGTTCTTCACCGTCAGGGGCCCAATGCGCAGCGGGCTGAGCAGGTGCTGGTAGCGGCTCACAGCGCCTGCCCGGCACGCCGGCCTTCGAGCACGGCTTCGAGGATCGTCCTGGGTGCGACGCAGTCGCCGATGCGCAGCGGGCCAGGGGTCTCGTCCGGTAGCCGGTGGCCGCAATCGACGATGACGGTGCAGGGAACCTCACGCTGCACGCCGGTCCACACGTCCTCGAGGGTCGCCGACCCGCCGGATGCCTTGCGGAGCAAGGACTTCAGCTCTCGCGGGACACCCGCGCGCTGCAGCCGGGTGTTGCTGTCGGCGAGGTCACCCGACAGCGAGAGCAGCGTCCCGACGATCGGGTCCTGGGTGACGACGCGGACGTCGCGCCCAGCAGCGGCCAGCCTCTCGGCCACGCTGACGCCGACCGGTCCGCCGACCGGGTCGAGCACGAGAACGGCGCCCTCGGGCAACTGCGCCCGCAGCGCCTGACGGCTGTCGAACACCGGGACGTCATACGCCAGCTCGCGCCTGCGCGATCCCGTCGCGATGACGACATCTCCTGCAAACGCTGAGATCTCCTCATCGCTGACCGGGCTGTCGCAGCGCAGCTCGACACCGAGGCGGTCGCACTCTGCGGCCAACCAGTCCGTCAGCAGTCGCA
>JBKJSN010000099.1:0-3555 GCA_046595815.1 Mycobacteriales bacterium
GAGGGAGCGGACGTGCTGCCGCGCGACAAGCGGCACCTGGTCGTGAAGGCCTTGCGGGAGACCTTTGCGGTCCTCGGCGGTCAGCCGCGCGGGCTGGAGGTCGTCTGTGCCAACCGCATCCCGCAGTCACGTGGGCTCGGCTCGTCCAGCGCGG
This sequence comes from Mycobacteriales bacterium, assembly GCA_046595815.1. Classification (GTDB taxonomy): domain Bacteria; phylum Actinomycetota; class Actinomycetes; order Mycobacteriales; family SCTD01; genus RYN-111. The sequence goes on from JBKJSN010000099.1 coordinate 155, forward strand.
CGATCGTGGCCGCCGTCGTGGCAGCCCGCGCCCTGGTGCTCGGGGGCGACGAGGCCCTCGACGACGACGGCGCGCTCGAGCTCGCGACCCGCATCGAAGGTCACCCGGACAACGTCGCTGCCTGTCTGCGCGGTGGCCTGACCTTCGCCTGGTCGGTGGGGGGCAAGGTGCGCGCCCACCGCTGCGACGTGCACCCGTCGGTGACCGCTGTAGCGTTCGTGCCCACGACGAAGGCCTCGACCAAGAAGGTCCGGGGGTTGTTGCCCGAGACCGTCTCGCACGCCGACGCGGTGGCGAACTCCGCGCGTACCGCCCTGCTCGCCCTCGCCCTGACGCGGGACCCCGCACTGCTGCTCGACGCCACCGAGGACCGGCTGCACCAGCCCTTCCGTGCCTTCGCCATGCCCCGCTCGGCAGCCCTCGTGGACAAGTTGCGCGCCGACGGCGTGCCGGCCGTCATCTCCGGTGCCGGACCCACTGTGCTCGCCCTCGTCACCAGGGAGGCTGCCGACGACGTCGCTGCCCGAGGCCCCAAGGGGTGGGACGTCCTGCGGCTCGCGGTCGATGTGGCCGGGGCGAGCGTCGTACCCTTGAGTTGAGGGGAACACGCCGAGGGCACCCTGTGTTGGTATGGGTGCAGCGTGACCGTTACGCTGTGCGCGCACCTGCCCTCGCTTGTTTCCCCCTGAGCGCGGTGCTCCACCGCTGAGCCGCCCACCTGAGCTGCTCGCGGAACCCCTTTTTAAGACTCCTCGGCGAAGAGCCGAGGCAGCCGGCCTCGGTCGGCACCCCCGTCCGCCGTACCCGTAGAACGGGCGGCGGCCCCACCAGGAGGACACTCCTTGACCGACACGATCGACCTGCAGCCCGGCGTATCAGGGACAGTCGCAGGTTCCGAGCCCGCCCCGAAGACCCGACGCCGTGCGACCTCGGGCGGCGGCGGGCTCAGCTCGCTGCTCCTGACCGAGTTGCAGAGCCTCGCCGGCGACCTGGGCATCGAAGGCACCGCCAAGCTGCGCAAGAGCCAGCTCATCGAGGCCATCCAGGCGCACCAGGCCGGCGCTCCCGCGCCCGTGAACGACACCGCCGCGCCCGCCAAGGCCGAGCCGAAGGCCGAGCCCGTCCAGGCGGAGTCTGTCGAGGTGGAGCAGCCGACTGAGTCGGACAGCCGCTCCGACAGCCGCTCCGATGAGGAGTCCGAGGACAGCGCCGATGAGGGCGAGCGGGGTGGCCGCGTCGACCGTGGCCGCGAGCGCTTCCTCGAGCGCGAGGCCAAGCGGCAGGAGCGCATCGCGGTCCTGGTCGCCGAGGGCATGACTGCCGAGGCCGCCTCCGAGCTCATCGCGCAGGAGCGGCTGCAGCGCGAGGCCCAGCGCCAGCAGGCCCGTGAGGGTCGCCCCCGCGAGGCCCGCCAGCCCGAGGCCCGTCAGGCCGAGCCGCGCCAGGAGCGCCAGGAGCAGGCCCGCCAGGCGGAGCCGCGCCAGGAGCGCCAGGAGATCGCCGGCCCGCGCCAGGACCAGGGTGACGAGGACGACTTCGATGCCCGGCGCGGACGTTTCCGCGAGCGTGGACGTGGCCGCAACCGCACCCGCGAGCGCTACCCGGCCGGCAACGAGGCCGAGCCGATGATCGGTGAGGACGACGTCCTGATCCCCATCGGTGGGATCTTGGACATCCTCGACAACTACGCCTTCGTGCGCACCGCGGGCTACCTCACCGGGCCCAATGACGTGTACGTCTCCCTCCAGCAGGTCCGCAAGTACGGCCTGCGCCGCGGCGATGCCGTCACCGGGGCGGTGCGCCAGCAGCGCGAGGGCGAGACCAAGGCGAAGTACAACGCCCTCGTGCGGTTGGACTCCATCAACGGCATGACCGTCGAGGAGGCCCGCAACCGCGCGGACTTCAGCAAGCTCACGCCGCTCTACCCGCAGGACCGGCTGCGCCTGGAGACCGAGGCGAACCTGCTCACGACCCGGGTCATCGACCTGGTCATGCCGATCGGCAAGGGCCAGCGTGCCCTCATCGTCAGCCCGCCCAAGGCCGGCAAGACGATGGTGATGCAGGCCATCGCCAACGCGATCACGACCAACAACCCCGAGTGCCACCTCATGGTCGTGCTCGTCGACGAGCGGCCCGAAGAGGTCACCGACATGCAGCGCTCGGTGAAGGGCGAGGTCATCGCCTCGACCTTCGACCGGCCGCCGCAGGACCACATCACCGTGGCCGAGCTGTCGATCGAGCGCGCCAAGCGACTGGTCGAGCTCGGGCACGACGTCGTACTCCTGCTCGACTCCGTCACCAGCCTGGCCCGGGCCTACAACGTCTCGGCTCCTGCGACCGGTCGCACTCTGGCCGGAGGCGTCGATGCCGGCGCCGTACACCCGCCCAAGCAGCTGTTCGGTGCCGCTCGCAACGTCGAGGGTGGCGGCTCGCTGACCGTCCTCGCGACGATCGTCGTCGAGACCGGCTCGGCCACGGACGAGGTGATCTTCGAGGAGTTCGGCGGCACCGCCAACATGGAGCTGCGCCTGCGTCGCGAGCTGGCTGAGGCCCAGACCTTCCCCGCGGTCGACATCGTCGCCTCGGGGACCCGCCAGGAGGCGTTGCTGTCCAGCGAGCAGGAGGCCGGGATCGTTCGGTCGCTGCGTCGCAAGATGTCCTCGGACGCGATCGGCTCCGTCGAGGGAGTGCTCGACCAGCTCCGCAAGGCGCAGAACAACATCGAGTTCCTGACAAAGCAGCAGAAGCCCGGCGCTGGTCGTGGCAACTAGTTACATTGCACTCGGCTCGGGCCGACCGGAGGGGGAGGGGCATGGCGCGCATTCTGGTGGCCGACGACGACGTCGACATCCGTGAGCTCGTGGAGTTCAAGTTGACGTCGTTGGGGCACGACGTCGTGGCTGTCGCCGACGGCGCCGCCGCGGTGCGGGCGTGCCAGGAGCAGCGCCCTGACCTGGCGGTGCTGGACGTGATGATGCCGGGCATGTCGGGCCTTGACGCCGTGCGCCTGATCCGGGCCGAGGCACACTTGGCCAACTTGCCGGTCATCCTGCTCACAGCCCGCGCCCAGGAGTCCGACGTCGAGACCGGGTTCGATTCGGGCGCCGACGACTACATCACCAAGCCGTTCAGCCCGCGAGAGTTGGCCCACCGCGTGGCAGCCCTGCTGGCTCGGGAATCCACGGATTCGCACTAGCGTTGAGCCCGGTGGCACACTGTGCCAGTTCCGGTTCACGTGGTCGCACCCACGCATCCACGACCCGGAGCATCGTTTGAAAGGACGACATCCCATGAAGAAGGACATCCACCCCGCATACGTGGAGACCACGGTCACCTGCACCTGCGGCGCGAACTTCACCACCCGCAGCACCGCGACCTCCGGCGCGCTCAAGGCCGACGTC
>JBKJSN010000175.1:0-9905 GCA_046595815.1 Mycobacteriales bacterium
CAGCGCCTCGCTGCCCCAGCTCAAGGCTGCGATCGCGGAGCTGCAGGCCGCCGGTTTCGCCGTACCGGACTTCCCTGACGACCCGCAGACCGACGCCGAGCGGGCCGCTCGTGCGGCCTACGACGCCGTCAAGGGCAGCGCGGTCAACCCCGTGCTGCGCGAGGGCAACTCCGACCGGCGCGCGCCGCTGTCGGTCAAGCGCTACGCGCAGACGCACCCGCACTCCATGGGCGCCTGGTCGCCGGAGTCGAGGTCGCGCGTCACGACGATGACCGACGGCGACTTCCGGCACTCGGAGAAGTCCGTGACCCTCGACGCCGCGGAGACGCTGCGGATCGAGCTGGTCACCGACGGCGGGACCACGGTCCTGAAGGAGGGGCTGAAGGTCCAGGCGGGCGAGATCGTCGACGCGGCCGTCATGCGCAAGGCCGCGCTGCAGGCCTTCCTCGCCGAGCAGGTCGCGGCGGCCAAGGCCGAGGGCGTGCTGTTCTCGGTGCACCTGAAGGCCACGATGATGAAGGTCTCGGACCCGATCATCTTCGGCCACGTCGTGAAGGCCTACTTCGCGGACGTCTTCGCCGAGTACGCCGAGGACCTGGCCTCCGTCGGCGCGAACCCCAACGACGGCCTGGCTGCGGTGCTCAGCGCCCTCGAGGCGCTGCCAGCAGACCGCCGGGCGGAGATCGAGAAGGCCATCACCGCGACCTACGACAGCGGTCCGGCGCTCGCCCAGGTGGACTCGAGCAAGGGCATCACGAACCTGCACGTGCCGAGCGATGTGATCATCGACGCGTCGATGCCGGCCGCCATCCGCTCCTCGGGGCAGATGTGGAACGCCGAGGACGCGCTGCAGGACACGCTCTACGTCATCCCGGACTCCTCCTACGCCCCGCTCTACGCCGAGACGGTCCAGTTCTGCCGCGAGCACAGCGCCTTCGACCCCACGACGATGGGCACCACGCCCAACGTCGGGCTGATGGCGCAGAAGGCCGAGGAGTACGGCAGCCACGACAAGACCTTCGAGATCGCTGCCGCGGGTGTCGTCCGGGTCGTCGCCTCGTCCGGTGAGGTGCTGCTGTCCCAGGACGTCGAGGCCGGCGACATCTTCCGCGCCTGCCAGACCAAGGACGCCCCGATCACCGACTGGGTGCAGCTCGCGGTCTCGCGAGCGCGTGCCACGGGGGTCCCGGCCGTGTTCTGGCTCGACCAGTCCCGAGCGCACGATGCCGAGGTACTCAACAAGGTGCGTGCGGTGCTGTCGACCCTGGACACCGAGGGGCTGACGCTGGAGTTCCTCGACGTCGCCGAGGCCACCCGCTACACCCTGGACCGCGCCCGTCGCGGCCTGGACACCATCTCCGTGACCGGCAACGTGCTGCGCGACTACCTCACGGACCTGTTCCCGATCCTGGAGCTCGGCACCTCGGCGAAGATGCTGTCCATCGTGCCGCTCATGGCCGGTGGCGGGCTGTTCGAGACCGGCGCCGGCGGCTCGGCCCCCAAGCACGTGCAGCAGCTCGTGCGGGAGAACTCCCTGCGTTGGGACTCCCTCGGGGAGTTCCTCGCCCTGTCGGTGTCTTTTGAGTTCCTCGGCGACAAGACCGGCAACGCGCGCGCCGCCCTGCTCGGCAAGACGCTCGACGAGGCCACCGGCCGGGTGCTCGAGGAGGGCCGCTCGCCGGCCCGCAAGGTCGGTCAGATCGACAACCGGGGTTCGCACTTCTACCTCGCCCTCTACTGGGCGCAGGCGCTGGCGACCCAGACCGATGACCCCGAGGCGGCGGCGCTGTTCGCACCGCTGGCCCAGCAACTGGCCGAGGCCGAGCAGACCATCGCGGCCGAGCTGCTCGCCGTACAGGGGACTGCTGTGGACCTCGGTGGCTACTACTACGTCGACAAGGCCAAGACCGACGCAGTGATGCGCCCGAGCGCGACGTTCAACGCCGCGCTCGCAGCGTTCTAGGCTGCGCGGCGTGGACCACCCTCCGAGTAGCAAGGCGCGCTCCCTGACCACTGGTGGCGCGCCGTGAACATCCCCTGGCTCGACCTCGCGCTGGTTCTGCTGTTCATCTTGCTCGGAGGCCTGTTCGCGGCCACCGAGATCGCGCTGGTGACGCTGCGCGAGGGGCAGACGAAGGCGCTGTCCGAGCGCGGCAAGCGGGGGGCCCGCGTGGCGCACCTGGTCGCGGACCCGAACCGCTACCTCGCCGCCGTGCAGGTCGGGGTGACCCTGGCCGGGTTCTTGTCCGCGGCGTTCGGTGCCGCCCGGCTCGCCGAGCCGCTGGCAGACGGCTTCGTCCGGCTAGGACTGGCCGGAGGTACGGCGGACACCCTGGCCCTTGTCGCGGTGACCCTGGTCATCTCCTACTTCTCGCTGGTCTTCAGCGAGCTGGCCCCCAAGCGGCTCGCGCTGCAGCGGGCGGAGACGGTGTCGCTCGCGCTGGCCCCTGCGCTGGACCGGATCGCCACGGCCTCACGCCCCGTCATCTGGATGCTGTCGCGCAGCACGGACCTCGTCGTACGGCTGCTCGGTGGAGACCCGTCGGCGAGCGGCAACTCCATCTCGGAGGAAGAGCTGCGCGGGCTGGTCGCGGCGCACGAGTCGCTGACCAAGGACGAGCGCAAGCTCATTGACGAGGTCTTCGCGGCCGGCGAGCGGCAGCTGCGCGAGGTGATGACCCCGCGCACCGAGGTGGAGTTCCTCGAGGCGTCGATGACCGTCGCGCGGGCAGCGAAGGTCACCTCGACCGCGCCGCACTCCCGCTACCCCGTCACCCGCGACAACCAGGACGACGTCGTGGGCTTCGTCCACGTGCGCGACCTGCTCCTGCCCCAGACGAAGGCACGGACCCTCAAGGTCGGCGATGTCACTCGCGACGTGAAGCTGCTGCCGGACACCAAGAAGGTGCTCCCCGCCCTGTCGGAGATGCGGCGTGAGGGTCACCACCTCGCGATCGTCATGGACGAGTACGGCGGTACGGCGGGCATCGTGACCCTCGAGGACCTCATCGAAGAGGTCATCGGGGACATCAGGGATGAGTACGACACCCCCGACACTCAGGCCCTTCGCTTCAAGGGCGGGGAGCTCGAGGCGGACGGCCTGCTCAACCTCGACGAGGTGCAGGAGCAGACCGGCGTCCGGTTGCCGGAGGGGCCCTACGAGACGCTGGCTGGGTACGTCATGGCCGCGCTGGGCCACGTCCCCAAGAAGGGTGAGGCCGTAGAGGCCGACGGGCACCGCCTGGAGGTCGCCGAGCTCGACGGCCGACGCATCGCACGTGTCAGAGTGACCCCGCTGCCCCAGACGGAGGACTGATGGCCAAGAAGCTCGACGTGAGCTACGACATCCCTGGGGACGTCGAGTCCGTCTACGCCGTGATCTCCGGCGAGGGCTGGGCTGCGCACAAGGCCGAGGCCTTCGACGACGAGAGCCGCACCGAGAGCCGCACGGTCGCGGCGGGGGACGCGGTGACGCTGGTCGTCTCCCGTGGCCTGCCGGACGGCGTACCCGGCTTTCTGGAGAAGTTCCTGCCCAAGGGCGGGCGGGCGAACCAGACCGAGGCGTGGGGACCGTCCGAGGGGGGCGTTCGCCGCGGCACCTGGAACGGCGAGATCCCCGGTGCCCCCGCGAAGGTCAGCGGCACCATGTCGCTGGAGCCGACCGCGACCGGGACCCGCTACCGCGTCCAGGGCGAGGCCAAGGTGAGCATCCCCCTGATCGGCGGCAAGGCTGAGTCCTTCATCGTCGAGATGGTGGGCAAGCTGACCAAGGCCGAGGCCGAGCTGCTCGCGCGTCTCGTCTGATTGACTGAGCCGCATGCCTTCTCGACCCCGCGTCCTCTCCGGCATCCAGCCGACAGGTGAGGGCAAGCACCTCGGCAACTTCCTCGGGGCCGTGCGCCAGTGGGCGTCCATGCAGGACGACTACGAGTGCTTCTACTTCGTCGCCGACCTGCACGCGCTCACGACCACGCCCGACCCTGAGGTGCTGCGCGCCCAGATCCGCCGGGTGGTCGCCGAGCTGATCGCGATGGGTGTCGACCCCGAGAGGTCGGCGCTGTTCGCCCAGTCGCACCTGCCCGAGCACGCCGAGCTCGGCTGGGTCCTGTCCTGCCTGACCGGCTTCGGCGAAGCCTCGCGGATGACGCAGTTCAAGGAAAAGGGTGGAGGGAATGTCGGCCTGTTCAACTACCCCATCCTGCAGGCCGGCGACATCTTGCTCTACCAGGCGCAGGCCGTCCCGGTCGGTGAGGACCAGAAGCAGCACCTGGAGCTGACGCGCGACCTCGCGACGCGCTTCAACAACCGGTACGGCGAGACCTTCACCGTCCCGGCCCCGCACACCGTCAAGTCGGTTGCCCGGATCAAGGACCTCGCCGACCCCAGCGCCAAGATGAGCACCTCCCGTGGGGGCGTCGGCACGCTGTGGGTCATCGAGGACGACAAGGCCACCATCAAGAAGATCAAGTCGGCGGTGACCGACACCGGTCGTGAGGTTGTCTTCGACGAGGCGGACAAGCCCGGCATCTCCAACCTGCTCACCATCTTGTCCGCGTGCACCGGCAAGGAGGTCTCCGAGCTGCAGGACGCCTACGCCGGCAAGGGGTACGGCGACTTCAAGGGCGATGTGGCCGACACCGTCGTCGAGCTCTTCGCCCCGATCCGGGCGAGGTACGCCGAGCTCAGCGCCGACCCGGCGTACCTCGATGAGGTCCTGGCTGCTGGTCGCGCGAAGGCGGCGGTGGTGGCCGAGGCGACGATGGCCGCCGTCCGGGAGCGCGTGGGCCTCCTGCCGGCCCGCTGATGCCGCGGCGCGAGATCGGGGTCGCCGTCGGGATCCCGGAGCCCTATACCTCGGAACTGCAGGGCTGGCGGGAACGCCTCGGTGACCCGAACGCCGCCGACATCCCTCCGCACGTCACCCTGCTTCCTCCGACGGAGCTGGCCACCGACGATCTCGACGAGGTGGAGGAGCACCTGCGTCAGGTCGCCGAGGTGCAGGCCCCGTTCACCATGCACCTGCGCGGCTCGGGGACGTTCCGCCCCATCTCGCCGGTGGTGTTCGTGCCGCTGGTGCAGGGGATCGGCGAGTGCGAGCGGCTGGAGTCCGCTGTGCGGTCCGGCCCGCTGCTGAGGGAGGTGCGCTTCCCGTACCACCCGCACGTGACCGTGGCGCACGATGTCGCCGCTCCCCTGCTGGACCAGGCGTTCGATGAGCTGGCGACCTACGACGCACGGTTCGAGGTGTGGGGGTTCTCGCTGTTCGAGAAGGGGCCCGACGGGGTGTGGCGTCCGCAGCGCGACTTCCCCTTCGGCATGCCGCTGCCCGGCCCGGTGCCGGCAGACTCCTGAGTCCCGCTGGGTGGCCGCTCCGGGAGGACTTCCTGCCCTGGCGCGCGGACAGATTCGGCCAGAGGCTGGGGGAGAGCGAGGAAGGATCTACCTGATGCAACAGATCCCGCACGACGTGACAGACCTGATGCTGGCCCCCGTCGCGCTGCAGATAGACGAGCGGCTCGACCGGCTGGGAGCGCTGGAGGAGGACGAACTGGTTTTCCTCATCGCGCTGGAGACCGACCGCGAGCCGCGCGACTTCGAGCAGCGACGCGCGCTGCTCCTCGAGTCCCTGGAACGCGACGTCGACACCCGCGGCTGGGCCCTCGACTGGGACCCGCGAGGGCTGCGCCTGGAGCATGACGGCCGTGGACTGGTGCTGGGATTGCCCCCCAAGGTCCGGGACTTCGTCGGCAGCTGACCGGGCCGTCCCTGTTGCCTAGCCGGGCAGTTTCAAGGCGAGCCGGTTCCGGCTGCGGTAGCGCCGCCGGCGCACCTGGCGGTTGCGCAGCACCCCGCCACCCAGCACGGCCAGACCCGATCCCACCAGCAGCGTAGGGAGGACGGGGACGCCGGGCGCTGAGGCCTGCACGGTCTTGGGGGTTGTCACAGGAGCGAGCGCCGTACCCGCGTTGGAGGAGACGCCGGCAGCGTCGGTGGCGACCGGATTGGGGTCGACGAGCTGCCCCACCGGCTCGATGCCTGCGGCCTTGGCCTTGAAGCCCCAGTTGAGCAGCGCCGCGGCCTCGGGCCAGTAGCGGGGGTTGGTCTTCATCAAGGTCACGATGAGGGTGTGGCCGCCTCGGGTCGCCGCCCCCACGAAGGTCGCGCGCGCCCGGGTCGTGTAGCCGTTCTTGATGCCGATGGCGCCGTCGTAGTTCCACAGCAGCCGGTTGTGGCTGGCGATGTAGATGGTCTTGTTGCCCGGTGCCGGCAGGTAGTGGCGCTTGGTCGCGACGTACCCGCGGAAGGCGCTGGACTGCATGGCCGCGCGACCGATCAGCGCCAGGTCGTACGGCGAGGACAGCTGCTTCGGGTGGTCCAAGCCGTTGGCGTTCATGGCCCGGGTGTCGAAGGCGTTGAGCCGCTTGGCCTCGGCGTTCATCTGGGCCAGCGTGGTGGCGAGCCCGCCGTTGGCGGTCGCGAGGGCGTTGGCAGCGTCGTTGCCGGACACCACGAGCATCGCGGTGAACAGGTCCTTCACCGAGTAGCGCATCTTCTGCACGATCCCGACCCGGGAGCCCTCGACGTTCACGTCGTCCCAGGTGGGCTGGACGAGCTTGGTCGGGTCGAGGTTCGGGATGAGGGTCTCGGCGGTGAGGACCTTGAGCGTGCTGGCCGGGGCGTAGCGGCCGTGCGGGTCGCGCGCGGCGAGCACCTCGCCGGTGGTCAGGTCCGCGACCAACCAGCCTGCCGCGAAGGTCGCGGGGAGGGCGGGGGCGCCGGCGCTGACGACGACGCCACGGGTGGCGAGCCGGTCGCCGCCGATCACGCCGGGCGCCTCAGCCGCTGCGGCCGGGGCGGTCAGGAGGCAGGCGAGGGCGCCCGCGAGCAGGCTGAGGGGGATGCGCATGACGCCCATCAGGCTACCTGCGCCACCCCCCGCCACCCCGCAACGTCCTACGAAGTGGTCCCCCCGCAGCGTCAGTCTTGAGGACGTTGTGAAGGGGGTCAGACCTTGCGGAAGATCAACGCGCGTTTGACCTCTTGGATGGCCTTGGTGACCTCGATGCCGCGGGGGCAGGCGTCGGTGCAGTTGAAGGTCGTCCGGCAGCGCCAGACGCCCTCCTTCTCGTTGAGGATCTCCAGGCGCTCGGCGGCGCCCTCGTCGCGGCTGTCGAAGATGAACCGGTGGGCCATCACGATGGCCTGCGGGCCGAAGTAGGCGTCGTCGTTCCAGAAGACCGGGCAGGACGTCGTACAGGCGGCGCACATGATGCACTTGGTCGTGTCGTCGAAGCGCTCGCGCTGCTCGGCCGACTGGATCCGCTCGCGGGTGGGCTCATTGCCGTTGGTGATGAGGAAGGGCTTGATCGACCGGAACGCCTCGAAGAAGGGGTTCATGTCGACGACGAGGTCCTTCTCGACCGTCAGGCCCTTGATGGGCTCGACGGTGATCTCGTTGCCGAGGTCCTTCACGAGCACCTTGCAGGCGAGGCGGTTGACGCCGTTGATGCGCATCGCGTCGGAGCCGCACACGCCGTGGGCGCAGGACCGACGGAACGTCAGCGACCCGTCGAGGTTCCACTTCACGTAGTGCAGCGCGTCGAGCAGGCGGTCGCCCTTCTCGACGGGGACCTCGAAGCTCTCCCACACGGCCTCGGGGGCGACCTCGGGGTCGAAGCGGCGGATCTTGAGCGTGACGGTGCGCTCGACGGCGGTGACGGTCTCGGCGGTCATCAGTACTTGCGCTCCATCGGCTGGTACCGGGTCTGCACGACCGGCTTGTAGTCGAGTCGGACCGACCCGTCTTCGCGGTAGGCCATCGTGTGGCGCATGAACTGCGCGTCGTCGCGGTGTGGGAAGTCCTCGCGGGAGTGTCCGCCGCGGGACTCGTTGCGGGCCCGTGCAGACACGACGAGCACCTGGGCGAGGTCGAGCAGGAAGCCGAGCTCGACGGCCTCGAGCAGCTCGGTGTTGTAGCGCTTGCCGCGGTCGCTGACCCCGACGTTGCCATAGCGCACCTTGAGCGCCGCGATGTCGTCCTCGGCCCGCTTGAGCGTGGCCTCGGTGCGGTAGACGGAGGCGTTGGTGTCCATCGTCTCCTGCAGCGCAGCCCGGATCGCGGCGACCTTCTCGGTGCCGCTGCCGTCCTGCAGGCGGGTCAGCAGCGCCTCGACGTCGGCGGCCGGGTTCGCGGGCAGCTCGACGTGGTCGCTGGCGTTGGCGTAGGCCGCTGCCGAGATCCCGCCGCGCTTGCCGAAGACGTTGATGTCGAGCAGCGAGTTGGTGCCGAGCCGGTTCGCGCCGTGCACGGACACGCACGCCGCCTCGCCTGCGGCGAAGAGCCCGGGTACGACGTCGGTGTTGTTGCGCAGCACCTCGGCGTTGATGTTGGTCGGGATGCCGCCCATCGCGTAGTGCGCCGTCGGCTGGATCGGGATCGGGTCGGTGTAGGGCTCGATGCCGAGGTAGGTGCGCGCGAACTCCGTGATGTCCGGGAGCTTGGCGTCGAGCTGCTCCGGCGGCAGGTGCGTGAGGTCGAGGAAGACGTGGTCGCCGGCGGGCCCGCAGCCACGCCCCTCGCGGATCTCGGTGTAGATCGCACGGGCGACCATGTCGCGGGGCGCGAGGTCCTTGATGGTGGGGGCGTAGCGCTCCATGAAGCGCTCGCCGTCCTTGTTCCTGAGGATTCCGCCCTCGCCGCGGGCGCCCTCGGTGAGCAGGATGCCCATCTTCCAGATGCCTGTCGGGTGGAACTGGAAGAACTCCATGTCCTCAAGGGGCAGCCCCTTGCGCAACACGATGCCCATGCCGTCTCCGGTGAGGGTGTGCGCGTTGGAGGTGACCTTGAAGACCTTGCCGAAGCCACCGGTGGCGAAAAGCACCGCCTTGGCCTGGAACACGTGCAGGTCACCGGTGGACAGCTCGTAGGCCACGACACCCGCCGTACGGCCGTCCTCGATGAGCAGGTCGAGCACGTAGAACTCGTTGTAGAACTCGATCCCGTGCTTGACGCACTGCTGGAACAGCGTCTGCAAGATCATGTGGCCGGTGCGGTCCGCGGCGAAGCACGAGCGGCGTACGGCGGCCTCGCCGTGGTTGCGGGTGTGACCACCGAAGCGGCGCTGGTCGATGCGGCCCTCGGGGGTGCGGTTGAACGGCAGGCCCATCTTCTCGAGGTCGAGGACGGCGTCGATCGCCTCCTTGCACATCACCTCGGCGGCGTCCTGGTCGACCAGGTAGTCACCGCCCTTGATGGTGTCGAAGGTGTGCCACTCCCAGTTGTCCTCCTCGACGTTGGCGAGGGCCGCGCACATGCCGCCCTGCGCCGCGCCGGTGTGGGACCGGGTGGGGTACAGCTTCGTGAGGACCGCGGTGCGGGAGCGCTTACCGGCCTCCAGGGCCGCGCGCATGCCCGCGCCACCGGCGCCGACGATGACCGTGTCGTACTTGTGGAACTGGACCATCGTGTGACCTACCTGATGTTGGGGTCGAAGGTGAAGATGACCAGGGTGCCGAGCACCAGCACCAGGAAGGCGGAGGTGTAGAGGAGCATCTTGAGCCAGAAGCGCGTGGTGTCCCGGACGGCGTAGTCGTTGATGACTGTGCGCAGCCCGTTCGTCCCGTGCAACTCGGCGAGCCACAGCTGCATCAGGTCCCAGGTCCGCCAGAACGGCGAGGCCCACCGGCCGGCGACGAAGCCGAAGTTGATGCGCTGCACCCCGCCGTCGAGGACGTTCATGATCAGCAGGTGGCCGAGGACCAGGACGACGAGCAGCAGGCCGCTCATGCGCATGAAGATCCAGCTGTACATCTCGAAGTTCGTCCGGCCCGACTTGCCGTTGCGGGTCCGTCGGGCGCGGGGCGCCTCGATGACGACCGGCTGGTCCACGGTGGCGGTCATGCGA
>JBKJSN010000212.1:0-22909 GCA_046595815.1 Mycobacteriales bacterium
GGCAAAGCCCAGGACCGCGCGCCGGTGCGGCAGCCGCGTCGAACCGACGACCACGCCCGCGACGTAAACGGCCAGAAAACCGCTGGCATGCAAGGAACCTGCGGCTCCGAACGCGAGCAGGACCAGCGCGACGGTGGCGAGCGGGTAGAGCCCGGCAGACGGCAGCGCGAGGCGCCCAAGCCCCCACCGACCCGCGAAGCCGACGGCCAGTCCGACGGCCAACCCGCCCACCAGTTCGTAGAGCACCAGCGCCGACCACTGCCACCACGGCATCGATCCCCAGTGGCTCGAGGAGGCGAGGGTGACGAGCACGACGGTCGGTGCGTCGTTGAGCCCCGACTCGGCCTCGAGCAACGAGCGCAGTCGGGAGCGCAATGGCAGCCGTCGCAGCACCGAGAACACCGCGGCGGCATCCGTCGAGGCGACCGCGGCCCCCAGGAGCAGGGCGATCCGTGGCTCGGTCCCGAGCACCGCGATGCACAGGCCGGCCACCACAGCGACGCTGATCGCGACACCGACCGTGGAGAGCACGATCGCAGGGGCGGCTGCCCGACGTACCTGCTGCCAGCGCGTCGTCAGACCGCCCTCGGCGAGGATCACCGCGAGCGCGACAAGGCCGAGTTCCTGCGTCAGCCGGTAGTCCTCGAACTGCACCCCCAGGCCGTCCTCGCCGAGTGCCAGCCCGATCCCGAGGTAGACGAGCAGGGCAGGTACGCCGGTGCGGCTGGACAGGCGGACGGCGAAGACCGCGACGAGGACCAAGGCGCACCCCAGGAGCAGTGCGACGTCCACGTTGCTCCCCACCGGCCGATCCTGTCAGACCCGACACCCACAGGGACCTCACAGCGAGTCTGCAGACAACGGGCACGACTGCAGCCGATGCTGGAGGGATGCCTGAAGCCCGCCTGCTCGTCGTCGACGACGAGCCGAACATCGTCGAGCTGCTGTCGGCCTCCCTGCGCTTCGCCGGCTTCGAGGTCCAGACGGCCTCCGGTGGCCTCGAGGCGGTGGAGACCGCGCGCACCTTCCGCCCGGACCTGCTGGTGCTCGACGTGATGATGCCGGGGCTGGACGGCTTCGGGGTCGTACGCCGGCTGCGTCAGGAGGGCGACCGCACGCCGGTGCTCTTCCTCACCGCCAAGGACGCGACCGAGGACAAGGTCCAGGGGCTGACCCTCGGCGGCGACGACTACGTCACCAAGCCGTTCTCCCTCGAGGAGGTGGTGGCCCGGATCCGCGCGGTGCTCCGCCGTACCGCTGCCAGTCCGCAGGCGACCACCCAGCTGTCGTTCGCCGACATCGAGCTCGACGAGGACACCCACGAGGTGTGGAAGGACGGCCAGCTGGTCGCCCTGAGCCCGACGGAGTTCAAGCTCCTGCGGTACTTCATGCAGAACGCCGGCCGGGTGCTGAGCAAGGCCCAGATCCTCGACCATGTCTGGAACTACGACTTCGGTGGAGACGCCAATGTCGTGGAGTCCTACGTCTCCTACCTGCGCCGTAAGGTCGACACCACCGAGCCCCGGTTGCTCCACACGCTTCGCGGCGTCGGCTACGTCCTGCGGGTCCCACGGGGATGACCAGCCTGCCGCTCCGACTCACCCTCGTGGTGATCGTCGTCAGCCTCTCCGCCCTGGGCCTCACGGTCAGCGGCCTCGCCGCCACCCGCTCCTTGCAGGGGTACCTGCAGGACCGCGTCGACGCCCAGCTCGAGGACTCCCTGCGCTCCCCCGGCCAGTTGCGCAGCGCCCTCAGCGGCGGCCCGCGTCGCCCGGACTCGTTCGGGATCATCTACGTGCAGGTCGGCAGCGCCGCCACCAGCCTGCCGGACGGCGTCAGCCCGCCGCGGCTGCCCGCGACCCCCCGCATCGACCAGCACCCGTTCACGGTCGGCTCGCACGACGGCCCGCTGCGGTGGCGAGCCGTGGCCGCCCTGAACACCCAAGGCGAAGTCCTGGTCGTCGCCGTACCTCTCGACGAGGTCCAACGCACCGTCGCCCGCCTCGTGCGCATCGAGATCGTGGTCGGCGTCTTCGTCCTGATGGCCCTCGGAGGCGGGGCCTTCCTCGTCGTACGGCGATCGCTCAAGCCACTGGTGGAGATGGAGTCCGCGGCCCAGGCCGTGGCCGAGGGGGACCTGAGCCGACGCGTTCCCGAAGGCGACCCGAACACCGAGGTGGGGTCGCTCGCCCGGTCCTTCAACACGATGGTCGCCCAGGTCGAGGAGGCCTTCGCCGAAAGGGAGGCCTCAGAGGCCGAGGCCCGCACGTCGGAGGAGCGGATGCGCCGTTTCGTCGGCGACGCCTCGCACGAGCTGCGCACACCGTTGACCAGCATCCGGGGCTTCGCCGAGCTCTACCGCCAGGGCGCCCTGCCTTCCCAGTCCGACGTCGACCGGGCGATGAACCGCGTCGAGTCCGAGGCCTCCAGGATGGGGGTGCTCGTGGAGGACCTGCTGCTACTCGCCAGGCTGGATCAGCAGCGGCCGCTGGAGCACCTGCCCGTCGACCTGCTCGAGCTGGCCCGCGATGCGGTGCTGGACGCGCGCGCGATGGATCCGGACCGCAGCGTCGAGCTCGAGGTCGTGGCGGCCGGGCCGGCTCCGGTCGTCGAGGGCGATGCGGCACGGTTGCGCCAGGTGCTCGGCAACCTCGTCGGCAACGCGCTCACCCACACCGGCGCACCCGTCACCGTGCGGGTGTCGACGGCCAGCGGGTCGGCGGTGGTCGACGTGGCCGACGCCGGTCCCGGGATCCCCGAGCAGGACAAGCCGCGGGTGTTCGAGCGGTTCTACCGCTCCGACTCCTCGCGCACCCGGACCTCAGGCGGCACCGGACTGGGCCTGTCGATCGTGGCTGCCCTGGTCGCCGCGCACCGCGGGACCGTCGAGGTCCTCGACACCCCCGGTGGGGGCGCGACCTTCCGCGTGACGCTGCCGCTGGCTCAGTAGCCGCCCGCGGGACACCGGCCGTTCACCTTCCGGCCAGAAAGCCTTCCTAGCGTCGGTCGCGGACCACCGACCCCCACGGAAGGACCGCACGTGAAGCGCACGACGCTCACCGCAGCCACGCTCTCCTGCCTCAGCGGCCTGGCCCTCGCCGCCCCCGCACCGGCGGCCTCGACCGGACCGAGCACGGCCACCCGCCCGTACGTACTGCCCGCCGCCGACGGCGTGAGCATCACCTCGCTGCTGACGGTCGGGGACCGGGTCGGCGGCTACCGGATGGCCGGCATCCCCGACGGCCTCGGCGCGCGGCGCGGCGAAGGAGGGCTTGAGGTGTTGGTCAACCACGAGCTGCGCGACACCCAGGGCACGGTGCGGGCACACGGCCAACGGGGCTCCTTCGTCGGCAGGTACGCCGTGGACCCGGCGACGCGACGGGTCACCGCCGGCGCGGATCTCGCTCGTACCGTGCAGCACTGGCGGTACTCCGACGGTGCCTACGGCCCCACACCGCAGGGCCCCGCCGGTGCCACGAGCGGCCACACCGCCGCGTGGAACCGCTTCTGCTCCAGCTCCCTCACCGGCCCTGGGCAGCTGCTGAACCGCACCACCGGACGCGGGTACGACGGGCAGCTGTACTTCGGCAACGAGGAGAACGGCGACGAGGGCCGGATCTTCGGGATCACGACCGATGGCGTGGCCTGGCAGCTTCCGCGGCTGGGCCTGGCGGGCTGGGAGAACCACACGCTCGCCGCGTCCACGTCCGACACGACGCTGGTGCTCGGCAACGAGGACTCCGGCGACGGCCAGCTTCGCGCGTACTGGGGCACGAAGTCCCAGACCGGCTCCCCCGTGGACCGGGCCGGCCTCACCAACGGCGTCAACCACGTCCTGCGCGCCGGCGCCGTGCGCACCGACGCCGACTTCCGCAGCACCTACGGCAAGGGCGTGGCCGCGCCAGTCGACTTCGCACCGCTGGACTGGAACACCAACGGCAGGGCGCAGAACGCGGCAGCCAGGGACGCTGGCCTCACGCTGAACCGCATCGAGGACGGCGCCTTCGACCCTCGCAACCCTGAGGACTACTACTTCCTCACCACCGAGGGCGGCGACCGCACCCCCGCCGAAGCCGGCGTGCCGCGTGACGGCGGGGGGCTGTGGCGGCTGTCGTTCACCGACGTCGACCGTCCCTGGCTCGGCGGCACCCTGACCCTGCTGCTCGACGGCAGCGAGGCGCCGTACCTCAACAAGCCCGACAACGTCACCGTCGATGCCCACGGCAACGTGCTGATCCAGGAGGACCCGGGCGGCAACGCGCACCTCGCGCGGGTGTTGGCCTACCGCATCGCCGACGGCGCCCGGGGCGTGGTCGCACAGTTCGACCCCGCGCTGTTCACCCCTGGGGCTTTCGGGTTCCTCACCCAGGACGAGGAGTCCAGCGGGATCCTGGACGTCTCCGACCTGGTGGGCAAGAAGGGCACCTTCGTGCTCACCGCACAGGTGCACGCGCCGGAGGCCGACCCGGAGCTGGTCGAGAAGGGCCAGCTGCTCCTGCTCACCGTGCAGTCCTGGGGCCAAGTCTACCGCCCCGAGGCCTGACCAACCCCACTCAGGCGGGCTTGAGGGTGAACAGCTCGACCGGGTCGTGGAAGCCGCGCAGGCCCGCCACCTCCCCCGGTACGGCGGACCAGCTGGGGCCGAGGGCTGCGACGAGCTCGCCGGCAGCGACCACCTCCCCTGGCTCGGCCTTGGCCACCAGCCGGGAGGCGAGGTTGACCGGGGTGCCGAAGTAGTCGCCGTCCTGAGCCAGCACGAGGCCGTACGCGATGCCCGCCCGCACCTCGATCCCCTGCATCGCGGCACGTGGGTGATGGACCAGGTCGTAGGCGATGCGGGCCAGGTCGTCGGGCGCGGCTGCGACCCACATGACCGCATCTCCCAGGAACTTCACGATCCGCCCGCCACGGTCCTGCACCGTGTCGGTCGCCTGCTCCTCGAAGACGCTCAGGACCCGCGACAGGTCGGCCAGCTCGAGGTGGTGCGACAGATGCGTGAACCCCGACAGGTCAGCGAACCCGACGCCGCAGCGGAAGGCCGCCCGGTCCCCGATGTCGATGTCCTCGAAGTGCACGCGGGTGGCCTCGAGGTGCTGGCGGTGCATGCTGTCGAGCAGCCTGCCGATGCGAGGGATCAGCTGGGTCACCACCGCGTACGCCTTGGCGGTCTCGACCTCGCTGCCGGACCGTGACACGTCGATGGCATCCATGCCCACCCGCATCGCTGAGCTCTCGGCTTCGCTGATGCGGGCCAGCGACGCGCCGATGACGCGGGCCACGCCGAGCGCTGTCTCCTCACCCAGAAAGGTGCGTACGGCGAGGAAGGTCTCGAAGGAGTCGACGTCCGCCTCGGTCAACAAAGGCGTGTCGATGCCGACGTCCGACAGCCCGGAAGTGCGCCAGATCCGGGTCAGCTGGACCGGCTCCACATCCAGCCTCGCCGCGGCCTCGCGCATGGTGAGCAGCCCTACGAGCGGCCTGATCCGACGGTCACCGGCGAGCGCGAAGAGCCTCCCCCGGGAGTGCGCGACCTGCATCTCCTCGACGCTGCAGCCCTCGGAGAGCAGGAACTCCAGCAGTTCGCGGCGCTCCAGCGCGCCGGGCGAGCCGGGGTCGTAGAGCCCGGCGTCCTTGAGCTCGTGCAGGTCCACGGGCCGCAGTCTCGCAGGGTCACCACGATCGGTCACAACACCGCGTGCAGGACCTCTCCGACCACGACCACCACAGTGGCGACGATGCCCGCCGGCGCTGGGGGCGCCGTCGGCAGCGTCGGAACCACCGGAGCCGCCGTCGGCGCCGGGGCAGGGCGGGCCGGGCGGGCAGCGGGGGCATGGCGAACCGCGACGCGGCGGACCGTGCGCACCGCCGCCTGGGCGGGAACGGCCGCTGGCTTCGGGGCCCTGACGGCAGGGCGCTGCACGGGGAGCTCGGGAGCCTGCGGGGCTGCAACCACCGGCGCGGTCGGCTGCGAGCTCGACATCGTGGCACCGGTCCAGCCGAGCGCTCCTGCGATCGTGGCGAGCAGCCCGAGCAGGACCGCCTGCCGCATCCAGCCGAGCCGGGTCCGGGCCCCCCGGCGGCGCGGGGCCGCCACCGGGAGGGCACGGGCAGCGGCCCGCTGCCGGTACAGGTCGGAGTCGGCCTCGCTCAGCCAGGTCGCGACGTCGACCTCGCGGGTGCCGTCGGTGTGCAGGGCCGTCCCCGCTGAGAACACGGTGCTGCAGCTCGCCTGGATCCGGCTGACGACGAGCCGGGCTTCCGCCAGGGAAGTGGCCGGCAGGAACATCAAGAACTCGTCACCGCCCCACCGGTAGGCCCGGTCGGCCGCCCTCAGCTGGGCCCGCACGGCCCGGCCGACCTCCGCCAACGCCACGTCTCCCGCGGCATGACCGTGCTCGTCGTTGATCCGCTTGAGCCCGTCGACGTCGAGCATCACGGCCGTCAGGGGGCTACCGGCCCGCTGGCTTGCAGCGAGCAGGTGCGGGAGCTCCTCGGCCATCCGCGCCCGCGTCGCCAGGCCGGTCAGCGGGTCGGTCAGCGCCGCGCTGACCTGGCGCTCGGAGACCGCCGTCACGGCGACGAACGCCAGCCGGTCCAAGATCTCACCGCGCCTGGTGCAGCCGTCCAGCCGCCCGCGGACGGCGGAGGCATACGCGACAACCTCTGCCGGGCTCGCGACGGCGGTGCTCCAACGCCTGATGGCCTCGTCCAGTCGAGACGATCGCGGGCTACGGTCCAACCGCTGGACGAGGTCGTGCAGCGCTGCGATCCGCTCGGTGGACGTGTCGTCCTTCAACGAAGCCATCAGCCTGATCCCCTCACATGCGGCGAATGCGACATTTGACGCGCACCGGACGTAGCCCGGGTATGACCAGGAATGACTATCTGTGACTAGGCCGTTCGGCCTAACAGCCGTGCAGGACCACGTCACTCCCGGTCCGGGTCTTGCGCACCTCGACCTGAGCCGGGATCCGCTGCCGCAGCTCGGCCACATGGCTGACCAGCCCGACCACGCGACCGCCCTCACGCAGCCCGTCGAGCACGTCCATCACCTCGTCCAGCGTCTGCTCGTCCAGCGTGCCGAAACCCTCGTCGACGAACAACGCCTCGATCCGCGTGCCACCGGCCTCAGCCATCACGACATCGGCCAGCCCCAGCGCGAGGGCCAGCGACGCCAGGAAGGTCTCCCCGCCGGACAGCGTCGCGGTGTCCCGGTCCTGACCTGACCACGCGTCGCGGGCCAGCAGCCCCAGGCCGGCCCGGACGCCACCACGCGCCGCCCCGTCGGTGTGCACCAGTTCGTACCGCCCCTGCGTCATCCGCCGCAGCCGCACGGTCGCGGCCGCAGCCACCTCCTCCAGGCGCGCGGCCAGCACGAACGCGGTCAGCGTCATCCTCAGCGCGTTCTGGCCCTGACCGGCGCACAGGTCGGCGAGTCTGCGGACGGCCGCAGCAGAGGCGACCAGCGGTGCGACCGCATCGACCGCCGCCACCAGCGAGGGCACCAAGCGCTCCAAGCCGGTACGGCGAGACTCCGCCTTTGCGAGCTCCGCGGTGGCCTCGCTCACGACGGCGTCGGCTGCCGCGAGATCCTCGGCGCGCTCGGCCACCGGGGCGGGCGGGTCCAGCTCCACGTCCAGTGCGGGGTCGGCCAGTTCGGCGAGCACCGCCGCCTCCGCGTCGGCCGACGTGCGCAGGTGCGTGGCCGTACCCGCCCGCCACGGCTCCGGCCGGGCCGCCTCGCGCGCATCGTCAGCAGAGCCGAAACCCTTTGCGAAACAAGCACTCTCGGCCGCGCGCAGGGCGTCGTCGAGCTCGGTCTGGGCGGTGATCAGGCCTTGGGTGGCAGCCCGTGCGTCCTCGGCGGCGGTGGCCCGGGCGGTGACCACGGCCAGGGCCTCGTCCAGCGTGACGGCCCCATCCAGCGCCGCGCGCAGCTGCTCCTCGGCGGCAGTGGCCCGCCCGGAGGCCTCGGTTGCGCGACGAGCGGCCGACTCAGCGCGGGAGCTCGCTGCGACGAGCGCGCCGGTCGCCGTCCTCAGTGCCTCGTCCAGCCCGGCGGCCGTCTGCTCTGCCTTCAGACCCTCGGTCACAGCGGCGTCGAGGACAGCGAGGTCCATGGCGAGCTCAGCGAGCTGGTTCTCCACGCTCGCTGGGGTCAGTGCGTCCACGCGCTCGCGCAGGCCGGCGGCCGTCGCCCGGTCAGCGGCCAGCCGAGCCTCCACATCGGCGACCGCCCTCGCGCCTTCGTCGGCAGCCCGCCGGGCGAGCTCCTCGTCCTCGGTGCTCACACCTTCATCGCGCAGCGCTGAAGGGTCCGGGTGCTCCAACGACCCGCAGACCGGGCAGGGAGTGTCGTGCTCGAGCGCGAAGGCCAGCCGGGCAACCATCGTGTTGATGCTCGCCGTACGCAGGTCGTTCGCCTTCTCCAGCAGCGCCACGTGCGTCTGCCGCGCCGCGAGGTGCTCCTCCGCCAGGTGCAGCAGCCTGGTTTCGAGCTGCACGAGTGCGATGACGTCGGGCCGGAGCGCCTGCAGGCGCTGCTGCTCCGCGAACAGCACGGGTCGGCGCTCGGCGGCTTCGCGGCCGGCGCGGACGAGCAGGGTGGCCTGCTCGCGCCGAGCCGGAAGGGCCGCGAGCTCCAGCTCGAGCCCGGCCGCCTCGGTGAGCGCACCCGTCTGCTCGGCCTGCGCGGACGCAACGGTCGAGAGCTCGGTGGTGAGGGTCTGCTCGAGGACCCGCAGCGCCTCGAGCTGGCCGGTGCGCTCACGGCAGCTGGTCACGACACCTGCGAGGTCCGCCTCGTCGAGGTCGGGCGGCAGCGCGACCGCGACCAGTCCGGCCCGGGCCACGGCCTCCTGTGACAGGGCCAGGTCCCGGCGGCCGCGGCGGGACACGATCTCTGCCAGGGCCCCGGCCACCTCGGCGGCCCGGTTTGCGGCATCGGCCTCCTGCTGCAACGCGAGCAGGGTCGGGCGGGCCAGCTCCAGCTGCACCCGACGCTGCTCCGCGAGGGAGCGACGACGCTGCCGGTCGGCCAGGTCCTGCGCCGCCTCCACCGCGATGCGGGCGGCGTCCCGCGCGGACGTAGCGGCCGAAACCCCTTGCGAGGCAACAGATTGCGCCGCCTGTGCCGAGGCGAGCAGCTCTGTTGCCCACACCACCGGGTCCTGCTCGCCGGGCTCGGTCGCTGCCACCTCGGCGATCCGGGCGACGAGCAGGTCGACCTCGTCCTGCCCGGCGCCGGCGGCCTCGGCCGTGGCCCGGCGCTTGGCGGCCAACCACTGCTCGGCGTCGCGGAACTGCTCGGTGGCGAACAGCTTCTGCAGCACTTCGGCGCGCTTGACGGAGTCGGCGCGCAGGAACTGGGCGAACTCCCCCTGCGGCAGCAGCACCACCTGGAAGAACTGCTCCGCCGACATGCCCACCAGGTCGGCGATCTCGGCGTCGGCCTCCCCGACGCGGGTCGATCGGGTCTCCCACTCCCCGTCGACGCACTCCTCGAGCAGCACCTTGGCGGGCTCGGTGGTTGTGCCCGTCCCACGGCGCTTGGCGCGGACCTGCTCGGGGCTGCGGGTGATGCGAAAGCGCCTGGCACCGAAGGAGATCTCGGCCTGCACCTCGGTGCGGACCTCCTCGGTCGCGTGGTCCGACCGGAGCCGCTTGGCCCCCTGCCGCGCCCCAGGGACCCGACCGAAGAGCGCGAACCCGAGGCCGTCGAGCAGGGTCGTCTTGCCCGCCCCTGTCGGCCCGTGCAGCAGGAACAGCCCCGCGTCGGAGAGCCGGTCGAGGTCCACCTCGAC
The DNA here is from genome assembly GCA_046595815.1 of Mycobacteriales bacterium. Classification (GTDB taxonomy): domain Bacteria; phylum Actinomycetota; class Actinomycetes; order Mycobacteriales; family SCTD01; genus RYN-111. Next base: position 9,804 of record JBKJSN010000212.1, read on the forward strand.
GGTCTCGGCGAAGGCACCGAAGGCCGTCAGCCTCAGGTGGTGCGGCCTCACAGTGACACCGGCCTGGCCGCTTCGAGCGCCTCCTGCAGCAGCAGCTCCTCAGCCGCGTCGGCGACTGTGCCGCGCACGTGCTCGACGAAGGCGGTCGCCACCTGCAGGTCGGTGCGCCCGGAGACCCGGGCGGCGTAGGTCTGCTCGCTCCGCTCCACCCCCTCGGGCTCGTGGCTCAGGACCAGGACATGGGGGAAGCGGGTGCGCAACCGGGCCATCGACTCCTCGGGCCGTGCCGCGTCGGTGAGGGTGACCGAGAGCCAGTCGCCCTCCTGCGACACCAGCGCCGGGTCGGCCAGCAACTGGGCCAGCTCTCCCCGCAGGGTCGACAGCCTCCTGGGCACCGGAGCAGGCACGAAGTCCACCCGCCCGAGACCGGCCGCCGTCGTCTCGACCAGCCAGCAGCCCTTGCGGTGCGTGGCCTCGGAGAAGGAGTAGGCAAGCGGGGAACCTGAGTAGCGCAGCCCCTCGCCGATGACCTGCGGCCCGTGCAGGTGACCGAGGGCGGAGTAGGCGAAGCCGTCGAACAGCGACGGACTGATCGCCCCCACGCCGCCGACCGTGACGTCGCGCTCGCTGTCGCTGGCGGCGCCACCGGCGACCCACCCGTGGGCCATCACCACGGCGTACGGCGGGGCGACGGCTGCGACCTGGCGCAGGTGCTCGGTGAGCGGCACAGGGTCGAGGTAGGGGATCGCGTAGATCGGCACCTCCCCGAGGACAACCGGCTCCAGGGTCGGCTGCGTGCGCAGGAACACCCCGCTGGCGTCGAGCAACCGCGAACCGAAGCCCAGCCGCCGGGCGCTGTCATGGTTGCCGCTGATCACCACCACGTGGGCGCCCGTCTCGCGCAGCCGGGTCAGGGCGTCCTCGCACAGCTGCACGGCGTCGAGGCTGGGGACTGCCCGGTCGTAGACGTCACCGGCGATCAGGACCACCTCGACCTGCTCGGTCCGCACCGTCTGCACGAGGTGGTCGATGAAGGCGGCCTGCGCGTCCCGGAGGTCTTCGCGGTGCAGGGAGCGGCCCAGGTGCCAGTCCGAGGTGTGCAGCAGCCGCATGCCTGTGACGGTAGGCGGGGGGTCCGACATCCCCGAGCCCCCACGCCGAGGACGCCTCCCTCCGGCGGCCGAGCCGGTTCTTGCAAGATCGCCGGCGAGGGCCCAGGGTGGTCGGGTGCGCCGCCCCCACTCTCCAGTTGTGCCTTCCGCTGTGCTCGCCATCTTGTCTGCGCTGGTGTTCCTGCCGGTCCCGGCTGCCCAAGCCGGGGCCGTCCCCCTGCCGGGCACGGTCACGGTGAGCGGCTCGGCCAACGCAGTGGTGCGGGTGCACGCCGCCCGACCGTTCACCTTCAGCGGCCGCAGTGAGTACAACGACCCCGAGCAACGGCCGAACGCCGACGTGCAGCTCGCCGGTCGGGGCCGGCTTTACGGCGTCGTCCTCACCCAGAACACCGCCCGCCGAAGGCACTCGAAGCAGGCAATGGACGGGGCGACGGCCATGCTGCTCCGGTACGGCATGTGTGCCGGAAAGGCCTGTGCACCCGTCCGCGGCGGCGTGGGCCTGGCCTGGGCCCTTGGCCCGGGGGTCAGCCAGAAGGGCAGCGGCCAGGACGCCGTCTACGGCATGCCGGCCGGTGACTACGACCTGACCCTGCTCACCGACGGCGCGCCGGTGACCGCTCGGTTGCGCTTCCACGGGCTTGCCGGGGCGGGGTCCCTTCAGCCGCGGGCGAAGGCTGCCTCAGCGCTCACCGAGGCCGTCCCTGTCGATCCGCTGGGACGGTCGTACGCCGCAGACGACCGCTACCGCTTCCGGGGCTTGGGCATGGTGCTGATCGCGACCCTGGGCCGCAGCGACGCGCACAGCCAGCCGGTGACCAGCTTCTGCCTGAACCAAGGCAACGGCGAGACCAACTCCGCCACCGATGCCGCGGACGCCGAGGCGACCTGCAGCACCAAGGCCGTCGACGCGCTGGCCCGGGCGTACACCGGGGGCTCGCCGGGCCCGGGGTTCTGGGGCGCACAGTCCGCCAACGGGATGATCGCTGGTGGGGGGATGCCGGCCGGGCGCATCACGTTCATCGCCTCGCTGGATGCCTCGCCGTACCGGCTTCAGCTGCGCGCACGTCCGACGCCGCTGGACAACAGCCACACCTTCATCGCGCTCTGGTTCCCATGGCGGTGACGGGCGAAGGGCGCCCCTTGGCGGGGCGCCCTTCGCCGCTGGCGGAGGCTCGGGGATTTGAACCCCGGATGGGCTTGAGACCCAAACCGCATTAGCAGTGCGGCGCCATAGACCGGGCTAGGCGAAGCCTCCTGGCGGGCAGATGGAAAAGACCACGCACCCGTCGGCGTCAAGCCTAGCGGAGGTCCCTGCGGTGGACCCACTCCAGACCGTCCTCGTCGTCGACCTGCTCGCCGACCTTCACGAAGCCAAGCCGGGCGATGAGGGCGAGCGATGCGACGTTGTCGGGGGACACGCTCGCCAGGCACGCGGAGGCGCCCTGCTCCCTGGCCCAGCCGAGCATCCCGACGACCATCTCAGTGGCCAGGCCCTGCCGCCGGAACTGCTCGGTGACGACATAGCCGAGCTCCACCACGCCATCGGCGTCAGGGGGCGCGTGGAAACCGATCCGCCCGACCACCTGCCGCGTCCCGCGGAACACCGCGGCGCGAAGCAGCCAGGGATGCTCGCTCGGGTCGGCCGTCAGCTGGGCATGCCGACGTACCAGGACTCCCTCGTCGCCCTCGAACGTGCGCTCGGTCAGGTCGTACGGCGGGTCGAGCGCCTGTGCGCCGGCCAGGTCACCCGTCGCCAGGCACGCCACGAGGGCGGTCGGGAGGGGGTGCAGGGTCAGCCGCTCGGTGAGGATCACCTCACCATCAGACCAGGTCAGCGCCTGCGATGGGGACGGCGTACCGGTCGCACCACACCAGAACGGTCCAGCTCCGCGTGGGATCGAACCCTGCCGGCGCTGCGTAGCTGAACGACCCCTTCTCCCCCTTGAGCCCACCGAAGCGCACGCCCCCCTTCGGCGAACGCTGCCCGGGCGACACCAGGTGGACCGACGGCGTCGGCGTGCCCTCGATGTCGACGCTCTCGAAACGCAGCCGCACCTCGCTGCCCACGGAGTAGAGCGCGACCCGCCCCGTGGCGCGGTGGTCGATCCCGTGCAGCTGACCTGCACCGATCTGGACGGCGGGTACGACGGTCGCCGAAGCCACCGGCGAGGCGCCCGGGCTCGGGGAGGTCAGCACGGTCGCCACGGGAGGGAAGGACTCGACGACCGTGCGCTCGCGGAACACCGGCCACACGACCGCCGCCAGGAGCGCGAGCACGACGAGGTCGGCGGTCCAGATCGCAACCAGCCTCGACCGCCGCCAAAGCACCGCCAGCGCAAGGAGGCCGGCGACGCCGACCCCTGCCGTCACGGCGAAGGCCCGCCAGCTCATGAAGCCCGCGGTGAGGATCTGCGGGCGGAACGCCGCCAGCGTCAAGGAGACGATCGGGACCAGCAACAGGGGCAGCAGCAAGCGTCGCACCCCTTGAGTGTGCGCGACCCGGCCGCCGCCGTACACTTTCTCCATGACGAATGAGACAACGCGAGATGTCATCGTCATCGGGTCGGGGTTCGGCGGCTCGGTGAGCGCGCTGCGCCTGGCGGAAAAGGGCTACGGCGTCACGGTGCTCGAGGCCGGTCGCCGCTTCACCCCCGAGACGCTGCCCAAGACCAGCTGGGACCTCAAGAACTTCCTGTGGGCGCCTCGCCTGGGCCTGACCGGGATCCAGCGCATCACCTGGCTCAAGGACGTGGTGATCCTTTCCGGCTCGGGCGTCGGGGGCGGGTCGCTGGTCTACGCCAACACGCTCTACACCCCCTTGCCGCCGTTCTACCGCGACCCGCAGTGGGGGCACCTCACCGACTGGGAGAGCGAGCTCGCACCCCACTACGACCAGGCGCAGCGGATGCTCGGTGTCGTGGAGAACCCCCACGAGACCGCCGCCGACCGCGTCATGCAGAAGGTCGCGAAGGACATGGGCGTGGGCGAGACCTACCACCCGACCCCCGTCGGAGTGTTCTTCGGCGAGCCGGGCAAGGAGGTCGAGGACCCCTACTTCGGCGGGGCGGGTCCGCGACGCACCGGCTGCATCCAGTGCGGCAACTGCATGATCGGCTGCCGGTACGGCGCAAAGAACCGCCTCGACACCAACTACCTCTACCTCGCCGAAGGCCTGGGCGCGCGGGTCGAGCCGCTGACGACCGTGACCCGGATCGAGCCGGACGGCGACCGCTGGGCGGTCTCCTCGGTGCCGACCGGGAAGAAGGGGCCAGTCACTCGCCGTACCGCGGACGAGGTCGTGCTCGCCGCAGGAACCCTTGGTACGCAACGACTTCTGCACCAGATGCGCGACACCGGAGTGCTGCCACGGCTCAGCCCGGCGCTGGGGCGGCTGACCCGCACCAACTCCGAGGCGCTGCTCGGCGCGCAGGCCCGGCGCGTGCCCGCCGAGACGTTCGACCGGGGGATCGCCATCACGAGCAGCTTCCACCCCGACGAGGTCACGCACGTCGAGCCGGTCCGCTACGGCAAGGGCTCCAACGCGATGGGCCTGCTGTCGACGGTCCTCGTCGATGGCGGCGGGATCCCGCGGCCGCTGAAGTTCCTCGCCCAGGCGCTGCGGCACCCCTACGTCTTCGCGCGCTCGCTGTCGGTGCGCCGGTGGTCGGAGAAGACGATCATCGTGCTGGTGATGCAGACGCTCGACAACTCCATCTCCGTACGGCGGACCAAGCGCGGTCGGCTCACCTCCGCTCCCGGGCACGGTGCACCCAACCCGACGTGGATCCCTGTTGCGCACGAGGCCACCCGGCGGATCGCGGAGGAGATCGGAGGGTTCCCCGGAGGCACCCTCGGCGACGTGGCGAACGTGCCGATGACGGCGCACATCCTCGGCGGCTGCGCCATCTCCGACGACCCCTCGACGGGCGTCATCGACGCCTACCACCGGGTCCACGGGTACCCGACGCTGCACGTGGTCGACGGCGCCGCCATCAGCGCCAACCTCGGTGTGAACCCGTCGCTGACCATCACCGCCCAGGCGGAACGGGCGATGTCGCTGTGGCCCAACGCGGGGGCGCCAGACGCTCGCCCTGCCCAGGGGCTGCCCTACGTCCGGCTCGCTCCGGTCGCACCGGTGCGTCCCGCCGTACCCGCGTCCGCTCCGGGAGCGCTGCGACTCGACCCGGCGTAGGCGAGGATGGGCGGGTGACAGGACTGCGGACGGGGCTGCGCCTGGCCGTGATCGTGGTGTTCCTCGCGCCGATCCTGCTGGTGCTCGCCGGGTCGCTGCGTGCCCTCGGGCTCCCGCCACCGGACGGTCTGGACCTGGTGCCGGACCAGCCCGGGTTCACGGCCTACGCCCGGCTCCCCGAGGAGATCGGGCTCGGCACCGCCGTGCGCAACTCGCTGCTCGTGGTGGGTTTCGCCGTACCCCTCGGAGTGGTGGTGGCGAGCGCTGCCGGGTTCGCGCTGTCACAACTCACCCCCGCCCGGCGGCGGCTGGCCCTGCCGGCACTGGTGATGCTGCTCGTGCTGCCGCTGCCGATGCTCTGGGTCCCGCGGTTTGTGCTCTACCTCAAACTCGGCGTCCTCGACACCCTCGTGCCGCTGGTCGCACCCGCCCTCGCCGCCTCGACGCCGGTGGCCGTTCTCCTTGCGTACCAGGCATTTCGGCGGATCCCCGCAGAGCAGTGGGACGCGGCCCGGGCAGAGGGCACCTCAGCGCTGCGCACCTGGTGGACCGTTGGCCTGCCTCAGGTCAAGGCGACGACCACGGCCATCGCGGCACTGGTCTTCATCGTCCACTGGGGGGCCTACCTCGACGCGCTGCTCTACGTGCAGGCGCGCGACCAGCGCACCCTGCCGCTCGCCGTGGCCGACCTGCGCAACCTCGACCCGGCCGAGGCCCCGATCGCGCTGGCCGCCGTCGCTATCGTGGCCCTTCCCCCGCTGATCCTGCTGCTGCTCGCGCAGCGGCGCCTGCTCTCGCCTGTGGCCGACCACCGATGAGCACTGCTCCCAGGAGGACCCCTCTCATGCGCACCACTCTCTGCTCCGTGCTCGTCGTCAGCGCGCTCGCGCTCACGGCCTGCGGCAACAGCGACACGCCCGCGGCGACCGACCGGCTCAGCGGCAGCATCACCGTCGCCGCCGCTGGCGGGGAGGGCGAGCTCAAGGCGCTCCAGAGCGTTGCGGACGCCTTCGAGACGGCCCACCCGGGAACGACCGTCACCGTCGACGGCGTGGCTGCGGCGGGCGAGCTGATCTCCAAGCTGACCACGCAGTTCGCTGCGAGGACGCCCCCGGACGTGTTCGTCATGAACTACCGGCGCCTGGGCGGGTTCGCCGAGAAGGGCGTGATCGAGCCCGTCGCCGCGGGCGCCACCGAGGGGCTGTACGACGGGCCGCTGAAGGCCTTCACCTTCGACGGCAAGCTGTTGTGCCTGCCCTCCAACGCCGCGAGCATGGTGATCTACCTCAACACTGCCCTGTTCGCCAAGGCCGGGGTGGCGCTGCCGAAGTCCGGCTGGACCTGGGACGACCTGCTCGCGACCGCCCGCGCGCTCAAGGCCAAGGGCACCTCCGCGATCGGCTTCGAGACCGCCCTGGTCCGCCTCGCCCCCTTCGTGTGGAGCAACGGCGGCGAGGTGGTCGACGACGCGGACAACCCGACCGTCGTCGACCTCGACTCCCCGCAAGCGCGGGAGGCCCTCCAACTCCTGCTGGACCTGCAGAAGACCGGCATGTCGGCCACTGAGCGCGCCGCGCAGGACCCTGAGGAGGCCTTCAGCGCCGGCAAGATCGCGATGTACCTCGACAGCCGCCGCGCCGTGCCGGGCTTCCGCAAGACGGCTGGCCTTGAGTTCGACGTCGCAGGTGTGCCCACCAAGACGTCCGCCGTTTCGGTGCTGCACTCCGACGGCTACTGCGTGACCAAGGCGTCCAAGAACAGGGCCCTCGCGCAGGCCTTTGCGGCCTACGTCGTCTCAGGTGACGGTGCCGCCGTACTCGCCTCGACCGGCCGCAGCGTGCCGATGAAGCGGTCCGTCGCGACGAGCCCCGCCTTCCTCGCGCCCGACAAGGCGCCCAAGAACTCGCAGGTGTTCCTCGACCAGCTCGAGCACGTGCGCGCCCTGCCGCACACCCCGACCTGGAACGAGGCCGAGGGCGTGACCGAGGAGATCCTGATGCAGCTGTTCGCCGGCCGCACGTCGATCGACAAGGCCATCGCGGACATCGCCGCCGCCACCCGGACGGAACTCGCGAAGGCATGAGCTCCGGCGTTGCGGTCGATCGGCTCAGCTTCTCCTACGGAGGCGGTAGGTCGACTGCGACGACGCTCACTGACGTGAGCCTGCACGCCGACCCGGGCCAGATCCTCGCCGTGGTCGGCCCCTCCGGATCGGGCAAGTCGACGCTGCTCCGCCTGGTGAGCGGGCTGCTGGCGCCCCACAACGGCGCCGTGCACGTCGGCGGCCGGGACGTGACGGCGCTGCCCCCGGAGGAACGCCCGGTGGCCATGCTGTTCCAGGGGTATGCGCTGTTCCCGCACCTGGATGTCGCGGCCAACATCGGCTTCGGGCTCGCCGTCCGCAAGGTGAACCGGCAGCTGCGTCAGGAGCAGGTCGCAGCGATCGCGGACCGCCTAGGTCTGGGCCACCTGCTCACCCGGCGTCCCGGCGAGCTCTCCGGTGGGGAGCAGCAGCGGGTCGCTCTGGCGCGGGCGCTGCTGCGCTCGCCCGTGGTCTTCTGCCTCGACGAGCCGCTGTCGAGCCTGGACCCCGTGCTGCGCACCAAGGCCCGCCGCGACCTGGAGGACCTGCTGCGCGCCGACGACCGATGCGCGCTCTACGTCACGCACGACCAGCACGAGGCCATGACGCTCGGGGACCGCGCGGCGCTGCTGCGCGACGGCAGGGTCGAGCAGGTCGGGACTCCCCGCGAGCTCTACGACAGCCCCGCCACGACCTTCGTGGCGACCTTCATCGGCACGCCCCCGATGTCCTTGGTCCCCGCGGGGACTGCGGGTCTGCCGGCGCCGAGGGGCGTGACCACGTTGGGCCTGCGCGCCGAGCACGTCCACCTGGTCCCCGGGGACACCGCCGACGTCGTCGCCATCGACGACCTCGGCCACGAGCAGCTCGCCGAGCTGATGGTCGACGGGCACCTCGTGGTCGCTCGGCTCGAGCCGGGGAGCACGGTGCGTCGCGGCGACCGCACCGGGATCACCCTCAGCGACTACCGCGGCTTCGACGCGGCCGGGCGCGCCAGGCCATGAGGGGTCGCTACCAGCGAGGTACGGCGCTGCTCGGCCTGCCGTTCCTGCTGGGCGTCCTGGTCCTGGTCGTCGGACCGGCGGTGCTCACGGTCGGCTATGCCTTCACGACGTACGACGGCCTGTCGCCTGCGACCTTCAACGGTCTGGGCACCTTCCGCGACGTCTTCGCAGACCCGGAGCTGCACGCGTCACTGCGAACCACCGGCGCTTTCCTGATCCTCGCCGTACCCCTGCGGGTGCTCGGTGGTCTGCTGTTGGCCCTGCTCGCCGATGGTCGCGGGCGCGTTGCCGGGGCGACGCGCGTGTCGGTGTTCGCGCCCTCGGTGCTGCCCGATCCGGCCACAGCCCTCATCTGGCTCTGGGTGATCAACCCGTTCTACGGGCCACTCGGTGCCGTGCTGCGGCTCTTCGGCCAGACCCCCGGACCGGTGCTGCTCGACCCGTGGGGCGCGCGGCTGACGATCGTCGCGCTGTCGGTCTTCGCCCTCGGCGAAGGCTTCCTGGTGACGCTCGCCGCACGCCGCGAACTCCCCGACGTGCTGTACGACGCCGCCCGGGTGGAAGGGGCCCGACCGCTGGCCCGCTTCCGCCGGATCACGCTGCCGCTGCTGGCCCCCGTGCTGCTGCTGCTCGCGGCGAGGGACGTGCTGATGAGCATGCAGAACGCCCTGGTCCCGACCCTGCTGCTGACCAGGGGCGGGCCGCTCGACGCGACGAAGACGCTGCCCTTGCTGGTCTACGAACGCGGGTTCCGCGAGGGCGACCTCGGTGAAGGAGCGGCCCTCGCGGTGCTGACGCTCGGCCTCGGGGTGGCCGCGTTCGCCGCAGCCTGGGGAGCGCTACGCCTCATCGCCCCGCAACGTCCTTCGATGTGGACCTCCCCCCGGCGCAAGCGTGAGGACGCAGGGGAAGGCGTCAGGCGCTGACGAGCGTGGGGTCGACCAACGGCTGCGGCGCCAGCGCGTCGCCGTGGCGGAGGTGGCTAACCCTCAAGCCGCACAACCACAGCGGCACGAGTACGACGGCCACCCCGCCGACGGCGTCGAGCAGGTAGTGGTTCGCCGTCGCGACGACGACCAGCGTCGTGGTGAGGGGGTAGAGCCAGGCGAGGTGCCGCCAGGGCGTCCGCATGACCGCAACAAGGGCAACGGCGCACCACACCGCCCAGCCGACGTGCAGCGACGGCATCGCGGCGTACTCGTTCACGAAGGCCGCCGCGCCCTCCTTTGCCCAGACCACAGGGTTCTCCGCGACCGTGTCCGTGACGCCGGGCAGCACGAAGCGTGGCGGCGCCAGCGGCCACGTGGCATAGACCACCAGCGCACCCACGGTGGCCAGGACGATGGCGGAGCGCAGCATGGGATAGGCCCAGGCGCGGCGGCGCCAGAGCCAGGCCAGGACGAACGGCGTGACCACGAAGTGAGCGGTGGCGTACCAGTAGCTGGAGAACATCACCAGGCCGTGGTGCCGGATCAGGAAGTCGTTGAGCGGGACCTCGTGGAACATCCACGTCGCGCGCTCGGCCGCGAGAACGGCATGGGCGTGTGCGTAGGAGGCCACCACCCGGTGCGGCGCCAGCAGCCGTACGAGCGAGTACAGGCCGTACCCGATGCCGATGCTGACCACCTCGACCAGGGCGGGGAGCCGTCGCCACCGCAGCAGCGACCCCACAGCGTCCACGCACGAACCTCCCCGGCAGTTCGGCGCCATCCTAACGTTTCACTCCGCAAATGCTGGGTGGGCAGCGTCTCAGCCGCCGCGCGCGAGGACGGCGTGGTTGTGCTCCTTGCGCTCCACCTCGAGCTGCTCCAGACGTCCGTCTCCCAGCCCCCGTCCACCGCAGCGCTCGACGGCGGCCAGGAACTCGCCGTACGCGACCTCTGAGCCCTTGGCGTCCCAGTAGTCCTCCTCGTACCCGAACTGGCCGTCCCCGGCGTACTGCAGGACGGTGAGGCCGGCGAAGTCCAGCGGCGGCTGGGCCGGGTCGGGGTGGTAGATCCGGTTGGTCATGTCGAACACGACGCGGTCGCCCTTCACGACGTACCAGTTGAGGACGCCGTGGACGTCGGCGCGGGCGGCCATCAGCTCGCTGATCCAGGCGCGTACGGCGGACCGCCCGTGCATCGTGCCGAAGATCCGCTCGACGTAGTGGACGTCCTCGGTGAGGCACTCGGTCCAGCCGAGCCAGTCCTCATCGGTGATCCCGGTGGTCAGGATCCGGTGGAACGCGCGCTCGACGTCACCCAGTGCCATGTGCGCAGACTAGAACCTGTTCCTGTCTTGGAGGGTGCATGCGCAAGGTCCCGATCCTGCTCGGCGTCGCGTTGGTCCTCGGTGCTCTCGGCCCGATGGCCTTGGCCGGCAAGAAGCTCCCGGCCGGTTGCGACGGGCGGACCGCCGTGGTGCGTGGCGGGTCCGGGCCGTCCCTGCTCGCGTGCAGCACGAGCACGGGCTACGCGACGGCGGAGAGCCACGTCAACGTGCTCCCGGACGGCACGATCGTGCTCACGCCGGCCGTCCTCCCGCAGGGGACGTTGGGCATCGGCCAGCTCCCCGGTGACGCCGGTCCCGCCCAGTCGAACGCCAGCCCCGCCGCGCTTGCGGTGTCCCGCGACGGCGGCGTGCGCTGGAGCCTGGTGCGGCCCTCGGGCACGACCTGGAACCCCACCGACCACGGGGACTACGTCGACCCGGTGACCGGTCGCTGGTTCTTCGAAAGCTACGGACCGATCCCGCTGTTCCCCGCCTTCGGCCAGGACCAGGAGGGCCCATCACACCTGAACGTCAGCGCCGACAAGGGAAAGACGTGGTCACACAGCGTCATCCGCGACACCCAGATCACCGAGAACGCGCAGTTCACGTCCGCGCCTCCACCGATCGGCGGTGACCGTCCCGTCGGCTATCCGCGGGTGACCTACTTCTGCGCCAACATCAGCATCGGGTTCACCAGCCCGCTCATCGCCCAGCGCAGTTGTTACCGCTCCCTCGACGGCACGACGTTCGCCCCCCGCTCGGTCATCTTGCGCAGCAGCGTCCCCGTCCACCCGGAGTGCACGCCGTACGGCGAGAGCCTGTCCGCGATGGATGGGCACTACCCCCAGCCGGGACCGCGTGGGCAGCTCTACCTGATGATCTCCTGCGGGCCCAAGACCTTCCTGGCACGCAGCGACGACGAGGCGTTGACGTTCCCGGTGCTCAGCAACGGGGAGGCGCCGCGCCAGGTGCCGATCCCGGCCGCGCAGACGCCGGACTTCAACTCCAGCGCGCTCCAGGTCCTGGCCGACGGGACGCTGGTGGTCGTGCACCAGGTCGGCAGTTCACTGAAGGTGATCGCCTCCGCCGACGAGGGCAAGCACTGGACGGCGCCGATCGACGTCACCGCACCCGGTGTGGGCGTCGGGACCTGGGCCGTCGCGACCCGTGGTCACGCGCTGGCGCTGTCCTACCTCGCCCAGCGGCCGGGCGACGCGGCGCAGTACGCGTGGGTCGCGTCCCTGCCGGACGTGCGGACGCTGCTGCGCTCCGGCCGCACCACGGTCGCGTCGGGTCAGGTGCGCAAGGAGCCGGTGCTCTTCGGGTCCAACGTGCAGGGGGCCGGGACGATCGCCGGCCCGGGCGGCACGCACCTGCCCTTCCCGCCGCCCTTCACCATCCAGGTCTTCGGCAACGACTTCATCGGCGCCGCCATCGGGCCGGACGGCACGCCGTACGGCTCGTTCACCCTCGACTGCGGCCCGACCCCGGAGTCACCAGCGTGCGTGGCCAACGGCGGCCAGACCCGCGGGCTGCTCGGCCGTCTGGTGCGCCGCTAGGCCAGCGACAGGAAGAGCTTCTCCATCTCGGCGACGTCAATCGCGCCCGCGTCCCCTGCCATGACGCACTGCTTGAGACCGCTGGCGACGACGCTGAAACCGGCCTTGTCCAACGCCCGTGACACGGCCGCGAGCTGGGTCACGACCTCCTTGCACTCCCGGCCGCCCTCGAGCATCCGGATCACGCCGGCGAGCTGACCCTCAGCCCGTCGCAGCCGGTTGATCGCCGTACGCGTGGCGTCGTCGTCAAGCTTCATGGGGGCCTCCGGTGGTCGGGTCACGACGGTACTCGGGACGCATCAGTGGCTGAAGCGGACGGCGGGCAGCACCCGTCGCAACCAGGAGGGGCAGGCCCACGCGGCGCTGCCGGTCAGGCGGAGCAGGACGGGCAGAAGCAGCAGCCGGACCAGAGCGGCGTCGAGCAGGACGGCGACGCCGAGGACCACGCCCATCTCCTTGGGGGGCAGCGGGCCGGAGAGCGCGAAGGTGAGGAAGACCGCGACCATCACGCCGGCGGCCGCGAACACCACCCGCCCGGAGTGTGCGAGCCCGCCCACCATCGCCTCGCGCGGATCCCCGGACCGCTCCCAGTGCTCCTTCGCCGAAGCGAGCAGGAAGACCGTGTAGTCCATTGAGATCGCGAAGACCATGGCGAAGAAAAAGACGGGCGCCCAGGCGTCGAGGAAGCCCTGCGACTCGAAGTTGAACAGCCCCGCTCCGTGCCCGTCCTGGAAGACCAGCTTCGCCACCCCGAACGCAGCACCGGTGGCCAACAGGTTGGTGAGCACGCCAAGGGCCGCGATGAGCGGAGCCTGCAGGGCGACCAGCAGCAGCAGAAAACCGAGCACCAGGACAACGCCCACGACCAGCGGCGTGCGGTCGGCCAGAAGCTGCTCGAGG
>JBKJSN010000077.1:0-7153 GCA_046595815.1 Mycobacteriales bacterium
CGCGCGTCGTCGGCAAGCACTCGCACGGCCTCGGCGACGACGTCGTCCCGATGGTGCTGGCCGGCGAGATCGACCTCATCTTCAACACGCCGTTCGGCGTCGGCACCCGGGTCGACGGCTACGAGATCCGCACGGCAGCGGTGACCCGCGGGGTGCCGTGCATCACCACCATCCAGGGCGGGGCTGCGGCCGTCCAGGGCATCGAGGCGCTCGCCCGCGGGGACATCGGCGTCACCTCCCTGCAGGAGCACCACACCGTCATCCGCAACGCCAGGGAGGTCTGATGCCCGTCCAGGTGCAGGGCGAGGTCCTGTCCATCCGCAAGATCGGCGCGTACAACGCCATGACGGTCGTGGCTCCTGGCATGGCCGAGCTCACGAAGCCGGGCCACTTCGTTGCCGTGCAGGTCGGCGGGCCGGAGTCCAGCATGCTGCTGCGCCGCGCCTTCGCGATCTACGACGTCAAGGAGCGAGGGGTCTACGGCGGGACGGTCGAGTTCGTGTTCTCCGTCCACGGCAAGGGGACCGCGTGGCTCGCGAGCCGTCGCCCCCAGGACAAGATCGACATCGTCGGTCCGCTCGGCAAGCCCTTCCGGCTGCCCGCGACGCCTGTCACGGCGACGCTCGTCGGCGGTGGCTACGGCAGTGCTCCGCTGCTGCCCCTGGCGACGCTGCTACGCGAACGCGGCTGCCGGGTGGACTTCGTCCTCGGCGCCGGAGGTGCGGACAGGCTCTTCGGGCAGCTCGACGCGAAGCGCATGTCGACCAGCATCGAGGTCACGACCGACGACGGCTCCTGGGGGACCAAGGGCCGCGTGAGTGACGTGCTCCCCGCCGTTCTGGACCGCACCGACTCCGACGTCGTCTACGCCTGCGGTCCGATGGCCATGCTGCGCGCCGTGAGTGCTCTCGCCGCCGAGCGCGACATCCCCTGCCAGGTGGCGGTCGAAGAGTCCATGGCTTGCGGCATCGGGGTCTGCATGACCTGCGTGCTGCCCGTCATCGGCGACGACGGCCTCACCCGCATGGTGCGGTCCTGCGTCGAGGGCCCTGTCTTCCTCGGCGACCGCGTGAGGTGGGACGACGTGGGCACCGTGCCCCCGGACGTCGTGGGCTCCATCAACGCGGGTGGTCACTGATGAGCGAGCTGACAGTCCGCAGCACGGAAGCCGTCGTGGCCCCGACGATCGACATGAGCACCAAGCTCGGGTCGGTCACGTTCCCCAACCCGGTCTTCACCGCGAGCGGCTGTGCTGCGGCCGGTCAGGAGCTCGACCAGTTCTTCGACGTGTCCGAGCTCGGCGGCATCGTGACGAAGTCGATCATGCTCGACCCGCGGTCGGGCCGGGCCACGCCTCGCATGGCGGAGACGCCGAGCGGGATGCTCAACAGCATCGGCCTGCAAGGTCCTGGCATCGACGCGTTCCTCGACAAGGACCTCACCTGGCTGCACTCCCGCGGCGCCCGCGCGGTCGTGTCGATCGCCGGAGGCAGCGTCGAGGACTACGCCAAGCTCACGGCCAAGCTCCGCGGTCGACCGGGCCTGGCGATGATCGAGGTCAACATCTCCTGCCCCAACGTCGAAGACCGCGGGCAGGTGTTCGCCTGCGATCCGAAGGCGTCCGCCGCCGTGATCCAAGCCGTCAAGCGGACCGCCCCGACGGGGGTCCCGATCTTCGCGAAGCTCAGCCCTGACGTCACCGACATCACCGAGATCGCCCGCGCGTGCGTCGATGCCGGCGCGGACGGACTGTCGGTCATCAACACGCTGCTCGGCATGGTCATCGACACGGACACGATGCGTCCGACCCTCGGCGGGATCACCGGCGGCTTGTCCGGACCGGCGATCCGTCCCGTTGCTGTCCGGTGCGTGTGGCAGATCCGTAAGGCGCTCCCCGACGTACCGATCCTGGGGATGGGTGGGATCCGGACCGGGCTGGATGCGCTGGAGTTCGTGCTGGCCGGAGCCAACGCGGTCAGTGTCGGCACGACCGTTTTCGGTGACCCGACGGCTCCGATCCGCGTGCTCGACGAGCTGGCGAGAGCCCTGATGGAGCGCGGATTCGCGACGTTCGAGGACGCAGTGAGCCATGCCCATCGCTCCCTCGAAGAACCACCGGCACCCGCGATCGAGGAGGAGCTGGCATGAGGGCGCCGATCGCGGTCGCGCTGGACGCCCCCGACGTCGAGACCGCCGCTCGCTGGGCGCAGGCCGTCACCCCCCACGTTGCCGTCGTGAAAGTGGGTCTGGAGCTGTTCTGCCAGGCCGGCCCGAGCGTCGTCGACACTGTCCGCGGCGGCAGCGGTGTGGACCTGTTCTTGGACCTGAAGCTCCATGACATCCCGAACACGGTCGCCGGTGCCGCGAAGAGCGTGGCCCGCCTCAAGCCGACCTACCTCACGGTGCACGCCTCTGGGGGGGCCGACATGGTCCGGGCGGCCGTGGAGGCAGCCCCCGACGTGACCATCGCGGCCGTCACCGTCCTGACGAGCCTGTCCGCTGCGGTTCTGGAGTCGGTCGGCCTCGCCGGTCCGCCGCTAGATGCCGTACGTCGGCTCGCCGCCCTTGCGGTCGGTGCCGGGGCCCGGGCGCTGGTCTGCTCCCCGCAGGAGGTGGCTGCCGTGCGCGCCGAGGTCGGACCCGGGATCATCCTCATCACCCCAGGCGTCCGCCCGATCGGGGCCGACATCGGGGATCAGGCCCGGGTCGCGACGCCCCAGCAGGCCCTGGCCGACGGCGCGGACCTCCTGGTCATCGGCCGGCCCATCACGGGCGCAGCCGACCCTGGCGCCGCCGCGGCCCGCATCGCCGCCGACCTGCGCTGAGCTGCCCGCCTTTGCCACCACCTATGCCTTGTCGCTAGGTTCACCCGTCCCCTTCAACCAGTCCTCAGGAGTGCACTGCGTGGCTCTGCCGCCCCTCACCCCCGAGCAGCGCGCTGCTGCCCTGGACAAGGCCGCGGCCGCACGCCGGGCCCGCGCGGAGCTCAAGGTCCAGCTGAAGTCCAGT
Source organism: Mycobacteriales bacterium (assembly GCA_046595815.1). GTDB lineage: Bacteria > Actinomycetota > Actinomycetes > Mycobacteriales > SCTD01 > RYN-111. Next base: position 3,010 of record JBKJSN010000077.1, read on the forward strand.
GGCACGACCCTCGCGGACGTCCTGGGCAGCGGGGAGACGGACGAGGCGATCGGCAAGATGAAGGTCGTCGCGGTGCTGGAGGCGATGCCCGGCGTGGGCAAGGTCCGCGCGGGCAAGCTCATGGAAACCCTCGAGATCTCGCCCTCGCGCCGGGTGCGCGGCTTAGGAGCCAAGCAGCGCGAGGCCCTGCTGCGTGCGTTTGAGTGAGCGGCCGTCTCACCGTCCTGTCCGGCCCCTCCGGCGTAGGCAAGGGCAGCGTCATCGCGGCCGTACGACGGCACCACCCTGACGTCTGGCTCAGCCTGAGCGTCACCACCCGTGAGCCGCGGCCGGGGGAGCGGGACGGCGTGGAGTACCACTTCGTCACCCGCGAGGAGTACGCCCAGATGGTGGAGGCCGGCGACCTGCTCGAGCACGCGACGTACGCCGGCAACTCCTACGGCACGCCCCGGGCGCCGGTGCTGGAGCGGCTCGCCGAAGGGATCCCTGCGCTGCTGGAGATCGAGCTGCAGGGCGCGCGACAGGTCAAGGCCACCATGCCGGAGGCGCATCTGGTGTTCCTCGCGCCGCCCAGCTTCGAGGAACTGACCCGCCGGTTGACCAGCCGGGGCACGGAGGACCCCGATCGCGTGGCCCGCCGACTGGAGCTGGCGCGGGTCGAGATGGCGGCCGAGGGTGAGTTCGAGGCCACCATCGTCAACGATGACATCGAGCGCGCGGCTGATGCGCTGGTAGCGTTGATGAGAATCACTGAGCACCTGGAGTAGACGTGTCCGGCACTGTTGCTAACCCGATCGGCATCACCAACCCCCCGATCGACGAGCTGCTGGCCGCGACGGACTCCAAGTACAGCCTGGTCATCTACGCCGCCAAGCGCGCGCGCCAGATTAACGCGTACTACTCCCAGCTCGGTGAGGGCCTGCTCGAGTACGTCGGTCCGCTCGTGGAGACGGCCGTGCAGGAGAAGCCGCTGTCCATCGCCCTGCGCGAGATCAACTCAGGCCTGCTGAGCCACGAGCAGGTTCCCGACCCTGTCGCCCCGTAGGGCCTGATGCACAGGGTCGTCCTCGGCGTCGCCGGAGGCATCGCGGCCTACAAGGCGGTGGAGCTGCTGCGGCAGCTGACCGAGAGCGGGCACGACGTTCGCGTCGTCCCGACAGCCAGCGCGCTGGAGTTCGTCGGTGCGGCCACCTGGTCGGCGCTGTCGGGCAAGCCGGTCACGGCAAGCACCTGGCACGACGTGCACGAGGTGCCGCACGTCCGGCTCGGCCAGCAGGCCGACCTGGTCGTCGTCGCTCCGGCCACAGCCAATCTGCTGGCCAAGGCGGCTCACGGCCTCGCTGACGACCTGCTCACCAACACCCTGCTCACGGCCCGGTGCCCCGTCGTGCTCGCTCCCGCGATGCATACCGAGATGTGGGAGCACCCCGCCACGCAGGCGAACGTTGCGACCCTGCGAGCGCGGGGCGTGCTGGTTGTCGAACCCGCCGTCGGCCGGCTGACCGGCGCTGACAGCGGCAAGGGTCGGCTGCCCGACCCTGAGGAGTTGGCTCTGCTGTGCCAGCGGGTGCTCGCCCGCGGTGGCCTGCCCCTGGATCTGGTCGGGCGGCGGGTCGTGGTGAGCAGCGGCGGCACCCGTGAACACCTGGATCCGGTGCGCTTCCTGGGCAACCGCTCCAGCGGTCGGCAGGGGCACGCCCTGGCGAGGGCTGCCGCAGCCAGGGGTGCGGAGGTCGTCCTGATCTCCTGCAGCGCTCTCGCGGATCCCGCGGGGGTCAAGGTGGTCGGCGTCACGAGCGCCCTCGAGATGCGAGACGCCGTACTCGCCGAAGCGGTCAGTGCCGACGCCGTCGTGATGGCTGCGGCTGTCGCTGACTACCGGCCCGCCGAGCGGCTCGCCACCAAGCGCAAGAAGACCGACACGCTCTCGGTCGAGTTCGTGCAGAACCCCGACATCTTGCGAGAGTTGGTGGCCGCGCGAGGACGTGGGCAGGTGCTCGTCGGATTCGCTGCCGAGACGGGAGACGACCACGCCGACGTGCTGACCCACGGCCGCGACAAGCTCGCACGCAAGGGCTGCGACCTGCTTGTCGTCAACGAGGTGGGCGAGGCCGGACACCCGACCGGCTTCGAGGGCAGTCAGAACGCCGCGACGGTCCTGGGCTCCGACGGCTCGACGACCGAGGTGCCGCTCGGGAGCAAGGACGCCCTGGCCGATGCAGTCTGGGACCTGGTCGTCACCCGCTGGGCGTGATGCCCGCGTGTCCCGTTCCGCACAGCGCTGACGTCAGGCAGGGTGGTGTCATGCGCCGCTCGCTCGTCCCAGCCCTGACCGTTGCCGTCGTCCTCGCTGGCTGCTCCAGCAACAACGACGGCGCCGAGCCGGGCCCCACGGCGACACTGCCCGTCGTCGCGACGACGTCGGCGGCCCCGAGCCCGACTCCCTCTCCGACCGTGAGCGCCACAGCGTCGCCGACACCGCTGGCCTGCGTCTGCGCGATCCCCGCGAAGCCTGGCGACGTCGACGGCGACGGCACTCGGGACACGGTCCGGGCGACCGCCGAGCTGCTGACCGTTGTGCTGTCCAGCGGCGCGAGCGTCACGGCCCCCGTGCACGCGGAGTCACCCCGCAGCCCTGCCGTCCTGGGGTACGCCGACGTCGACCGCGACGGTCGCTCAGAGGTGTTCGTGGAGACAGCCCAGGGGGCCTCGACACAGTTCGCCACGCCGTACCGCTTCGATGGCAAGGCGCTGCGGGAGCTGGACCTCGACGGGGACCCCGCCCGGCTGGGCTTCGGTGGCAGCGTCACCCATGGCGATGGCTTCCGGTGCCGCAACGGGCTGCTGGAGGTGCTGAGTGCGGAGAGCCAGGACGGGGCCACCTACACCGTCCGAGTCGACACCTACTCCCTCGGCCGAAGCGAGCTGGTGCTGCGGTCCACCGCGAACAAGCAAGCCCGTCAGGGTGACGCGCTCTTCGAGGCGAGCTACCGGCCCGACTGCGGCACCGTCGGCGATTGAACTCCCACCGCCTACGATGAGGGCGTCCTAGGTCCCTCTCTCCCTGGAGCTCGCGTGTCGCGCCGTCTGTTCACCTCCGAGTCCGTCACCGAGGGGCACCCCGACAAGATCGCGGACGCCATCAGCGACGCGATCCTCGACGCACTGCTGACCCAGGACCCCAAGAGCCGGGTGGCGGTCGAGACGCTCATCACCACCGGCCAGGTCCACGTCGCCGGCGAGGTGACCACCGAGGGGTACGCCGATATCCCCAAGATCGTGCGCGACACGATCCTCGAGATCGGCTACGACTCCTCGAAGAAGGGCTTCGACGGAGCCTCCTGCGGCGTCAGCGTGAGCATCGGCTCGCAGAGCCCCGACATCGCCCAGGGCGTCGACACTGCCCACGAGGCGCGGGTCGGTGGCGACGAGGACCTGCTGGCCCAGCAGGGCGCCGGGGACCAGGGCCTGATGTTCGGCTTTGCGTGCGACGAGACCCCTGAGCTCATGCCGCTCCCGATCGCGCTGGCGCACCGGCTCGCGCAGCGCCTGACTGCGGTCCGCAAGTCCGGCGACGTGCCCTACCTTCGCCCCGACGGCAAGACTCAGGTCACCATCGAGTACGTCGACGGCAAGCCCGTCCGGCTCGACACCGTCGTGGTGTCCAGCCAGCACGCTGCCGACATTGACATCGAGACGCTGCTCAAGCCGGACATCGCCGAGCAGGTCATCGCTCCGGAGCTCGCTGCGCTGGGGCTCGACACCGAGGGGTATCGCCTGCTGGTGAACCCGACCGGTCGCTTCGAGATCGGCGGCCCGATGGGCGACGCTGGCCTGACCGGTCGCAAGATCATCGTCGACACCTACGGCGGGTACGCCCGCCACGGTGGCGGCGCCTTCTCCGGCAAGGACCCGTCCAAGGTCGACCGGTCCGCGGCCTACGCCATGCGCTGGGTGGCTAAGAACGTCGTGGCCGCCGGGCTGGCGAGCCGGTGCGAGGTCCAGGTGGCCTACGCCATCGGCAAGGCCGAGCCCGTGGGGCTGTTCGTCGACACCTTCGGCACCGGTGTCGTGGCGGACGACCTGTTGCAGGCCGCGATCACCGAGGTGTTCGACCTGCGCCCGGCCGCGATCATCCGTGACC
>JBKJSN010000094.1:0-13916 GCA_046595815.1 Mycobacteriales bacterium
CCGTCGTACCGCCCTCAACCTCGCCCGTCGTACCGCCCTCAACCTCGCCCGTCGTACCGCCCTCGACCTCGCCCGTCGTACCGCCCTCGACCTCGCCCGTCGTGCCGCCTTCGTCGCCACCAGTCGTGCCGCCACCATCGCCACCCGTGACCGGCACGCGGCAGTCGTTGCTCCACACGGCAGCCCCGGTGGACCAGTTCAGCCCCGCGAACCCGTCAAAGGGCGGGATGATGTCGCCCTCGTGATCGGCGTGCCCGCCCACGTCGCCGCTGGCCGAAGGGCTGTGCGTGACGTAGGGGTTGCTCGTCGAGCCGGTCGCGTGGCAGATCTGCACCTTGGCCTTGGGGGCTGCCGAGGCAGCGCTTGAGCTCCACGCCATGGTTCCCCCGGCAAGCCCGAGGGCGAACGCGGCCGCCGCCGCGCGGTCGAGGTTGCGAGTCCGATGAACCATCGCGCTGTCTCCGTCCGGAGTCGAGGGACGGGTCGGTCTCGCCATTGGCTCCCCAGACCCGCTAGGCGGCCGATTTGTCTCCGTGCCGTCTGCGGTGTCGCGAACGGTCGGTGAGTCGGATCTGGATCAACGCTTCCCTCTCGCGGCGAGGGTTACTCTCCGTGAGGTCTTGCTCACACAAAGATAGGAAGCGATCCCCTGTAAAGAAAGGGATCTAGTCCGAAGTCACTACTCAGAGTGAACGTTCAGCCAAGGCACTATGGGGCGAATGGGAGCAATTCGGAGAGGTCCGCACGGGCGCCGCTCGCCCAGACGCGACCCTGCTTCACCGCCTCCGCCCACGCCAGCTCACCGCTGCACAGCCGCAGCCAGGTGAGCGGGTCCAGCTCCACGACGTTGGGAGGTGTGCCGCGGGTGTGGCGCGGCCCGTCAACGCACTGCACGGCGACGTACGGCGGAATCCGCAGCTCGACGGAGCGCCCCGGGTGAGCCGTGGCGAAGGCCTTGGCGAGCAGCCGGACGGCCTGCTTCAGCTCCTCCACCGCCGGCTGTTGTCCCGCGTCTAGTGCAGCCTGGATCCGCGCGACCTGAGCGGCCAGGTCCAAGGACACTTCAGGGAAGCGCGGGGCCGGCAGGAAGAGCCGCCGAGGCGCCGGCGAGCGGACCGAACAGCGCCGGCAGCGTTGACTCGTGCGCGACCCGGAGCTCGTCGAGGCCGATCGTCAGCACGTCCTGCACCTCGAGGGCGTCGCCGTCGGTGACGCCGAGCCGGGTGCACGGCAGACCCCGCGCGTCACACATCTCGGTGAAGCGCAGCTCCTCCGAGCGCGGGACGGTGACCAGCGCGCGCCCGGCCGACTCGCTGAACAGCTGCACGAAAGGCGACAGCCCCTCGGGCAGGACGACGCGGGCGCCGATGCCGTTCTTGAGCGCAGCTTCGACCAGCGCCTGGGCCAGCCCACCGTCGGACAGGTCATGGGCGCTCGACAGCATGCCGTCACGGGAGCCGGCGATCAGCACCTCGGCAAGGGTTTTCTCCCTCGCCAGGTCGACCTGCGGCGGCAGACCACCGAGGTGGCGGTGCATCGCCCAGGCCCACTCCGAGCCGCCGAGCTCGTCCTTGGTGTCGCCCAGGAGCAGGAGCACTTCGCCCGACTCCTGGAACCCCATCGGCGTCCGGCGCGCCACGTCGTCGAACAGCCCGAGCACGCCCACGACAGGAGTCGGGTTGATCGGCGTACCGGCAGTGGAGTTGTAGAAGCTCACGTTGCCGCCGGTCAACGGGAGCTGCAGCGCGGTGCAGCCCTCGGCCAGACCACGCGTGGCCTCGGAGAACTGCCACATGACCTCGGGGTCCTCGGGGGAGCCGAAGTTCAAGCAGTTGGTGACGGCGATCGGGACGGCACCGGTGGCTGCCACGTTGCGGTAGGCCTCGACCAGTCCGAGCTGCGCGCCCGCATGGGGGTCGAGGCGTGTGTAACGCCCATTGCCGTCGGTGCTCATGGCGACCCCGAGGCCGGTCTCCTCCGACAGCCGCACGACCCCGGCGTCCTCGGGCGCGGCGAGCACGGTGTTGCCGAGCACGATCCGGTCGTACTGCTCGGTGACCCAGCGGCGGCTGCACAGGTTGGGGCTGGCGACCATGGCCAGCAGCAGCTCCTTCGTCGCCTCGGGGTACGCCGGCAGCTCGTTGGCGTGCAGCGCGTCCAGGTCAGCGGGTCGCCGTACAGGGCGCTCGTAGACGGGGCCGTCGTCCGCGAGCGAGCCCGGCGGGACGTCGACCACAGTCTCGCCGTTCCAGAGGATCTCAAGCCGGTTGCCCTCGACGACCTCGCCGATCGCGGTGGCAAGGACGCCCCACTTGTCAGCAATAGCAAGGACTTTGGGAAGGTTCTCAGGCGTCACGATCGCGAGCATCCGCTCCTGCGACTCGCTCGCGAGCACCTCGTGCGGCTCCATGCTGGCCTCGCGCAGCGGCACCCGGTCGAGGTACGCGCGCATGCCCGACTTGCCGGCCGCGCTGGTCTCGGTGAGGGCGCAGGTCAGGCCGGCGCCACCGAGGTCCTGGATGCCTTCGACGAGCTTGGCGTCAAACAGCTCCAGGCACGACTCGATGAGCAGTTTCTCCTCGAAGGGATCGCCGACCTGGACCGCCGGGCGATTGGCGGGGCCGTCCTCCTCGAACGTCGCGGACGCCAGGACCGACACCCCGCCGATGCCGTCGCGGCCGGTCTTCGCACCGAGCAGCACCACGATGTTGCCCACGCCGCGGGCGGCCGACAGCTGGATGCGGTCGATCGGCATGACGCCCAGACACAGGGCGTTGACAAGCGGGTTGCCCTGGTAGCTCGGGTCGAACACGCCCTCGCCGCCGACGTTGGGCAGGCCCAGGCAGTTGCCGTAACCGCCGATGCCGGCGATCACGCCGGGGAAGACGCGCTTGGTGTCGGGGTGGTCGGCGTCGCCGAAGCGCAGCGGGTCCATCACCAGGATCGGGCGCGCGCCCATCGTCAGGATGTCGCGGACGATGCCGCCGATCCCGGTGGCCGCTCCCTGGTAGGGCTCGACGTACGACGGGTGGTTGTGGCTCTCGACCTTGAACGTGACCGCAAGGCCCTCACCGACATCGACGACGCCGGCGTTCTCGCCCATGCCGACCAGCATCCGGTCGCCCTTGGGGATCTTGGCGAAGTGGCGGGCAAAGTAGATCTTGCTGCTCTTGTAGGAGCAGTGCTCGCTCCACATGATCGAGTACATCGCGAGTTCGGACTGCGTCGGCCGGCGCCCGAGGATCGCCTTGACCTTGGCGTACTCATCGTCCTGGAGCCCGAGCTCGGCGTACGGCTGGACCTCATCGGGGGTGGCGGCGGCGTTCTTGACGGTGTCGATCACTGGGTTACCAGGGCCTTCAGGACGGAGGTGAAGAAACCCAGGCCGTCGGTGCCGGGACCGGTGAGGTCCTCCACCGCATGCTCGGGGTGGGGCATGATCCCGACGACGTTGCCGCGCTCGTTGGTGATGCCGGCGATGTCGCGTAGCGACCCGTTGGGGTTGCCGACGTAGTAGGCGACCACGCGCCCCTCGGCCTCGAGCATGTCGAGGGTGTCCTCGTCGGCGACGTAGCAGCCCTCGCCGTTCTTGACCGGGACCGTGATGACCTGGCCGGCCTCGTAGTCGCTCGTCCAGGCCGTCGCGGCGTTGGCAATCTCCAGTGGCTGGTCGCGGTGCACGAAGTGCAGGTGCTGGTTGCGCGTGAGGGCGCCGGGGAGCAGGTGGCTCTCGCACAGCACCTGGAAGCCGTTGCAGATCCCCAGGACCGGCATCCCGCCGTTGGCGGCGTCCTTGATGGTCTCCATCACCGCCGCGAAGCGGGCGATCGCTCCGCAGCGGAGGTAGTCGCCGTATGAGAACCCACCGGGGAGGACGACGGCGTCCACGTCGTGGAGGCTGGAGTCGGCGTGCCAGAGGCTGATCACCTCCGCCCCCGCGATGCGGGCGGCGCGCTGGGCGTCGCGGTCGTCGAGACTGCCGGGAAAGGTGACGACGCCGATCTTCACTTGCGCAATCCTACCGGTGCGCCACCCCCACCCCCCTGCCGCCGCCCGCCCCCATCGCCGCGATCTTCGTCAGATCGCGGCTACACAAGCGGGGAGCGCCCGCAAGATGAGGAAGATCGTCGGGAAAAGCGGGGTACGGCGGGGCGGCTAGGCTGGTCGCGTGGCCGTGCACCAGATCGTCGTCGACGTCATGCTCAAGCCGGAGATCCTCGACCCGCAGGGTCAGGCCGTGGCGAACGCCCTGCCGAACCTCGGGTTCGCAGCGCCCGAGTCGCTGCGGATCGGCCGGCACGTGGTGCTGTCCCTCGAGGCCGACAGCCCCGACGCCGCCCTCGAGCAGGCCACGAAGATCGCGGACACGCTGCTCGCGAACCCGGTGATCGAGGACTACGCCGTCCGCCTGGCCTGAGTCAGGCGGCACGCCGGTCGGCGAGCGTCGGCCGGGGAACGAGCTTGGGCGCAGGGAGGGTGTCCTTGCCGAACGTGAACCGCGGTCGACGCTCACGTGCAAGCGCCAGGGCACGCTCGAGTTCACGGAGCCGCTGGCGCCCGGACAGTTTGTAGTAGTCGTCAGCGCTGAAACGACGTACCTCGAGCGCCAGGTTCGCGATCGAGTTGCCACGACGCCGGTCGTGGGTGAAGCGCTCGCGTGCGAGCCGGGCTTCCCGTCCGTCGTACTCCACGACCACTCCATCGAGGAACAGGTCAGCACGCCCGCATGGTGTGCCGTACTCGTCCCCGAGATCGACCTGAGCGTGCATCCGTGGGCCACCCTCAAGGACGAAGCTCACCCTGAGGCGACTCTCCATGAGCGACTCCGAGCGCGGCTCGAGGTGGGGTATCGCGGCCCGCGCCACCGTCACCCGGCGCAGCCCCCGGGCCCGGGCGACAGCCTCCTCGATGCGTGGGATCGACGTAGCGCCCGCCCGCAAAGCGGCGTCGCCACAAGCCACGCCCTCGACGATCCCGGACGTGCGGGCCACGTCAACGAACGCTCTCTCGGCCGAGACGACGAGCAGTCCGTTGACCTCACACAGCTCGTGATCTGGGAGCAGCGCGCAGTGGGACCTGATGCCCGGGCGCCGCTTGAGGTGCCGGCCACGCGGCACCGTGACGTCCAGCCAGTCCACCTCCTTCTCGCGCGGCAGAACGTCGAGGCCCAGCGCCCACAGGGCTGCCCAGTGTGAGAGTGCGACGTCCTGAGGGAGGACTCGTCGCAGCGCGGCTGCTCGGGTGACGGGGTCGTCGGGCACGCTGGCGCGGACGTACGCGTCGTGCAGCACTCGGCGGAACTCACCGCGCTCCACGCAGGCGCGGGCTGCGGCGGCCGTGTTGCAGAGCTCGGTGAGTTCGGTCCAGGTGAGCACCTCAGGAAGCATCGCCGGAGGGTGCCGGAGCGGCGCCGAGCCCGCGGACCTTGTCCACACCCGGCCATCCCTTAGCGATCTTCGTCAAAAGGCGGTGCTGGCCGCCGTACAGCCGCTAGATGAGGAAGATCGCGGAGGCACTGGCGACGATCTTCGTCAAAGAGTTGCGCTGGGAGCGGCAGCCGCCGCATTTTGACGAAGACCGGCGGGAGAGGGGGCGGCAGCGGGAGAGGGGGCGGCAGCGGGAGAGGGGGCGGGAGAGCCGGCGGACCGGCGCGCGGACACGACGGCGATGAGCACGACCCCGGCGACCAGCGCGACATGCAGCAGCGCGATCCGCCCCACCATCGGCAACTGGAGCATGGCGGGCGCACCCTCGGGCCGGGACACCAGCCAGGTCCCGACGGCGAACAGCACCGCCGCCCGGCGGGTCGGCCAGACCACCAGCAGTACGGCCGCGAACAGCACCGTGTAGTGGCTCCAGTAGACCGGGGTCGCGACCATGGCGGCGACGATGCTGGCAGCGAAGACCACGGGGTCGGCGGACTCGGGCAGACGCCGGCGGTAGACCGCGGCTCCGGCCAGCAGCGTGAGGGCCAGCAGGAGGGCGAGGCCGCGGGCCACCGAGGGGCTGAGTACGACGTCCAACAGGTGGGCGAAGGCCATCCCGTGGGTGCCCTCGTGCTCGGCGAGCAGGCCCATCGATTCCACGAACTCACTCACCGGGATCGGCGCCAGCCACAGGCTCAGCCCGAGGAAGGCCGTCAGCGACCCGCCGGCGACCAGCACCGTCCGGCGCGGCCTCGTCAGCACCACCCACGCCGCGACGGGCAGCAGGAACAGCTTGCTCCCGGCGAGGAAGGTGAAGGCCAGCGCGAAGCGCTTGGTCCCGGACCGGTAGCGCCAAGCCGCCGCGGCAGCGAGGAACAGCAGGGCGTTGATGGCGCCGACCTGGAAGCTGCGGATGACCGTCGCGGACATCAGGATGGCGCTGACCGCCACCGGGTCCCGCAGCCCGAGCATCCGACAGCCGGCGATGATCGCCGTACCGGACAGCACGAACCACACGACGTCGGCGACCGGGACGGGCACCCAGGTCAGCGGCACGAACAGGTACGCCGTGAGGTAGGGGTAGACGTAGGCGCTGCCGCCCCACAGGAACGGGTCGTGCGGCGGCGTGTAGGGGTTCACGCCGTGCGCCACCTCGTCCGCGGCTCGCAGGAAGACCATCAGGTCGCTGCGCCGCAGAGGATCGACGAGAAGCACACCCACCGCGAGCAGGGTGAGCGCGGGGAGCAGGTACGGCGAGGTGAGCACCCGGCGGACCGGGCGGGCGTCGAGCAGCATCAGCTCTCGCGCAGGTAGGAGTCGAAGCTGGACCCGGTGAGCAGCTCGTAGGCCTCGACGTACTTGGCGCGGGTCTTGTCGACCACCTCTTCGGGCAGGGCGGGGCCGGGCGCCAACTTGTCCCAACCGGAGGCGGTGAGCCAGTCGCGGAGGTACTGCTTGTCGTACGACGGCTGCGGACCACCGGGTGCCCAGGAAGCGGCCGGCCAGAAGCGGGAGGAGTCGGGGGTCAGCACCTCGTCGCCAAGGACGAGGACGCCGGCGCGGTGCCCGAGCTCGACCTTGGTGTCGGCCAGGATGATCCCCGCGTTCGCTGCCACGGAGTGGCCTCGCTCGTAGACCCGCAGCGTCACGTCGCGCAGCTCCTCGGCGAGGTCGGCGCCGACCGCCTCCACCACCTGTTCGAAGGTGATGGGCTCGTCGTGCTCGCCGACCGGCGCCTTCGTCGAGGGCGTGAAGATGGGTGCGGGCAACTGCGAGCCGTCCACGAGACCGGGTGGCAGCGCGACCCCGGACACGACGCCCGTCGCGTTGTAGTCGGTGAGCCCGCCGCCGGTGAGGTACCCGCGGGCGACGCACTCCACCTGCACCATGTCCAGCCGCTGCACGAGGACCGCGCGCCCGCGCACGGACTCGAACTCCGGCCCCAGCACGCCCACCACGTCGGCGGAGACCACGTGGTTGGGAACGACGTCGGCGAGCTGCTCGAACCACCACAGCGACAGCCCGGTGAGCACCGCCCCCTTGTCGGGGATGGTCGTCGGCAAGATCACGTCGTACGCCGACATCCGGTCGGACGCGACGAGCAGCAGCTGGTCGTCGCCGACCGCGTAGACGTCGCGGACCTTGCCCGAGTGCAGCAACGGCAGCGGGATCACGCGAGAGCAGCCAGCCGCTCGAACACCGGTGCGAGCCGCTCGAGATAGCGCTCCGGACGGCAGACCTCATCCAGCCGCGCCTCGTCGAGGGTCTTGCCCGCCGCCGCAGCCTGCTTGCTCAGCGTGGAGCGGAACGGCTCACCGGTCTCCCAGGTCTCCATCGCGGCGGCCTGCGTGAAGGCGTACGCGTCCTCGCGCGACAGCCCACCCTCGACCAGCTCGAGCAGCACCGTGCTGGTGTAGATCAGGCCGCCGGTCGACTCGAGGTTGAGGAGCATCCGCTCCTTGTCCACGACCAGCCCGGTCACCAGACGCGTGGTCAGGTGCAGCAGGTAGTCGGTCGCGATCGACGCGTCCGGCAGGCACACCCGCTCAGTCGAGGAGTGGGAGATGTCCCGCTCGTGCCACAGGGGGATGCCCTCCATGACAGGTACGACGGTCGCCCGGACGATGCGGGCCATGCCGGCGATCCGCTCGCTGGCGATGGGGTTCTTCTTGTGCGGCATGGCCGAGGAGCCCTTCTGCCCCTTGCCGAACGGCTCCCACAGCTCGCGGACCTCGGTGCGCTGGCCGTGCCGCACCTCCAGGGCGAACGCCTCGCAGACCGTTGCGATGACCGCAAGGGCTGAGACCCACTCGCTGATCCCGTCGCGGATGACGACCTGCGTGGCCGCGTCGGCAGCCTTGAGCCCCAGGCGATCAGCGACCTCCTGCTCGACCGCTGGGTCGATGTTGGAGTAGCTCCCGACCGCGCCGGAGATCTTCGCGACCGCAACCGCCTCGCGGGCCCGCCGCAGCCGGTCGCGCGAGCGCGCCATCGCGAAGGCGAGGTCGGCGACCCGGTGCCCGAAGGTCGTGGGCTCGGCGTGGATGCCGTGGGTCCGGCCCACCTTCAGGGTGTCCTTGTGCTCCAGGCCGAGGTCGCGCATCGCCGCGACGAGGATGTCGGCCTTGGCGAGCAGGATGTCGGTCGCCTCGACGAGCTGCAGCGCGAGCGCCGTGTCGAGCAGGTCCGAGCTGGTCATGCCGAAGTGGACGTACGCCGCCGCCTCGCGCGGCTCGGTGTTGTCGGCCCAGGCAGACAGGAACGCGATGACGTCGTGCTGCGTCACGGCCTCGATCTCGGCGACGGCCTCGGGCGTCGGCGGGGTCGCCCGGCGTACCGGCTCGACGCAGTCCGCCGGAACGGTGCCGGCCGCCGCGTGGACCTCCAGCACGAGGGTCTCGACCTGGCACCACAGCTCGTACTTGTGGGCCTCGCTCCAGACCCGACCCATCTCAGGGAGGGTGTAGCGCTCGATCACGTGTTGGGCTCCTCAGTCAGGCGATGCGCCATTCTTCCAGACCCCGCCCCCGCAACGTCATCACAACCACCCCCACCACCGCGCTCAGCGGTGATGACGCAAGGAGGGGGTCAGCGGATGGCGGCCTTCTCGAAGTCGTCCTTGAAGCGCCACAACCGCTGACGCAGCACCTCATCACCCACAGCAAGCACCTGTACGGCGAGCACGGCGGCGTTGAGGGCGTTGTCGATGCCGACCGCGGCGACCGGGACGCCGGGCGGCAGCTGGGTGAGGCCGTAGAGCGCGTCGTGGCCGTCGAGGGCCGAGGCCGAGAGGGGGACGCCGATGACAGGGATCGCCACGTGCGCTGCCACGATCCCGGCCAGCGCGGCCGAGCCCGATGAGCCCGCGATGACGACCTCGACTCCCCGGGGCTCAAGCTCCGACATCCACTCGGCCAGCGCCCGGGGGGAGCGGTGCGGAGACATGCAGCACTCGTCGTACAGGACGCCGAAGCGGTCCAGGATCGCGCCCGCCTGGGCCATCTGGTCGCGCTCGGCGGGGCTGGAGTAGATGATCGCGACGCGCGACGTCTGCGCCTCGTCGATGTCGATCGCCTGCGTCACGCGCTGCCTCCCTCGTCCGGCAGGGCCGCACCCGGCGCCGGGACAGTGATCTCACCACGAACGGCCCGGGCCGCGATATCGGTTCGCGAGAACCCGCCGCGCAACTCGACGGCCGCAACCCCTGCATAGGCCTTGTCCCGAGCGTCGGCGAGCGACACCCCGGTCGCGGTGACCGACAGCACGCGGCCGCCGCTGGCGACGACCTGACCGTCGACCGTGCTCGTGCCGGCGTGCAGCACCTCGACCGCCTCGGGAAGTTCTCCCACGGTGATGGCGTCCCCGGCGACGGGGGTGCCGGGGTACCCCTCGGCGGCGATCACGACGGTGACAGCTGCACCGGCGTTCCAGACCAACGGCGGGTGCTCAGCGAGCTCGCCGGTCGCGGCCGCCATCAGCAGCCGGGCCAGCGGGGTCTCCAGCAGCGCCAGCACGACCTGCGTCTCAGGGTCGCCGAACCGGCAGTTGAACTCGATGACCTGCGGGCCACGCGAGGTGAGCGCCAAGCCGGCGTAGAGCAGTCCGGAGAACGGCGTCCCGCGCCGGGCCAGCTCGTCCACGACGGGCTGCAGGACGAGCGCGTGCACCTGCTCCACCGTGCCCACGGGCAGCCAAGGGAGCGGGGCGTAGGCACCCATGCCGCCGGTGTTCGGGCCGGTGTCGTCGTCGCCCACGCGCTTGTGGTCCTGCGCCGGGAGCAGCGGCAGCACGGTGGTGCCATCGGTGATCGCGAACAGGCTCACCTCAGGACCGTCGAGGTGGTCCTCGATGACGACGCGAGCACCCGCCGTACCCAGGGTGTCGCGGGCGAAGTTCTCCGCCGCCAGCAGGTCGTTGGTGACGAGCACGCCCTTGCCCGCGGCGAGGCCGTCAGCCTTCACGACGTACGGCGGTCGGCGGCGCTCGAGGGCAGCCACCGCCTCGTCGGCGCTGACGCAGGAGTCAGCCGCGGCGGTGGGTACGCCGGCCGCCGCCATCACGTCCTTGGCGAAGGTCTTGGAGCCCTCGAGCTGGGCGGCTGCTGCGGAGGGCCCGAACACGGGAACGCCGGCCTCGCGGACCGCGTCGGCGACGCCCGCGACGAGCGGGGCCTCGGGGCCGACGACGACCAGGTCGAAACCAGCAGCCGCCTTGGCCACCGCCGCAGGGTCCATCACGTCGAGGGGGAACGACTCCGCGAGGTCGGTCGTGCCGGCGTTGCCAGGCGCGACGACCAGCCGGGTGACAGCGGGGTCACGGGACAGGGCGCGGGCGAGAGCGTGCTCGCGAGCACCAGAACCGACGACGAGGACCTTCACCCGCCTGAGGCTACCGACCTCCCCCTCCACGCCGATCAAGTGAAATGCCCAGGACCTTCACGAGGGATCATGGGAACCTCGCCTCGATGGCGGGAGGGGCGGTGCGCACCGTCGGGATCGGGTTCGGGCTGGGGTTCTTCGTGGCCCTGCAGCTCGGCCCGATGTCGCTCTACCTCGTGCGCAGCACGCTGCGCGGCGGGCTGCCGGCCGGGGTCGGGGTCGGCACGGGGATCGCGACGGTCGACGGGGTCTACGCCGCAGCGGGAGCGGGCGGGGCGGCGGCCGTGCTGCAGGTGCCGGGGGTACGCACAGCCGTCGGCCTGCTCGGCGCCTGCGCGCTGGCCTACCTCGGGGTGCGGGCCCTACGTGCTGCGTGGGCCGCGACCGACGAGTCCGACGGTAGGGCGGCGGCCGCCGCGTGGCCTGCCTTCCGCACCTCGGTCGCGGCAACAGCCGCCAACCCCCTCACGGTCCTGTCGTGGGCGGCGATCTTCTCCGCCGTACCGCCGGACACGACCGCCGGATTGCTGGTCCTCGGCGTCTTCCTCGGCAGCCTGACCTGGGTCACCGGCCTCGCTCTCGGCGTGAGCGCCGTACGGCGGGCGGTCAGCGTCAGGGCCGTAAGGCTGGCCGATGCGGTAGCGGGTTTGGGGTTGTTGGGCTTTGCCGTCGCGTTGGCCTGGAACTCCCTGGCCTAGCCTGCCTGTCGCCCGACTCGGGGCCGAGATCGGCCTCCGCTCACAGCGAAATCCTTGTGTTTGCAGGCACTCTCGTGCACACCTGGGGTTGCCGGTGTCAGCGGAACCCGGTAGGTTTGATCTCGAACACCCGAGCGAGCCTGGGGAGGGGTGATGGTGACGATCAGCGCGGATCTGGAGCCTCCGGATGACATCGTGGCCTGGGAGGACTCGCCGGGCTGGGTGCTGCCCGAGATCCCCGCCTGGATGCTGGAGGGGCCGCCGCTGTGGGACGAGCCGCCCCCGGCGTGTGGCGGGGACTGCGCCTGCGGGGGCGCGCCCGCGCCGGTGGTCCCCGGCCGTGACCCGGAGCCGGTGCGGTGGGCGGTGCC
Organism: Mycobacteriales bacterium; assembly: GCA_046595815.1. Classification (GTDB taxonomy): domain Bacteria; phylum Actinomycetota; class Actinomycetes; order Mycobacteriales; family SCTD01; genus RYN-111. The sequence goes on from JBKJSN010000094.1 coordinate 11,874, forward strand.
GGGGGTGTGGGACGACCAGCCCGATCCGAAGGTGGTCACGCCCACCGTCGGGCCGCTCGTGGCGCAGCTGCAGGAGGTGCTCGGCCGGCTGGCTGAGGTGGACCCGACGGTGCTGGAGCCGGGCCGGGCGCTCGGGGAGGCCGAGGCCTTGTTGGAGGCGCAGCGGGCGGTGCGGGTGCTGCAGCTGGCCCGGACCGAGGACGTGGCGGGCCGGTTGTTGCACGAGCACCGCGGGTTCCGCTCCACCAGCGCCTGGCTCGCCAGCGTCGCGCCGGACGCGCCCCGTGCGGATCGGGTCCTGGCCCGGCGGCTCACCGCCCTGCCGCGCCTGGCCGCGGCTGTGCACACCGGGCGGGTGTCACTGGCCGGCGCGACCAAGGCCGCCGCTGCCCTGGGCAAGATCGGCCCGTACCTGGATCGCCCTGATGGCCTGGTCGACGGCGTGGACGGGGAGGCGCTGATCGCCGCGGTCGGGGACAACGTGCTGGACCTGCTCTGCAAGCACCACCTCGGCCTCGACCCCGATGACCCGGCCCAGGCAGCACTCCTGGCTGCCCTGCAGCAGGAGGTCGACGCGGTGCACGCCGGCGGGGGGTCGCAGACCGCACGCCTGGAGCAACTGCTGGTCCTGCTTACCGCGCACCTGCCGGTGCGCGCGTTGAAGGACGCGCTGGAGGACGTCGTCTACCAAGTCCTGCCCAATCTGTTGGAACGGCGTGAGCAGGACGCGCAGGACAAGCGCGCCCTCGCGCTGAGCCCCAACAGCGACGGGACCTGGCAGCTCGAGGGCACGCTGACCCCGGAGTGCGGGGAGCTGCTGTTCACCGCCCTGGCAGCCGAGGCGCGCCGCGACCCCGCCAACCCCGTCGACACCCTCCTGCGGGAGCAACACCGGCGGGAGGAGCTGCAAGCGCAGGGCCAGGACCCGTTCCTGCAGGACTTCGCGAGCCTGCCGGCTTGGGAGCAGGCCGCGCTGCACGCCTTGAACCGCCAACCCGGCGCCCGCACCTCAGGCCTCGGTGTCCAGGACCTGCTCGCCGCGCCCGCCCCCAGCCACGTCACCGACGCTGTCGGGGAGCTGCTCGTGCCCCGGTCACGGAGCAAGCGGCTGCACGACGCGATGCAACGACTCCTGGAGCGCTACCTGAGCAGCGGTCTCGGCGGCACCCACGGCAAGGTCCCCGTCCAAGCCGCCGTCACCGTCAGCAGCCGCACCCTGGACGGGCTGCCCGGCGCACCCCCCGGCCGCGGCGCCAGCGGCCGACCCCTCGCCCGGTCACTGATCCGCAGGTGGTGGTGCGACGCGCACGTCACCACATTGCTCATGAGCCACGGCTGGACCCCCCTCGGCGTCGTGCACAGCGCCCGCACCATCACCGGCACCGAGCTCAAGGCCGCGACCGTCCAGTTCGACCAGAGGTGCGCCGGCGATGGCTGCTGCCCCGGCCAACCCGACCCGCTCATCCCGCTCGTGCCGCACCACGTCATCGGCCACGCCGTCGCCGGCCAGACCAGCCTCGGCGAGACCGTGCTGGTCTGCCCGACCCTGCACCACGACCTGCACAGCGGCAAACGCACCGTCCGCCTGCGCGACGGCCGCCTCCTCAACGAAACCGGCTTCGTCGAGGACCAGTAACTCCGCATGCCTCGCAAGCCCGGTGAGCCTCGCGGAAGCGCGACGAGGCCTTACAGGAGCGGGCGGAGCTCCAGGGTCTGCTCGCGGTCCGGGCCGATGCCGACGGAGCTGAACGGCGCGCCGCTCATCTCCTCCAGCGCGCGGATGTAGAGCTGCGCGTTCTTGGGCAGGTCCTCGAAGCGACGCACGGCCGACAGGTCCTCGGTCCAGCCCTCGAAGTACTCATACACGGGTACGGCGTGGTGGAAGGCGGTCTGCGTCATGGGCATCTCGTCGTAGCGAACGCCGTCGACCTCGTAGGCGACGCAGACCGGGATCTTCTCCCAGCCAGCCAGCACATCGAGCTTGGTCAGCACGAAGTCCGTGACCCCGTTGACGCGAGCGGCGTAGCGGGCGATCACCGCGTC